>NZ_JBIAVQ010000009.1:0-430487 GCF_042894505.1 Streptomyces sp. NPDC001536
CCCCCACGGACGCCGCCCTGGCCGCTGACCTGGCGCTGCCGATCGAGGAGCTGGAGCTCACCGTTCGGTCGTACAACTGCCTCAAGCGTGAGGGCATCCACTCCGTGGGTGAGCTCGTCGCCCGCTCCGAGGCGGACCTCCTGGACATCCGCAACTTCGGTGCGAAGTCCATCGACGAGGTCAAGGCGAAGCTGGCCGGCATGGGCCTGGCCCTCAAGGACAGCCCGCCCGGATTCGACCCGACCGCCGCCGCGGACGCCTTCGGCGCCGACGACGACGCGGACGCGGGTTTCGTGGAGACCGAGCAGTACTGATCTCCACCGCCTCCGGGGTTCGCGTCAGCGGACCCCGGATCTCCGACAGGTAACCGCCTGCTCGGATACTGACCCCGGTACCTGATACGGCCGGGGCAGACACCTAGGAGAAACACCATGCCGAAGCCCACCAAGGGTGCCCGTCTGGGCGGCAGCGCCGCGCACGAGAAGCTGCTCCTCGCGAACCTCGCGAAGGCGCTGTTCGAGCACGGCCGTATCACCACCACCGAGGCGAAGGCGCGCAAGCTGCGTCCGTACGCCGAGCGTCTGGTCACCAAGGCGAAGAAGGGCGACCTTCACAACCGCCGCCAGGTGCTCCAGGTCATCACGGACAAGGGCATCGTGCACACGCTCTTCACCGAGATCGGCCCGCGGTACGAGAACCGTCCGGGTGGCTACACCCGTATCACCAAGATCGGTAACCGTCGTGGCGACAACGCGCCCATGGCTGTCATCGAGCTGGTCGAGGCGCTGACGGTCGCGCAGCAGGCGACGGGTGAGGCCGAGGCCGCCACCAAGCGTGCCGCGAAGGACGCCGAGGCTGCTCCGGTTGCCGAGGAGACCAAGGTCGACGTGACCAAGGCCGATGAGGCCGAGGACGTCGCCGAGGAGTCCAAGGACGCCTGAGGCTCCGCCTCGCATTGAAGTAAGCGGGTCCGTTCCTTTTCGGGAGCGGGCCCGCTTTCGTGTTCCTGAGAGGATCTCTGTGTGAGTGACGAAGTAGAGCCCGGGTTCGTACGGGTGCGCCTTGATCTGTCGTACGACGGGAGCGAGTTCTCCGGGTGGGCCAAGCAGGCCGGGGGACGGCGGACCGTGCAGGGAGAGGTCGAGGACGCACTGCGTACGGTGACCCGGTCCCGGGAGACGTACGAGCTGACCGTCGCCGGGCGGACCGATGCCGGGGTGCATGCGCGGGGCCAGGTCGTGCATGTCGATCTGCCGCGTGAGGTCTGGGGCGAGCATCACGAGAAGCTGCTCAAGCGGCTGGCTGGGCGGCTGTCGAAGGACGTCCGGGTGTGGGCCCTGCGGGAGGCGCCGAGCGGCTTCAACGCCCGGTTCTCCGCCATCTGGCGGCGGTACGCCTATCGCGTCACCGACAACCCCGGGGGTGTGGACCCGCTGCTGCGCAGTCATGTCCTGTGGCACGACTGGCCGCTCGACGTCGACGCGATGAACGAGGCCGCCGGGCGGCTCCTCGGGGAGCACGACTTCGCCGCGTACTGCAAGAAGCGGGAGGGCGCGACCACCATTCGTACGCTCCAGGAGCTGAGCCTGGTGCGGGGGGACGACGGGATCATCACCGCCACGGTCCGGGCCGACGCCTTCTGCCACAACATGGTGCGCTCGCTGATCGGGGCGCTGCTGTTCGTGGGGGACGGGCACCGGGGGCCGGAGTGGCCGGGGAAGGTGCTGGCCGCCGGGGTCAGGGACTCGGCCGTGCATGTCGTACGGCCGCATGGGCTGACGCTCGAAGAGGTGGGTTACCCGGCGGACGAGTTGCTGGCCGCGCGGAACAAGGAGGCGCGGAACAAGCGGTCGCTGCCAGGGGCCGGCTGCTGCTGAACCGGCCCCTGGGCGCGCGTCACTTCTTTCCGAAGCCTGGTGCGAAGTAGATCGTGTACTGGCCGTCTCCGGTCCGGGTGCTCTTGATGACCTTGTGCACCCGGTAGCCCGCCTCCTTGAGGGAAGGCTGCAGGGCGACGTCGATGTCCGGGGTCTGGGTGAAGTCCAGGACGACGATCGAGTAGTAGTGGTCCTTGACGGCCGCCTGGAGGGCCGGGGCGCCGGAGAGGGTCTTCTTGGTCTCGGGGTCGGTGTAGCTCTTGCCGACGAGGTCCTGCCACTGCGGCCAGGTGGTCTGTTCCTTGAGGTAGTACGCCGGGACGTTGTAGTTCTCGACGAGGTACTCCTCCTTGCCCTTCTTGACATAGGGGCGCAGCGCGGAGACCAGGCCGGAGGAGTCGGACCACTCGGCGTACATGTGGGCGGACTGGCCCGCTCCGAAGTAGGTGAGCGGTGCGACCACCAAGGCGGTGACCAGGACGCCGGCGGTGACGTGGACCTTGCCGCGGAGTGTGACGAAGATCCGGGCGAGCAGCACTCCGGCCGCGATGCAGGCGAACCAGGCGCCGAAGTCGACGTGCTTCTGGAGCGACAGCCAGGTGTGGATACGGATCTGGTTGGCCGGTGCGAGGACGCCACCGACGAAGAGCAGCAGGGCGAGCCAGACGTCTGCCTTGCTCGCTCTGCCGCGCTTGCTGAGCACCAGGGTGACCAGAACGCCGATGAGGGCGAGGACGAGCAGCGGGCCGACCCACTTGGCGGCCTCCCCGGCGACGTACGAGACAGGGTCGGTGCCCGGCTTGCGCATCAGGGTGGTGTGGGTGAAGCCGTCGACGTGGGTCTTCGCCGTGACGGCGGGCAGCAGGAGGGCGACGAGCCACAGGACGGTCAGTTCGATACCGCGTCGTATACGAACCGCGGACCAGGCGGCTCCGCCGTGCCCGGCGAAGATCGCGATGCCGATGACGACCGGGGTCCACAGCAGGGAGGCGTACTTGGTCCAGTCGGCCAGTGCCATGAACATGGCGGCCATGATCATGCTGGAGTATCCGCCACCGGTGGTGAGCCGGACCGCGAAGTAGGCGCCCCAGGCCAGCAGGGTCAGTGCCATCGAGTCGTACGTGGAGTAGCTGCTGAGGAGCTGGGTGGGACCGAGCGCGACGAACAGCGCGGTCGCGAAGAAGGCCGCCACGGAGCCGTACATCCGCCGGGTGGCCAGGTGGAGGGCGACGGTGGCGGTGAGCATGAACGCCATGCTCAGCAGCCGGGTCGCGAGCAGGCCGCCGGCCATGTCGGCCATCGCGACGAAGACCGGGTAGATCAGGGGCGAGCCGGAGAAGAAGCTCGCGTAGTCGGCGACGGGCTCGCCGTGCAGCAGGTGCTCGATCTGGTTGTAACCGGCGTAGATGTAGGTGCCTTCGTCGACGAACGCGGTGTTGTCGTCGGTGAGGCGGTAGGCGAGCACGGCCTGTGCCAGCAGGACGAGCAGCAGAGGCAGCCAGTCGGTACGGAAGGCGGCCTTCGCGGGCTTCGACGGCGGCTCCAGACGTCGGCGGGCGATCCGCTCGGCGGTGCGGCGTGCGGCGACGTCCTCGGCGACCGTGCCCAGCGGCATGGTGGTGTCCATGCCGGGTCGGGTGCGTCTTGGGTTCGGCCTGGTGCCCTCAGGTCTGATCCAGGTGCCATCTGCCGTCATCAGGTCGTCTTTCTCGCTCGGAATCCGGAGCCGTGACCTGACGGAACCCCCCCCGTTAGGTCCATCGCTCAAATGTGTGGACGATGTGCGGATGATAGGCCATTGTCAGGAAGTCAGGCCGTTGTGGGGCAGTGACCAGCGTTGTGACGTTCCCTCATGACATGGCCGCAATACCGCCGTTACGCCGACGGCCAGGGAGCCTTCGTCGGTGTCCAGGCAGCGGCCGGACGCGGTGTGCACGAGCCGGTCGTCCGGGCCCGGGGCCCAGCGCTGGGCGGGCTTTCCGGCACAGGCGGCCAGGGTGACCTTGGTCGTGCCGGCCGACTGGAGACAGCGTCCGCCGGTGCGCAGATGGCCGTCGTTGGCCACCGTCCAGGTGGTCTTCCCGGCGCTGCCTCCGCAGGATCCGGTGACGGCCGTTTCGTCGTCCGACCGTAGGCAGATCCCCGTCGCACCGGAGCGTACGACCCCGGTCGGCAGTCCGGTCCTGTTGTGGAAGGCGAAGTCGAAGGTGCGCAGACCTACGCCGCCGGTCCAGATCTCGAAGCCGGCCGCGACCTTGCACAGGTAGGACTGCTCGGGGATGTATCCGCGCTGGAGCGCGTCCGCCGTGAACAGGCGCAGGTTGAGGCCGCGGACGGTGCGGGTCGGGTGGGTGCGGACGTAGCTGATCACGCTGTGGGCGCCGGTGACGGGAGCCTCGTAGACCGCGTATGTGTCGCCCCCGATGTCGACCGTGCCGGGGGTCCGCCTGCCGGCGGGCGCGATGTTGTCGGTGGCGTCCAGCCAGATCATCAGCTCCGCACTGTGAGCGGAATCGCAGTCGGTTCTGCTCGGGCCGTACCAGAGGTCGTACGCCAGGTTGTACGAGCCAGAGGCGGCGGGCCAGGCCGCCCAGTCGCTGGTCGCGTCGCCCAGGTCGGTGACGGGCACGGGCAGGCCCGCGGTGCCGGGGACGGTGGCGATGTTGGGGTAGGCGCGCGGGGCCTTGGCGTCCTTGGCGACGAGACCGTGGACGTCGGAGACGGTGAAGCCGGTGTCGCCGGGGGTCTTGAGGCAGATGGTGCCGCCCGAGGCGTTCCAGCGGTTGGGCTCGATGCTGTACTTGTCGCCCTTCACCAGGCGCTGGGGGTACGGCTTCTCGGCGGATGTGCACACCGTCGCCGGACCCGTCGCGGTGGTTGCCGGGGCGGCCGTCGTGGAGGCCGGGCTCGGGGTGCGCTTCGCGGCGGGCGCGGGTGTGTGACCTGAACAACCGGCGAGCAGGGCGAGAACGGCGAAGTGCGTCACCGTCCGAAATGATGATTTCACTGACAGAGATCTCATGAGATACGGCATGTCACGACCTGATGTCGCACGTGTTTCCTTGCCGGATGCATGCCGATTTGTTCACCTGTTCCCTCGCAAGAGCACTCGAAAACTCGGAAAAAAAACGTACTATCTTCACTCGTCTTCACCCGATCGGGTGAGAGTAGTCGTAGAACGCCCGGGGGGGCATAGGAATGACCGTCACGGACGGGCCCACGACGGGGGGCGGCAGCAGAAGCGCGTCCTCCTCCCATCGCAGGCTGAGGCGAGGGCAGCCCTCCCGCCGGATGTACGGACTGCTGCCGCAGCCGCCGGACAACGAGGAGAAGTACTCCTACACGAGTCGGCACCTGTGGGTGCTCACCTGCTGCTCCATCATCAGCTTCTGCTGCCTTGTGGCCAGTCAGATAGCGCTTGCCCAGTCTTCGCCGTGGCTCTGGGTCTACATGCCGTTCCTGCTGTTCACGGTGCTGTACTACCTGGTCTCCCTCAAGGTGAACGGTTTCACCAAGGACTTCGACCTCAAGGCGCACCGCGACCTGGTGCGCAGCTGGCGGCCGCAGCGCTACCCGACCGTGGACGTGTTCCTGCCGGTCTGCGGCGAGCCGATCGAGGTGCTGCACAACACCTGGACGCATGTGGCCCGGCTGCGTGACCGCTATCCCGGGGTGGTGACGCCGTACGTCCTCGACGACTCGGCGAGTGACGAGCTGGCCGCGATGGCGGTGGACTTCGGCTTTGTTTATGGCACCCGTCACAATCGGGGCTGGTTCAAGAAGGCCGGCAACATGCACTTCGGCTTTCAGAACTCCGATGGCGAGTACATCCTCATCCTGGACGCCGACTTCGCTCCCCGTGAGGACCTCCTGGAGGAACTTCTCCCGTACATGGAGAAGGACCCGGATGTCGGTATCGTCCAGTCCCCGCAGTTCTTCCGGATTCTCGACTCGCAGAACTGGATCGAACGCGGTGCGGGCGCGGTGCAGGAACTCTTCTACCGCTCCGTCCAGGTCTCCCGGCAGAACAACGACGGCGCGATCTGCGTCGGCTCCTGCGCCGTCTACCGGCGTGCCGCACTGGAGACCAACGGCGGCACCACGCTGATCGAGCACTCCGAGGACGTCCACACCGGCTTCGACCTGCGTGGCCTCGGCTGGGACCTGCGCTATGTGCCGGTCGCGCTGTCCACCGGCGTCTGCCCGGACACCGCGGGCGCCTTCTTCAACCAGCAGTACCGCTGGTGCTCGGGGTCGATGAGCCTGCTGGGCAGCAAGAAGTTCTGGAAGGCCAACCTCAAGCCGGAATCCCGGATGTGCTACATGTCCGGATTCTTCTACTACATTCACACGGCGCTGTTCACCATCGTCTCGCCGCTGATCCCGATCGTTCTGCTGCTGGCCATGCCGGACATGCTGAAGATCGAGTACATGGGTCTGGTGCTGCCGAGCCTGATCTACACCACGCTGATCTTCCCGCTGTGGCACCGCAACCCGTACCGCCTGGAAGCCTGGGCGGCCCGGATGATGTACGGCTGGGCGCATCTCTTCGCGATCTGGGACATCCTCCGCAAGAACCGCATGGGCTGGCAGCCCACCGGTTCCAGCGGCGCCAAGAAGAACAAGACGCGGCGCTTCTGGATCGGCATGACCGTCTGGGGCGGCGGCACGGCCGCGATCTGGGTCGGCGCCGCGACCTGGCGCATGCTCACCATGGACCCGCTGGACTTCGCCCTCGTCCTGGCCTCCGGGCTCTTCTACGCCGTCGTCGTCGGGCGCGTGCTGGTCCAGCCCCGCAGCCGGGAAGTGGTGTGATCGGAATGACCGCCCACGACCAGGGCGCCGTGTCCCGGCGTGCCCTGCCCCTGCTGGCGCTGCTCGTCGCCTGTCTCGTAGTGATCACCGGCTGCGGCCTCACCGGCGCCTCCAAGGACCCCGGCGGCTCGGCGGCCGAGCCCGGTGCGACCGCCGGCGCCGACGCGGAGCCTGTCACGCCGTACGACGTCAGCCCGCTGCTCAAGCCGAAGGGCAAGTACCTCGGGGTCGCCCTCGACGGTGTGCCCAGGTCGCTGAAGGCGTTCGACTCCTACAGCAAGCGGATCGGCAAGGAGCCGAACGTGCTGGAGTACTACGCGGCGTTCGGCGACGGCTTCGACACCAGCGGGGTGCGCAAGATCTACCAGGCGGGAGCGCTCCCCTTCATGGCCTGGGAGCCCTTCAAGCCCTCGCTGAAGTCCATCGCGGCCGGCAAGTCCGACGCCTACGTGGAGAAGATGGCGAAGGACATCGTCCATCTCAACCTGCCCATCGCCATCAGCTTCGGGCACGAGATGAACGGTGACTGGTACCCCTGGGGCCGCACCAAGGCCGACCCCGCCGACTTCGTGAAGGCGTGGCGGCACATCCACGACATCTTCCAGGACGCGGGCGCGACCAACGTCATCTGGGTGTGGACGCCGAACATCATCAACCCGATGCCCAAGGTCGACCTGGAGCAGTACTACCCGGGCGACGCCTATGTGGACTGGGCCGGGATGATCGGCTACTACACCGTCACCGGGGCCAAGACCTTCGACACCCTGTACGGGCCGACGATCGACGAGATCAGGACCTTCACCAAGAAGTCGATCTTCATCGCGGAGACGGCCTCGCAGGAGGGCGAGCGTCGCAGAGTCGACGTCAACGACCTCTTCGACGGCGTCGAGGCCAGCGACGACGTGATCGGCTTCATCTGGTTCAACATCCCCAAGCGCGCCGACTGGCGGATCGAGATCAGCCCGCTGGCTCTCGCCGAGTACCGCAAGCGCGCGCAGGATTCCGACTTCGGCTTCGACATCAGGAAGCAGCAGTGAACGAGCAGTCTGATTCCTGGTTCAGTCCTGCCAGCCCGCCGCCCCACTGGGACCCCGAGCAGGCCGACCCGAACCGCTATGTCGATCCCGCCCTGCAGCAGGTCCAGTACCGGCAGCCCGCCGCTCACCAGCAGCCTTACTACGGTGGCTACCCGGACCATCAGGCGGCCCCCGTCGCCTACGGTGCTCCGGCCCCGGGCATGGACGCGATCCCGGCCCAGGCGCCGGTCGCCACGGCACCGGGCAGCGAGAGCAACCTGTACGAGCACCAGTTTGAGTACCAGGGCCATTACGACGCGGGCCACCAGGCACCCGTCGAGGAGAAGCCCGCCTACGAGATCCCCGAGATCCCCGAGACCGGCTGGTCCGCGGCGCCCAGCCGCCGGCGCCGTTGGATCGGCCGGATCCTGCTGCTCGGCGTGCTTGCCATGCAAGCGCTCCTCTCCCTGCGGCTGAGCGACTCCGCGAGCCCCGAAGAGGCCGTGAACCTCGTCGTCGGGCGCCAGCAGTACGACCACCTGCTCGACGGAACCGCCGTCACCACCGACCTCGTGGACCGGGTGCCGGGCTCCGCGTCGCTGTATCCGGCTCTGGCCGGCGCCGCCGACCACCTCGGCGGACTGACCGCGGTCCGGCTGCTCAGCCTGGTGTTCACCCTGATCGGCACAGCGCTGCTCTACTCGGTGACCCGCCGCATGTTCAACGAGCGGGTCGCGGCCAGCGCCGCCGCCGCCTACGCGGTGCTCCAGTCCACGGTCGTCGTGGGCTACTACGCCTCCCCGGACGCGCTGGCGCTGATGCTGGTCGCCTTCGCGGCGTGGATCGTCCTCTACACCGATCGCGCACCGGTGTTCGCCGTCCTCGCGGCGGCTCCCGTGGCCGCGCTCGCCGCGGCCGTGAACCACACGGCGGTGCTGGTCCTGCCCACCCTGCTGCTGCTCGCGGTACACACGGCCTGGCCCTACAAGGGCCCCGCCCAGGGCATCCTGCGCGGCGGCATGCTGGGCCTGGCGACCGCCGCGCTGCTGGTGGTCACCGGTGTCTTCACCGACATCAGCGACAGCACCCTCTCGCGCGGCCAGGGCTCCGAGAGCACCACGGACATCCTGAGCCTGTCGCTCCAGTGGAGCGGTCTGTTCCTGCTGCTCGCCATCGGCGGCTCGATCGCCTGGGTCAGGCGGGAGCGGATGAACGAGGCCGTCGACGTGGACAGCGTCCCCGGCTCCCCGTTGCGCCGGGCCGCGCTCGGTCTGACGCTGTGCGCGACCGCGGTCCTGGTCCCGCTGCTCCAGGCCCAGCTGCACACGTCGGCGGGGATGTTCCGGCACATCGCCTTCGGGCTGCTGCTGGCCGCGCCGATGGCCGGTCTCGGCATCACCCGGATGATCGGCGCCCACTTCCGCCATCCCCAACTGGGCATCCTGGTATGGGTCCTGATGCTGGCCCTGGGCATCTCCCAGTCGGCCGACCGCTCCGAGAGCTGGGCCAGTTCCGGAAGCCTGGCCAAGGTGCTGAGCGAGCACGTGGACGGCAAGGGCACCTATCTGACCGCGGTCGACGGCCTGCCCCAGTACTACCTGGACGCCGAGACCAGCCCCGGCCAGTGGACCTCCCTGCGGGAGGGGAAAGTCGCCGACGTCACCAAGGGCCGCTACGGCCTGATCGTCCTCGACACCACCTCGGCAGCCGCCGGGAGCGCCCGGGACAAGGCCATCACCCAGGCCATTCGCGCCGGCGGGCACTACCGCCTGATCGCGCAGCTTCCCCACCGTGACACCGGCAAGGCCGGTGTGTACCGGGTCTACGTCAAGCAGTAGACCGTCACCTTCGAGGAGGTGCCGCACACCATGCGGCTCACCGTCATCGGCACCGGCTACCTCGGTGCCACCCACGCCGCCTGCATGGCGGAACTCGGTCACGAGGTGCTCGGCGTCGACGTCGACCCCGACAAGATCGCCGCGCTGCGCAACGGGCAGGTGCCGTTCCACGAGCCCGGGCTGCCCGAGCTGATCCGGAAGCACACGGCGACCGGGCGGCTGCGGTTCACCACCGACTACGCGGAGGCCGGGGCCTTCGGCGAGGTGCACTTCGTGTGTGTCGGCACCCCGCAGCGCAAGGGCTCCGAGGGCGCCGACCTCACCTACGTCGACGCGGCCTTCACGGCGATCGCCGAGCACGCGGCCGAGGACTCGCTGCTGGTCGGCAAGTCGACCGTGCCGGTGGGCACGGCGGAGCGGCTCGCCGGGGCGCTGGGGGTCGAGGTCGCCTGGAACCCGGAGTTCCTGCGGGAGGGCTTCGCCGTCCAGGACACGTTGCGGCCCGACCGGCTGGTCATCGGTGTCCGATCCGCACATGCGGAAACGATCCTCCGCAAGGTGTACGGGCCCGTCCTGGAGGCCGGCACCCCGCTGGTCACCGCCGACTTCCCGACCGCCGAGCTGGTCAAGACGGCCGCCAACGCCTTCCTCGCGACCAAGATCTCCTTCATCAACGCGATGGCCGAGCTCTGCGAGGCGGCGGGCGGCGACGTCGGCGTCCTCGCCGAGGCGATCGGCCACGACGACCGGATCGGGCGGAAGTTCCTGCGGGCCGGCGTCGGCTTCGGCGGCGGCTGCCTGCCCAAGGACATCCGCGCCTTCGCGCACCGCGCCGACGAGCTGGGGGTCTCGCTGGCGTTCCTGCGCGAGGTGGACGCGATCAACATGCGCCGCCGCGACAAGGTCGTCGAGCTGGCGCGGGAGCTGTGCGGAGGTGCGGTGCTGGGGGCCCGTATCGCCGTACTGGGCGCGGCGTTCAAGCCCGACTCGGACGACATCCGGGACTCGCCCGCGCTCAATGTGGCCGCCCGTCTGCGCCTGGACGGCGCCGACGTCACGGTCTACGACCCCGAGGCGCTGGACAACGCCCGCAAGGCGTTCCCGCTCCTCGGATACGCGATGTCGGCCGAGGAGGCGCTCAGGGGAGCCGACCTCGTGCTGCATCTGACCGAGTGGCCGCAGTTCCGGGAGATCGACCCGGAACGGGCCGCGTCGCTGGTGGCCCGTCCGCTGATCGTGGACGGCCGGGGGGCGCTCGACGGGGACCGCTGGTCCGCGGCGGGCTGGCACTTCCGCGCGCTGGGCAGACCCGCGCCGGTTGAGGAGAGGCCCCTCCGGGGCCTCTAGGGGAGGGAAACCGAAAGACATGACGGCCTACGACAGACACCCCGGCGTACCGGTCACCATCGTGATGCCGACGTACAACGAGGCGGCGAACCTGCCCAGGATGGCCGAGCTGGTCCTCGGTCTGCCGATCGACGGGCTGCACCTGAAGATCGTCGACGATTCCAGCCCCGACGGGACCGGCCGGATCGCCGAGGAGCTCGCCGAGAAGTACAACTGGGACGGGCGCCGCCGTATGAGCGTGCTGCACCGCACCGAGAAGGACGGACTCGGGCGCGCCTACGTCGCGGGCATGAGCGCCGCGCTCGCCGAGGGCGCCGCCTACGTGATCCAGATGGACGCCGACGGCAGCCACCCCGTCGAGGCGGTGCCGCGGATGCTCGGTACGGCCGTGGCCTCCGGCGTCGGCCTGGTCGTCGGCAGCCGGTACGTCGAGGGCGGCTCGCTGGACGAGGAGTGGGGAAAGCACCGCGTCCTGCTGTCCCGCTTCGCCAACCGCTACGCCCGGACCGTGCTCGGCACCAAGATCCGGGACATCACGGCCGGCTTCAACCTGTGGTCGGCCGCCACGCTGCGGGACGTGGATCTCGCGACCCTGGACAGCGCCGGCTACAGCTTCCAGGTCGAGCTGAAGTTCAAGGCCGTCCGGGCCGGGCACAGCGCCGTCGAGATCCCGATCCGCTTCGAGGAGCGCACCGAAGGCGTCTCCAAGATGAACCTCTCGACGCAGATCGAGTCGGCCCTGGTGCCGCTGCGGCTGCGGATGCGCAACCGGCGGGGTTGAGCGGGAACCATGAGCGGACGGCACGCGCTTCCCTCGCGGTTCGGCAAGCTGTACCGCGAGGTAGCCAAGTTCGGCCTGGTGGGGGCCTCGGGATTCGTGGTGAATCTCGGGGTCTTCAACATCATCACGGGCGTCGTCGGATGGGCGCCCGTCCGGGCGGGCGTCCTGGCGACGGCGGTCGCCATCCTCACCAACTACCTGGGCCTGCGGTACTTCACCTACCGGGACCGCGACCCGGCGGCCCGGGCCAGCCGGCGCAGGGAGATGACGCTCTTCCTCTTCTTCAGCGCGATCGGGCTGGTCATCGAGAACGGAGTCCTCTACATCACCACGTACGGCTTCGGCCTGGACAGCACCGTCGCCACCAATGTCTGCAAGTTCCTCGGCATCGGCGTCGCGACCCTGTTCCGCTTCTGGTCGTACCGGACGTGGGTCTTCAGGACGGTCGCCCGGCAGGCACCGCACCCGGCGCCGGTCGCACGGGGCGGGGTGCCCGCCGAACCCGTCCTCAACGTCTCCTGGGACGCCCGCTGAGCGTCACTCGTTCGCTGCCGCCGACGCCTGGGCCTCGCCACGGCGTCGGATCTGGCGGAAGGTGAACTCGGCCAGGTCGTCGCCGGTGGAGAAGACCTGGGTGCTCTTCTCCGTGACGTTCTTGCCGTTGGTGAAGCCGGCGGTGGTGAAGTAGGCGTAGCGGCCGTAGGAGTTGGTCGTCGTACGGCAGATCGCGGAGTCGCAGAAGGACTTCACACCGCTGCCGGACAGGGACTTCACGACGCTCTTGTCGTCGGCCTGGGTCTTGACCTTGGTCGCCTGTGCCTCGGTGTCGAAGACGGCCACGCCGACCGTCACCGCGACGCCGTCCTTGACGTACGTCACGCGCATCAGACGGGTGCAGTCGTTGGCGTTGAGGACCTTCGGGAGGGTCCCCTGGGCGACCGAGGCGCAGTTCTTGGTGTCGGCCGTCGGGCCCTTCTTGTAGACCGTCTCGCCCATGGTCAGCTGCGTGCCCGGGAAGAGGATGTCCGCGCCGATCGGGGCGGTGTCCTTGGTCTTGCTGGAGACGAAGTCCTTCGGGTCCAGCGGCGGCGGGGCGCTGGTCGGGGCGAAGGACGGGGCCGTGGCGGACTGGCTGGGGATGTCCGCGGTGGCGGGCAGCGAGGACGTGGTGGACGCCTCGCTGTCCCCGTTCGCCGACACCACGGCCACGGCCACGGCGGTGCCTATCGCCACGGTGGCGAGGGCGCCGCCGCCTATGAACAGCAGCCTGCGGCGTTTGTTACGGGTCTCCGAGGCCTCGGCGAGCGCGGCCCAGTCCGGGGTCGGGCCGTCGCTGCCGCCGGTCCACGGCTGCTGGGAATTCGGTTTCCAGGGATCCCACTGGGACGGGGGTCCCCCCTGCTGCCCAAAGCTCATGGGGCGCATCTTAGACGGGGGGCGGGAGGGGCAGGTGCGCGTACTCGTTTTGACCCGTCCGGGGCAGCCCGAGTAGTCTTGCAGCTTGTTATGCGTATTGGCTTGATCGCTCTCATGCGAGAAGTCCTTACGTAGGTTCCCTGGAGCAGTTACCAGTGGGCGGCATACGGGCATCGGTTCCCGGCACTGTCGTCCCCAGCTGCACGATCGCTTCAGTGATGCCATGTGTCAGCACCCATCCACTGAAGAAGAAGGCTGCGAAGTGCGTACGTACAGCCCTAAGCCCGGCGATGTGACTCGCCAGTGGCACGTCATTGACGCTCAGGACATCGTCCTGGGCCGTCTGGCTACCACTGCCGCGAACCTCCTCCGCGGCAAGCACAAGCCGACCTATGCCCCGCACATGGACATGGGCGACTTCGTCATCATCATCAACGCCGACAAGGTTCACCTGTCCGGCAACAAGAAGACCCAGAAGCTGGCGTACCGCCACTCCGGTTACCCGGGTGGTCTGCGCTCCGTCCGTTACGACGAGCTGCTGGCGAAGAACCCCGAGAAGGCCGTCGAGAAGGCCATCAAGGGCATGATCCCCAAGAACACCCTGGGCCGTCAGATGCTCTCGAAGCTCAAGGTCTACTCGGGCGACCAGCACCCGCACGCTGCCCAGCAGCCGGTGCCGTTCGAGATCACCCAGGTCGCGCAGTAGTTCCGGCCACACCCCCAAACAGAAAAGATCTGAGGAGAACCGTGGCCGAGACCACCGTTGAGCAGCCGGTCGAAGAGACCGAGACCGAGCTCGTCGACATCGAGAGCTACACCACCGAGTCCGAGGTCCCCGTCGAGGGCGAGTACACCTCGGAGTCGCTCGCCGGCCGCTTCGGCGACCCGCAGCCGGCCGCCGGCCTGGGCCGTCGCAAGAACGCCATCGCCCGCGTCCGGATCGTCCCGGGCACCGGCAAGTGGAAGATCAACGGTCGCACCCTTGAGGACTACTTCCCCAACAAGGTGCACCAGCAGGAAGTCAACGAGCCCTTCAAGGTGCTCGAGCTCGACGGCCGCTACGACGTCATCGCCCGCATCGCGGGTGGCGGTGTCTCCGGCCAGGCCGGCGCCCTGCGCCTCGGCGTGGCCCGCGCGCTGAACGAGGCCGACGTGGACAACAACCGCGGCGCCCTCAAGAAGGCCGGCTTCCTCCGCCGCGACGACCGTGCGGTCGAGCGCAAGAAGGCCGGTCTCAAGAAGGCCCGCAAGGCCCCGCAGTACAGCAAGCGTTAAGCTTCGCTGCCTGCAGCTCGTACTCGCACGTCAGCAGTACGTCCGAACGCCCCGGCGGCACGCCACAGTGCCGTCGGGGCGTTCGTTTATCACAGCCTTAGGCGTATAACGGCACAAGACGTTCTCAGACTTGTGCGATCGGATGATCTCCGAGTGGCAGCGCTCTATCAGGAGGACAAGTGGGACGACTCTTCGGCACGGACGGCGTGCGCGGCGTCGCCAACGCGGACCTGACGGCCGAGATGGCCCTGGGTCTGTCGGTAGCGGCGGCCCACGTACTGGCCGAGGCGGGTACCTTCGAGGGCCACCGGGCTACGGCGGTGGTCGGACGGGATCCGCGCGCGTCCGGGGAGTTCCTGGAGGCCGCCGTGGTCGCGGGCCTCGCGAGCGCCGGTGTCGACGTCCTGCGGGTCGGCGTACTGCCGACGCCGGCCGTGGCGTACCTCACGGGCGCTCTCGGCGCCGACCTCGGCGTCATGCTGTCCGCCAGCCACAACGCCATGCCCGACAACGGCATCAAGTTCCTCGCCCGCGGCGGGCACAAGCTCGACGACGAGCTGGAGGAGCGGATCGAGTCGGTCTACGAGTCCCACCGGCACGGCGAGCCCTGGGACCGGCCGACGGGTTCGGGCGTGGGACGCGTCCGTGAGTACCTGGAGGGCTTCGACCAGTACGTCGCCCATCTCATCGGTGTCCTCCCGAACCGGCTCGAAGGCCTGAAGATCGTCCTCGACGAGGCGCACGGCGCGGCCGCGCGGGTCTCCCCGGAGGCGTTCACCCGGGCCGGGGCCGAAGTGATCACGATCGGTGCCTCGCCGGACGGGCTCAACATCAACGACGGGTGCGGGTCGACCCACCTCGGCCTGCTGAAGGCCGCCGTCGTGGAGCACGGGGCCGACTTCGGCATCGCGCACGACGGGGACGCCGACCGCTGCCTCGCCGTGGACCACACCGGTGACGAGGTGGACGGCGACCAGATCATGGCCGTGCTCGCGCTGGCGATGCGGGAACGCTCCGCGCTGCGGGCCGACACCGTCGTCGCGACCGTCATGTCGAACCTCGGGTTCAAGCTGGCGATGGAGCGGGAGGGGCTGCGCCTCATCCAGACGGCGGTGGGCGACCGGTATGTGCTGGAGGCGATGAAGGAGCACGGGTACGCGCTCGGTGGCGAGCAGTCCGGGCACGTCATCATTCTCGATCACGCCACCACCGGTGACGGGACGCTGACCGGGCTCATGCTCGCGGCGCGGGTCGCGGAGACCGGGCGGTCGCTGCGGGACCTCGCGGGTGTGATGGAGCGGCTGCCTCAGGTGCTCATCAATGTGCCGGACGTGGATCGTACGCGGGTGGGGAGCTCGGGCGAGCTGGCCGCGGCCGTCGCCGAGGCCGAGCGGGAACTCGGGGCCACGGGGCGGGTGTTGCTGCGGCCGTCCGGTACCGAGCCGTTGGTTCGGGTGATGGTCGAGGCGGCGGACATCGATCAGGCTCGGTCTGTGGCCGGCCGGTTGGCCGATGCGGTGAAGTCGGCGCTGGGTTAGGACGCCGGGTTCGGGGTGGGGGGGCTGTGTGTTGCGGGCTGCGGGTGTTTCGTGGCTGGTCGCGCAGTTCCCCGCGCCCCTAAGGGCGTTGCCCCTCAGGGCGTTTCCAGAGCCACTTCTGGAGCAGCAGGGTGAGGGTGCCTGCCAGGACGATGCCCAGGAGGTTCAGCAGGAGCTGCTCCGTTGAACCCCAGGCCTGCTTGTACTCGTTGAAGCTGAAGGCGACGGCGGCGTTCGCGGCCGCCGGGACTGTGGTCACCGAGATCGCGACGCCGACGAGGGCGCCGGACTTGGCCGAGGTCAGGGACAGGGTGCCCGCGCAGCCGGCGAGGACGGCCACGACGAAGGAGAACCAGTCGGGCCGGTAGATGAAGTTGGTGTTGGGGCGCGTGGCTTCCAACTGCTCGGCGCTGAAGAGGTTCACGGAGTCCATGAAGTAGCTGAAGCCGACCGTCACCAACATGGCCACCGCGAAGCCCACCAGCAGCGCGATCAGTGAGCGCAGGGCCAGCTTGGGGTGGCGTTGGACGATCGCCGTGCTGAACGCGGCCAATGGGCCGAATTCCGGGCCCACCGCCATCGCACCCACGATCAGGATCGCATTGTCGAGGACCACACCGCAGGCGGCGATCATCGTTGCCAGCGTGATGAAGGCGACGTAGGTGACCGAGAGCGTCGACTCCTCGTGGGTGGCGTCCGTGAGGTGCTCCCACAGGACCGCGTCGGCGCCCTCGCCCGGGGCGTCGTCCTCGGCCTTGTCGGCCCGCTCGGAGAGCGACAGGTCGATGTTCTCGACGGCGATGGAGCCGGTCTTGTCGAGGTCCAACTCGCGTAGCGCGCCGATGAGTTCGTCACCGGCCTCGCGGGCCACGTCGCACATCACGACGTCCCCGGCGGGGTTGCGGGCGGCGCCCGGCAGGACGACCAGGTGGGTGGTGCCGACCGTGTTCTCGATCAGTCGGACCACGTCGTCGGTCTTCTCGGCCGGGGTGATCAGGCGCAGATGCAGCATGACGCCTTTCTAACAGGCCCGGTGGGATGGTTCAGAGCTTGCGCAGGCGCAGGCGCTGGACCTTGTGGTCGGGACCCTTGCGGACGACTAGGGTGGCGCGGCCGCGGGTGGGGGCGATGTTCTCGATCAGGTTGGGCTTGTTGATGGTGCGCCACTGGGTGCGGGCGTAGTCGAGGGCCTCCTCCTCCGACACCTGGGTCCACTTGCGGAAGTAGGAGTCGGGGTTCTGGAAGGCCGTCTGGCGCAGCTTCTTGAAGCGGTTGAGGTACCAGCGTTCGACGTCCTCGGGGCCGGCGTCGATGTACACGCTGAAGTCGAAGTAGTCGGCGAGGCCCACGCGGGTGCGGCCGTCCTTGCCGGGGAGGGCGGGCTGAAGGACGTTGAGGCCCTCGACGATCAGGATGTCCGGGCGGCGCACCACGAGCTTCTCGCCGGGGACGATGTCGTAGATGAGGTGGGAGTAGACGGGGGCCGTCACCTCGTCCTTGCCCGCCTTGATGTCGGCGACGAAACGGGTCAGCGCCCGTCGGTCGTACGACTCGGGGAAACCCTTCCTCGACATCAGACCGCGGGCCTGCAACTCCTTGGTCGGCAGCAGGAAGCCGTCCGTCGTCACGCGCTCGACGCGGGGGTGCTCGGGCCAGCGGGAGAGCAGGGCCTGGAGGAGCCGGGCGACCGTGGACTTGCCGCCGGCCACCGAGCCGGCGACCCCTATGACGAAGGGGGTGCCGGACTGGGCACCCTGTTCGCCGAGGAAGGTGTTCAGCGCCCCTCTGAGGCCGTCCGTGGCACCGATGTAGAGGTTGAGGAGCCGGGAGAGCGGCAGATAGATGTCGCGCACCTCGTCGAGGTCGATGACATCGCCCAGACCGCGCAGCTTCTCGACCTCCTCGGCGGTGAGCGGCAGCGGCGTCTTGTCGCGCAGCGCGCTCCACTCGGCACGGGTGAGGTCGACGTAGGGAGTCGCCTCCGGCTTGTGCCGGTGGGCGCTCCGGGGCATCGAGGAGACCGGAGAGATCACAGTCCATTGTTAACGGAGTTTGAACGGGATGGCGGGTGGGGTCCGTCACGCGGCGGCCGCTCTGAGTGCGTCGGGGGTTCGTACGGCGGTGGGAATTTCCGATTTCGGGCAGCCGGAGGCCGGTTCGGGCGCTGTTCGGGCAAGGTTTCGCCTTTAGGCTGCGGCGCATGTGCGGAATCGTGGGTTACGTGGGGTCGCAGTCGGCGCTCGAGGTCGTGATGGCCGGACTGAAGCGGCTGGAGTACCGGGGGTACGACTCGGCGGGCGTCGCCGTGCTGGCGGACGGGGGGCTGGCGGCCGCGAAGAAGGCGGGCAAGCTCGTCAACCTGGAGAAGGAACTGGTGGACCGGCCCCTGCCGACGGGCGGGACGGGCATCGGCCACACCCGGTGGGCCACCCACGGCGGCCCGACGGACGCGAACGCCCATCCCCATCTGGACAACGCGGGCCGGGTCTCGGTCGTCCACAACGGGATCATCGAGAACTTCGCCGTCCTGCGGGCCGAGCTGGCGGAGCGCGGACACACGCTGTCCTCCGAGACGGACACGGAGGTCGTGGCGCACCTGCTGGCGGAGGAGTTCTCCGGGACGGCCGACCTCGCGGAGGCGATGCGGCTGGTGTGCCGGCGGCTGGACGGCGCGTTCACGCTGGTCGCGGTGCACGCGGACGAGCCGGACGTGGTGGTGGGGGCGCGGCGGAACTCGCCGCTGGTGGTGGGTGTGGGGGAGGGGGAGGCGTTCCTGGCCTCCGATGTCGCCGCCTTCATCGCCCACACGCGCTCCGCGATCGAGCTGGGTCAGGACCAGGTGGTGGAGCTGCGCCGGGACGGGGTGACGGTGACGGGCTTCGACGGCCGTCCGGCGGAGGTCAGGTCGTACCACGTGGACTGGGACGCGTCCGCCGCGGAGAAGGGCGGCTACGACTACTTCATGCTCAAGGAGATCGCCGAGCAGCCGAAGGCGGTCGCCGACACCCTGCTGGGCCGCATCGACGCGGACGGCTCCCTCACGCTGGACGAGGTGCGGATCAGCGCGTCCGAGCTGCGCGAGGTGGACAAGGTGGTGATCGTGGCCTGCGGTACGGCCTTCCACGCGGGGCTGATCGCCAAGTACGCCATCGAGCACTGGACCCGGATCCCCTGCGAGGTGGAGCTGGCGAGCGAGTTCCGGTACCGGGACCCGATCCTGGGGGCGCGGTCCCTGGTGATCGCCATCTCCCAGTCCGGCGAGACCATGGACACGCTGATGGCGCTGCGGCACGCGCGGGAGCAGGGCTCCAAGGTGCTGGCGATCTGCAACACCAACGGCTCCACGATCCCTCGTGAGTCGGACGCGGTGCTGTACACGCACGCCGGTCCCGAGGTGGCGGTGGCGTCGACGAAGGCGTTTCTGACGCAGCTGGTGGCGTGCTATCTGGTGGCCCTGTATCTGGGTCAGGTGCGGGGCACCAAGTGGGGCGACGAGATCTCCGCAGTCATCCGGGACCTGTCGCAGATCTCCGGCGAGGTGGAGCGGGTGCTGGAGACCATGGAGCCGGTACGTGCCCTGGCCAGGTCGCTGGCCTCGAAGAACACGGTCCTTTTCCTCGGGCGGCACGTGGGGTATCCGGTGGCGCTGGAGGGGGCGTTGAAGCTGAAGGAACTCGCCTACATGCACGCCGAGGGCTTCGCGGCGGGCGAGCTGAAGCACGGTCCGATCGCGCTGATCGAGGAGGACCTGCCCGTGGTGGTGGTCGTGCCGTCGCCGCGAGGCCGGTCCGTCCTCCACGACAAGATCGTGTCCAACATCCAGGAGATCAGGGCCCGGGGCGCCCGCACCATCGTGATCGCGGAGGAGGGCGACGAGGCGGTGGTCCCGTACGCCGACCACCTGATCCGCATCCCGGCCACCCCCACGCTGCTCCAGCCGCTGGTGGCGACGGTGCCGCTCCAGGTCTTCGCGTGCGAGCTGGCCACGGCCCGGGGCAACGAGGTGGACCAGCCCCGGAACCTGGCCAAGTCGGTGACGGTGGAGTAGGGGACCGAGCTCCGGAGCGTGGTCATAGGGTGCACCGCATGAGCATCATCGGCGTCGGGATCGACGTGGCGGAGATCGAGCGGTTCGCGGCGTCGCTGGAGCGCACCCCCGGGATGGCGCGGCGGCTGTTCCTCGACAGCGAGTTGCTGCTGCCCAGCGGGGAGCGCCGGGGGATCGCCTCGCTCGCGGCGCGGTTCGCCGCGAAGGAGGCGCTGGCCAAGGCCCTGGGCGCGCCCGCCGGACTGCACTGGACCGATGCCGAGGTGTACGTCGAGGACAGCGGGCAGCCCCGGCTCCGGGTCACCGGAACGGTCGCGGCGCGGGCGGCCGCGCTGGGCGTGCGGACCTGGCATGTGTCGCTCAGTCACGACGCCGGTGTGGCTTCGGCGGTCGTCGTCGCGGAGGGGTAGTGACGCCGCCGAGGCCTGCCGGGCACCGCGTGATGGTGCGGAACGTCGTGTTCGTGCCGCAGAGGCTCTCGCGGATCGACGACTGAATCGATTCGTGCCGTGAGGGTGGGCGAATTCGACAAAGGCGCGGTAAAGCGTCAATGGCTGCGGCGAGGTTCGTCACGCTCGGGGGAGACTCGGTCCCATGCGTACTGCGTACAGCGTGGAGACGGTCAGGGCGGCCGAGCGGGAGCTCATGGCACGGCTGCCGGAGGGAGCGTTGATGCAGCGGGCGGTCGCCGGACTCGCCGCCGCCTGCGCGGACTTGATGGGAAGGGTGTACGGCAGCAGGGTCGTCCTGCTGGTGGGCAGCGGTGACAACGGCGGGGACACCCTGTACGCCGGGGCCCGGCTCGCGCGGCGCGGCGCCGGGGTCTCCGCGGTGCTGCTCACGCCGGAGCGGGCCCATGCCGGCGGGCTCGCGGCACTGCGGCGGGCGGGCGGCGCGGTGGTGGGCGTGGAGGCGGCCGAGGACCTGATCCTGCGGGCCGACGTCGTCCTGGACGGCATCGTCGGGATCGGCGGGAAGGGCGGACTGCGGCCGGAGGCGGCCCGGCTCGCCTCGGTGGTCCAGGACTCGCGCGCCGGCGTCGTGGCCGTCGACCTGCCCAGCGGCGTCGACGCCGACACGGGGGAGGTGCGCGGGGCCGCGATCCGCGCCGACCTCACCGTCACCTTCGGCACGCACAAGCCGGGGCTCCTGGTGGACCCGGCCCGGGAGTACGCCGGGTCCGTGCGGCTGGTGGACATCGGGCTGGCGCTGCCCGCCGAGGCGGAGCTGGAGGCGTTGCAGCACGCGGATGTGGCCCGGTTGCTGCCGGTGCCGACGGGGGAGAGCGACAAGTACCGGCGGGGGGTCGTGGGGATCGCCGCCGGGTCGGCGCGGTACCCGGGCGCGGCCGTGCTCGCCGTCGCGGGCGCGTTGCGGGGCGGTGCGGGGGCGGTGCGGTACGTCGGGCCCGCCGGGGACGCCGTCATCGCCCGCTTTCCCGAGACGCTGGTGTCGGACCAGGGCCCGAAACGGGCGGGGCGGGTGCAGGCCTGGGTCGTCGGGCCCGGGGCGGGGGACGACGCGGCGGGTGTCGCGGAGGTGCTGGACGCGGACGTGCCGGTGCTGATCGACGCGGACGGACTGCGCCTCGCGGACGTCGGCGCCGTGCGGGGGCGTCGCGCGCCGACCCTGATGACGCCGCATGCCGGGGAGGCGGCGGCGTTGCTGGGGGTGGCGCGGGAGTCGGTCGAGGAGGCCCGGCTGGAGTCCGTACGGGAGCTGGCGGGGCGGTACGGGGCGACGGTGCTGCTCAAGGGGTCGACGACGCTGGTCGCGGACTCCGGGGGCGGGGCGGTGCGGGTGAACCCGACGGGGACCGCCTGGCTGGCCACGGCGGGCAGCGGGGACGTGCTGTCGGGCCTTGCGGGGTCCTTGCTGGCGGCCGGGCTCTCCGCGGTGGACGCGGGGAGTGTGGCGGCGTATCTGCACGGGCTGGCTGGGCGGTTCGCCGCGGAGGGGGCGCCGGTGGGGGCGCATGACGTGGCGGAGGGGATTCGCGGGGCCTGGAGGGATGTGCGGGCCGGGTAGGCGGGCCGGCTGGGCGGGGCTGCGTACGTCCGAGTGACCTCTCCGCGTGGTACCCCCTGTCCTCGCGGAGCCCAGGTTTGTCTGATCGCATGATCAGCAGACATGTCGCCCGCCGGAGCGTCGCCGCGCTCCTCGTAGCCGCCACCGTGCTGCCCGCCCAAGCCGCCTTTGCCGAGCCCGCGCCCCCCGCCCCCGGCGCCGGCGCCGAACTCGTCCCCGGCGAGTACCAGCCCTGGCAGACCGTCACCCCCGACCAGGTCCTCGCGCCCCAGGTGTACGTGCCCAGCGCCGCGGAGGATGCCGTCGAACCGGCGGAGGCCGCCCCGGGGGCGTACGACCTGGTCGAGTACGTGCCGCTCTCCGACGCCGTCGCCCGGGTCGCGTGCACCACGTCACGCGGGCCCTATCAGCGGCAGGTCGAGCGGTGGCTGAAGCTGAAGGTGGACGGGAAGCAGTCGAAGGCCGACTGCAAGGCCATCCGCGCCTTCCAGGTCAAGCACAAGATCAAGCCCGCCATCGGGTTCGCGGGGCCGATCACCTGGTCCCGGATGCAGTACCTGTCCGCCAAGAAGAACCCCAATGCCGCCAAGAAGTGTCCGGTCCGCACGTACCGCGTCGCCTGTGTCGACCAGGACCGGCAGATCACCTGGGTGCAGAAGGGGAAAAAGGTCGTCTTCGGACCGGTGCCCATGCGCAGCGGCCGGGCCGGGTACCGGACCCGTACGGGCTGGTTCACGGTCTACTGGAAGCACAAGAACCATGTGTCCACGCTCTACCACCAGCCCATGCCCTACGCGCAGTTCTTCAGCGGCGGACAGGCCTTCCACGCCGTCTACGACAGCATCTTCACCACCGTCGGCTCCATGGGCTGCGTCAATCTGCGGCTCGGCGACGCGCGCAAGCTGTGGGGTGTGCTGAAGAAGGGCGACCGGGTCTATGTCTGGGGGCGGCGACCCGGAGCGTAGGCGTCCGAAGGGACTGTCGGACCCCTCTGAGAGACTGGGGGCGCCATGAGTGAGACACCTGCCCCGCGGAGCGCGCCCCTGCGTGCCCGCGCCGAGATCGATCTGGCCGCCCTGCGCGCCAATGTGCGGGTCCTGCGCGCCCTCGCGCCGGACGCGGCCCTGATGGCCGTGGTCAAGTCCGACGCGTACGGCCACGGGGCGGTGCCGTGTGCCCGCGCGGCCGTCGAGGCGGGAGCGACCTGGCTGGGCACGGCGACCCCCGAGGAAGCTCTTGAGCTGCGGCGCAAGGGTCTCCACGACGTCCGCATCATGTGCTGGCTGTGGACTCCGGGCGGACCCTGGCGCGAGGCCGTCGAGGCCGATCTCGACGTCTCCGTCAGCGGGATGTGGGCGCTGGAGGAGGTCGTCGCGGCCGCCCGGGAGGCCCGCACCCCCGCGCGCGTGCAGCTCAAGGCCGACACCGGCCTGGGGCGCAACGGATGCCAGCCGGGGGCCGACTGGGCCGAGCTGGTCGCCCACGCCCTGCGGGCCGAGGAGGAAGGCCTCCTGCGCATCACCGGACTCTGGTCGCACCTCGCCTGCGCCGACGAACCGGGGCACCCCTCCATCGCCGCTCAGCTCAGCCTCTTCCGGGAGATGGTGTCGTACGCCGAGGAGGCAGGGGTCCGGCCCGAGGTACGGCACATCGCCAACTCACCGGCCACGCTCACGCTTCCCGAGACGCACTTCGACCTCGTGCGGACCGGCGTCGCCGTCTACGGCATCTCGCCGAGCCCCGAACTCGGCAGCCCGGCCGACTTCGGGCTGCGCCCGGTGATGACGCTGAGCGCGTCGCTGGCGCTGGTCAAGCGGGTCCCGGGCGGGCACGGCGTCAGTTACGGCCATCACTACGTCACCCCCGGCGAGACCACCCTCGGGCTGGTGCCCGTCGGGTACGCGGACGGCGTCCCGCGGCACGCCTCCGGCACCGGACCCGTCCTGGTCGGCGGCAAGTGGCGGACCGTCGCGGGGCGGATCGCCATGGACCAGTTCGTCGTCGACCTCGGCGGCGACGAGCCCGGGACCGGCTCGGAGGCGATCCTCTTCGGGCCCGGCGACCGCGGTGAGCCCACCGCCGAGGACTGGGCACAGGCGGCCGGGACCATCGCGTACGAAATCGTCACGCGGATCGGAAGCCGGGTTCCCCGCGTCTATGTGAATGAGGGACAACCGGGGTAACCGCCCCAACAGCAAGTGGTGGTCCTGTAGTCCGGCGAAGAGGAGCGGTACGTGAGCGAGAGCAGCGCGGAGGCTGTCGTAGCCGTGGTCTCCGCCACGGGGGCGGCCGGGAACTGGCGCCGGGCGACCGGGATCGCGGGCGCCGCGATAGGCGTGGTCGCGGCGGGCGCGGCGGCCGGTGTCGCCATCGAGCGGATGACCGTCGGCCGCGGCATGCGCAAGAAGGCGCGGCTCGCGCTCGACTCCGCCGGGCCGTACGGCTCGCTGCGCGGGATGCCCGGCAAGGCGTACGCCGACGACGGCACCGAGCTGTACTACGAGGTCGACGACGTGGAGCCGGAGGGCGGGTCCGCCCCGCGCCGGCGCCGGCTCTTCGGACGCAAGGCCCCGCTGCCCGTCACCGTCGTCTTCAGCCACGGCTACTGCCTCAGCCAGGACTCCTGGCACTTCCAGCGGGCCGCGCTGCGCGGGGTCGTGCGAACCGTCCACTGGGACCAGCGCAGCCACGGCCGGTCCGGGCGCGGGGTGCAGCAGGTGCAGGACGACGTGCCGGTCAGCATCGACCAGCTGGGGCGCGATCTGAAGGCCGTCATCGACGCCGCCGCGCCCGAGGGGCCGATCGTGCTCGTGGGGCACTCCATGGGCGGGATGACCGTCATGGCACTCGCCGACGAGTTCCCCGAGCTGATCCGTGAGCGGGTGGTCGCCGTCGCCCTCGTCGGCACGTCGTCGGGGGGGCTCGGCGAGGTCAACTTCGGGCTGCCCGTCGCGGGAGTGAATGCCGTACGACGGATCCTGCCCGGGGTGCTGAAGGCGCTGGGGCAGCGGGCCGAGCTGGTGGAGAAGGGGCGGCAGGCCACCGCCGATCTGTTCGCGGGGATCATCAAGCGGTACTCGTTCGCGAGCCGGGACGTGGATCCGGCCGTCGCCCGGTTCGCCGAGCGGATGATCGAGGGGACGCCGATCGACGTGGTCGCCGAGTTCTACCCGGCGTTCACCGACCACGACAAGACCGAGGCGCTCGCCCGCTTCGCGGACCTGCCGGTGCTCGTGCTGGCCGGGATCGGGGACCTCGTCACGCCGAGCGAGCACAGCGAGGCCATCGCCGGGCTGCTGCCGGACGCCGAACTGGTGCTCGTGCCGGACGCCGGGCACCTCGTGATGCTGGAACACCCGGAAGTGGTCACCGACCGCATCGCCGACCTTCTCACCCGCGCGGGTGCCGTGCCGGCAGGAGCTACCGTGGGTGGCTATGGAAGCACCAACAGCACCGCACAGCCCGGCTGAGACCGAACTGACCGTCACCTCCCCCGAGCAGATGCGTGAGCTGGGCCTGAAGCTGGCCAAGCTGTTGCGCGCCGGGGATCTCGTGATGCTCAGCGGGGAGCTCGGGGCGGGCAAGACGACGCTGACCCGGGGGCTCGGGGAGGGGCTGGGCGTGCGGGGGGCCGTCACGTCGCCGACCTTCGTCATCGCCCGGGTGCACCCGTCCCTCGGTGACGGTCCGCCGCTCGTCCACGTCGACGCGTACCGCCTGGGCGGCGGGCTCGACGAGATGGAGGACCTCGACCTCGATGTCTCGCTGTCCGACTCGGTGATCGTCGTGGAGTGGGGCGAGGGCAAGGTCGAGGAGCTCACCGACGACCGGCTCCAGGTGTGGATCCACCGGGCCGTCGGGGACACCACCGACGAGGTACGCCATGTGACGCTGACCGGGCTCGGGGAGCGCTGGGCGAGCGTCGACCTCGGTGTGCTGTCCGCCTGAGCCTGCGCGTGCTGTCCCGCTTGAGCATCGGTGGATGAATATTCCGACAAGACGTCGGCAAGTTATTGCATTTGCGGTCGTGTGCGTGGTCACATGGTATCCAGTTCGTAGTTAGGTCTACCTAACTACGTCCGCCCCCGGTGCTCAGGAGGCGTCCATGGCGGCCACGGAACGAGACGAGGCGGCGCCCCGCGTGGTGTCCGCGGTACCCATGCGTGACCTGCTGGCGGCGTGTGCCGCGGCGCATGCGATCTCGACGCCGCCGCGGGTCCCTGACCGGGAGACGGGCCGGCCACGTGGGGTCGAGCACCGTAAAGCCGCCTAGGGACCCTCAGCGGATCACGACGACCCGTTGGCCGATCGTCGCGAAGTCCCACATCGCGTTGCCGTCCTCGCGGGACTCGCGGATGCCGCCGGTCTTGGCCGTGGGGTCGTTCTCGGGGAGCGAGCCGTCGACGGCCGCGCTGAAGCCGATCGTGACGCTGTCGACGCTGGTGAAGCGGACGACGTGCTCGATGGGGGTGCCGTCGGTGCCGGTGACCGAGTTGGAGCGGGACGTGACGTAGTAGGTGCCCGGGACCGGGTCGACCGTGCCCGGGGTGACCCTGAAGGTGCGCTGGACCCTGTTGCCCTTGCCGACCAGCCAGACCCGGTCGTCGTCCACCGAGTACACGACCCGTTCACCCTTGCCGGAGCCGGCGGGCAGGGCGGTGGGATGCCCGGTGTCACGGGGCGCCTTCGAGGCGACGGCCGCGGGCTCACCGACGGCCTGCGAGGCGCCGAGCGAGGCCGGCACGTCCGCCGAGGCCTGGTAGGCGAGGAAACCCACCGTGATCAGGGCCGCCGTGGTGAGGCCGGTCACGATCCCGGCGCTGGAACTGGGCACGGTCGTCCACCTCGTCGTCGTACGGCGTGATCCTCGGCGACGTTAGCAGTCGGCGGCGCCGTGACCGGGGCGGCGATACGCGCGGCGCGGGAGCCGTAGGCTGTTTGCGTGCTCTTGCTCGCTCTGGATACCGCCACCCCCGCCGTGACCGTCGCCCTGCACGACGGTACGGACGTCGTCGCCTCTTCGAGTCAGGTGGACGCGCGCCGGCACGGCGAGCTGCTGCTGCCGGCCGTCGACCGCGTCCTCGCCGAGGCCGGGCTGAAGCTCGACGCCGTCACCGGCATCGTCGTAGGGATCGGGCCCGGCCCCTACACCGGACTGCGCGTCGGACTGATGACCGCCGACACCTTCGGGCTCGCGCTCGGCGTCCCCGTGCACGGTGTGTGCACGCTCGACGGGCTCGCCTACGCCGCCGACATCGACGAGGGACCCTTCGTCGTGGCGACCGACGCGCGGCGCAAGGAGGTCTACTGGGCGCGCTACGCCGACTCCCGTACGCGGCTGACCGACCCGGCCGTCGACCGGCCCGCCGAGATCGCCGAGCAGGTCGCGGGGCTGCCCGCCGTCGGGGCCGGGGCGCTGCTCTACCCGGACACCTTCCCGGTCGCGCGCGAGCCCGAGCATGTCTCCGCCGCCGCGCTCGCCGCGCTCGCCGCCGAGAGACTCGCCGCCGGTGCGGAACTGCCCGCCCCGCGGCCGCTGTATCTGCGCCGCCCCGACGCCCAGGTGCCGAAGAACTACAAGGTGGTCACCCCCAAGTGACCTCCGTGCTGCGCGAGATGCGCTGGTGGGACATCGATCCCGTACTGGTGCTTGAGAAGGACCTCTTTCCCGAGGACGCCTGGTCGCGGGGCATGTTCTGGTCCGAGCTGGCCCATGCGCGCGGCGCCTCGGCGACCCGGCGCTATGTCGTCGCCGAGGACGGCGGACGGCTCGTCGGCTACGCCGGGCTCGCCGCCTCCGGTGATCTGGCGGACGTGCAGACCATCGCCGTCGCCCGCGACCACTGGGGCACCGGGCTCGGCGGGCGGCTGCTGACCGAACTGCTGCGCGCGGCCACCGCCTTCGAGTGCGCCGAAGTGATGCTGGAGTGCCGGATCGACAACGTGCGCGCGCAGAAGCTGTACGAGCGGTACGGCTTCGAGGCGATCGGCTTCCGGCGCGGCTACTACCAGCCCGGCAATGTCGACGCCCTGGTCATGCGACTGACCACGGAATCCAAGAACGGCTCCGCCGCGGGTTCCACCTCCGAACAAGGAACCGAGAACAATGACTGACGAACCTCTCGTCCTCGGCATCGAGACCTCCTGCGACGAGACCGGCGTCGGCATCGTCCGCGGCACCACCCTGCTCGCGGACGCGATCGCCTCCAGCGTCGACGAGCACGCCCGCTTCGGCGGGGTCGTGCCCGAGGTCGCCTCGCGGGCGCATCTGGAGGCGATGGTGCCGACCATCGACCGCGCGCTGAAGGAAGCCGGGGTCACGGCGAAGGACCTGGACGGCATCGCGGTGACCGCGGGCCCCGGTCTGGCGGGCGCGCTGCTGGTCGGCGTATCGGCGGCGAAGGCGTACGCCTACGCGCTCGGCAAGCCGCTGTACGGCGTCAACCACCTCGCGTCCCACATCTGTGTGGACCAGCTGGAGCACGGGGCGCTGCCCGAGCCGACGATGGCGCTGCTGGTGTCCGGGGGGCACAGCTCTCTGCTGCTCTCCAGCGACATCACCTCCGATGTGCGGCCCATGGGCGCGACCATCGACGACGCGGCGGGCGAGGCGTTCGACAAGATCGCGCGTGTGCTGAACCTCGGCTTCCCGGGCGGTCCGGTCATCGACCGGTACGCGAAGGAGGGCGACCCGTCGGCGATCGCGTTCCCGCGCGGGCTGACCGGGCCGCGCGATCCGGCGTACGACTTCTCCTTCTCCGGTCTCAAGACCGCGGTGGCCCGTTGGATCGAGGCCAAGCGGGCGGCCGGCGAGGAGGTGCCGGTGCGGGACGTGGCGGCGTCCTTCCAGGAGGCGGTCGTGGACGTGCTGACCCGCAAGGCCGTCCGTGCCTGCAAGGACGAGGGCGTCGACCACTTGATGATCGGCGGCGGTGTCGCCGCCAACTCCCGGCTGCGGGTGCTCGCTCAGGAGCGGTGCGAGGCGGCCGGGATCCGGCTGCGGGTGCCGCGGCCGAAGCTGTGCACGGACAACGGGGCGATGGTGGCGGCGCTGGGCGCGGAGATGGTCGCCCGGAACCGGCCCGCCTCCAGCTGGGACCTGTCGGCGGACTCCTCGCTGCCGGTGACGGACCCGCATGTCCCCGGCCACGACCATGTGCACGAGGTCAGCAAGGAGAACCTCTACTCGTGACGGTCGCGCTGATGTGGGAGGCCCGGGCGGTCGACGGACGGGGCGAGGAACTCCTCGCCTGGGCGCGGGCACAGGAGCTGCCCCGCGCCCCGCTGCGGCGGGAGACCTTCCGGGCGCCTCAGGACCGGGTGCTCGTTATCACCTGGTGGGACGCGGATCTGGCCGCTGACCTGCCGGAACTGCCCGAGCCGGACGGCGAGTTGGTGACTCGGGCGGTGCACCGGTGGCGGTTCGAGTCCGTGCCGGCGGACTAGTCCCACCAGAAGTACCACTTCCGTCGGGTCATCAGTTCCTGTGGACAGGCGCTCTCCCAGTCGCCGAAGCGGGAAGGCCACGACCCGGGCGCCGAAGGTGGGGTGCATGGCCGGAATCTAGGCGGGGGTACTGACAACCTCCCGTACGGCGGGGGAGTACGACAGCTTCCACGGTGCGTCCGTGTCGTGGCCGCGCCACAGCACCTTGCCGTTCCTGCGCTCCCACCCGGCGGCCAGCCATGCCTGCCCCAGCCAGACCAGCGCCGACCACAGGGGGAGCAGGGCGATCCAGGGCGCGTAGGCGATGGCGAGGACCAGGGTCGGGACCAGCATCACCGGGAGGAGCCACCAGTTGAGGGGGCGGCGGCGCAGCGAGACGACGGCCGTCGGGGGCTGCTCCAGGGGGACCGCGGACTCGAAGTCCCGTATCTCGCCGACCCACTTGAGCCGGGTCGCGCCGAGCAGGGTGAACACCACCGTGAAGGCGATCAGGCCCAGGGCGAACCGCCCCACCCCGTAGGCCGTCATGGGCGCACCGCGCACACCCACCGTCACCGGCACACAGACGGCGAGAGCGGCGAACGCGGTGTACACGGCCCGCAGTTCGTGGTGGACGTACCTGTCCATGGTGAGCCTCCCCCAGGTGCGGAGGGTCAGGCCGGTCCCGACACCTCCGTCTCGCAGCGCAGCAGGCGGTCCGGGCCCAGCACCCGTACCGGCCCCGTGAGGTTCAGCCGGGCCGTATGCCGTACGTCCGTACTGGACGCCGCCAACCGCAGCTCCAGGATGCCCGGTTCGACGACCCGGCGGAGTGAACGATCTGTGAAGGAGGACAGGTCGGTGTGGAAGCGGAAGGACACCCGCGCCGCCTCTCCCGGGGCCAGCTCCACACGCCGGTAGCCGATCAGGCGGACGTCCGGGCGGGTCACCGAGGCCACCGGGTCGTGCAGGTACAGCTGGACGACCTCGGCGCCCTCGCGGTCACCGGTGTTGCGGACGGTCACGCCCATGTCGTAGGAGCCGTCCGTGCCGATCTCGGCGTCGGCGGCGTCGGACTCCCAGGCGAAGGACGTGTACGACCGTCCGTGCCCGAACGCGTACAGCGGCGTCGGGTCCAGATTGCTGACCTCGCCCGCCAGGCCCAGCGGCGGCTGGAGGTAGGTCCAGGGCTGGCCGCCCGGCACCTGGGGGACGCTCACCGGGAGGCGGCCCGAGGGGTTGACGCGGCCCGACAGCACTCCCGCGACCGCCGGGCCGCCCTCCTCGCCCGGGAAGAACGCCTGCACCGCGGCGGCGAGGCGCCCGTTCCAGCGGCCGAGCGCGTACGGCCGGCCGGTCAGCAGCACCAGGACGACGGGTACGCCGGTGGCGACCAGGGTGTCCAGCAGTTCGGCCTGCACACCCGGGAGCCGAAGGTCCGTCACGTCGCAGCCCTCGCCCGACGTGCCCCGCCCGAACAGGCCCGCCCGGTCGCCCAGGACCGCCACGCACACGTCCGCCTCGGACGTCCGCGCCACCGCCTCCGCGAAGCCGGACCGGTCGGGGTCCGAGGTGTCGCAGCCCTCCGCGAACGTCACCTTGGCGTCGGGGAGTTCGGTGCGCAGGGACTCCAGGACGGTCGGGATCTCGATGCCCATCGGGATGTCCGGGTGGTGGGTGAGGACATGGGACGGGAAGGAGTAGCAGCCGAGCATCGCCAGCGCGTCGGCCGCCCGCGGGCCCACCACCGCGATCCTCGTGTCCGGGGACAGCGGGAGGACCCCGTCCGGGTTGTCCAGCAGGACCACCGACTCCTCGGCGAGACGGCGGGCCAGGGCGCGGTTCGCCGTCGAGTCGAGGTCGATGAGGGCGGTCGGCTCGGGGGTCCAGTCCTCGTCCAGGAGGCCCAGTTCGCACTTCTGGAGCAGGACCCGGCGCGCCGCCCGGTCGATCAGTTCCTCGGGGATCTCGCCCGCCCGCACGGCGTCCAGGAGCGGTGTGCCGTAGCACTTCAGGGTGGGCAGTTCGACGTCGAGGCCGGCCGCGAGCGCCGCGTGGGCCGCCTCCGCCTCCGAGCCGGCGACCCGGTGCTGGCTCTGGAGGAAGCCGACGCCGAAGTAGTCGGCGACCACCGTGCCGGTGAAACCCCACTCCTCGCGCAGGAGTCCGGTCAGCAGAGCCGGGTCCGCGGAGGCCGGGACGCCGTCCGTCTCGTTGTACGCCGCCATCACCGAGCGCGCCCCGCCCTCGCGCAGCGCCAGCTCGAACGGCGGCAGCGTCACATCGGCGAACTCCCGCGCGCCCGCCCGTACCGGCGCCAGGTTGCGGGCGCCGGTCGAGGACGCGTACCCGGCGAAGTGCTTGAGCGTGGCGACGATCCCGGCCGACTCCAGGCCCCGGACGTAGGCGGCGCCGATCGTGCCGACGAGGTACGGGTCCTCGCCGACGGTCTCCTCGACCCGTCCCCAGCGCGGGTCGCGGACGACGTCCAGGACGGGGGCGAGGCCCTGGTGGACGCCGACCGCGCGCAGGTCCCGGCCGATGCCCCGGGCCATCTCCTCGACGAGCGGCGGGTCGAAGCTCGCGCCCCAGGCGAGCGGGACCGGGTAGGCGGTGGCCTGCCAGGCCGTGAAGCCCGCCAGGCACTCCTCGTGGGCGAGTGCCGGGATGCCGAAGCGGCCCGCCGCCGCGATACGGCGCTGGGCGCGGGCCAGTGCCTGCGCGCCCAGCGCCGGGTCCACGGGGGCGGTGCCGAAGGGGCGGGTCAGCTGGCCCAGCCCATGGGTGATCAGCTCGTCCCACTCGTAGTCGGCCGTCATCTCGCGCTGCAACGGCGCGACTCCCTCGCCGTCCGTGCTGGCGCCCACCCACACGCCGTAGAGCTGGGCGGTCTTCTCCTGAAGGGTCATCCGGGAGAGGAGGTCGTCGACGCGGGCGGCGGCGGGCAGGGCGGGGTCACGCCAGGGGGCGGTGGTCATGAAACTCCTGTCAGGGTGAAGGCCCTCACGAATGTCCCTAATCGAATGTCCCTAACGAATGTTTCGATATGCATGCCGAATGTTTTGGGAACCTAGGCGGGTCGGAAGGGTTCGTCAAGAGGTCGCGCAGGGATACGATCGCCGCCATGACACCCCCGGAGCCCGCTGAATCCCGGGCGACAGCCCCAGCAACCGGCCGCTCGTCGCAGACCGCGACCCTCGCCGAGATCGCCCGCGAGGCAGGCGTCTCGGCGCCGACTGTTTCGAAGGTGCTGAACGGCCGCGCCGACGTCGCCCCGGCGACCCGCACCCGCGTGGAGGACCTGCTGCGCGCCCACGGCTACCGGCGCCGCCGCGCCGAGGCCAGCCGTTCGCCCCTGATCGACCTGGTCTTCCACGAACTGGAGAGCGCCTGGGCGATGGAGGTCATCCGGGGCGTGGAGAACGTCGCCCGGGACGCCGGGCTGAGCGTCGTACTGAGTGAGAGCGCGGGGCGGCTCACACCCGGACGCACCTGGGCCGACCAGGTCGCCGCCCGCCGCCCGCACGGGGTGATCCTCGTGCTGTCGGGCCTCGACGAGTCGCAGCGCGCCCTGCTCACCAGCCGGTCGATCCCCTTCGTCGTCATGGACCCGGCCGGCGACCCCGGCGCGGACGTGCCCTCCATCGGCGCCACCAACTGGCAGGGCGGGCTCGCCGCCACCCGGCATCTCGTCGACCTCGGGCACACCCGGATCGGCGCGATCAGCGGGCCCTCCCGGATGATGTGCAGCCGCGCCCGCGTCGACGGCTACCGGGCCGCCCTGGAGACCGCCGGGCTGCCGGTCGACCCGGCGCTCATCAAGAACGGCGACTTCCACCACGAGGCCGGCTACCGGCTGGGCCTGGAGCTGTTGCGCCGCCCGGACCGGCCGACCGCCGTCTTCGCCGGGAACGACCTCCAGGCGCTCGGGCTCTACGAGGCCGCGCGCGAGCTGGGGCTCAGGATCCCGGAGGACCTGAGCGTGGTCGGGTTCGACGATCTGCCGGTGGCGCCCTGGGTGGGGCCGCCGCTGACGACCGTACGGCAGCCGCTGACCGAGATGGCCGAGGCGGCGGCCAAGCTGGTGCTCGATCTGGCGCGCGAGGAGGGGTCTCCGGCGGCCACGCGGGTGGAGCTGGCGACGAGTCTGGTGGTGCGCAGCAGTACCGCCGGGCCGCCGGTGGCCGGAAGTTGACGTATTGACGGGTGGGGCCGCCACCTCCACACTCCTCCGAAGTCAATCGGCTGCACGACCGAAACTTTCGGAGGCACCCGCAGTGAGATCCTCCAGAACTTCGTCACGTGTACGACTCGCCGCTCTGCTGGCCGGAGCGGCCACCGTCGCCGCCCTGGTGACCGCCGGCACCACCACCGCGCACGCCGCCGACACCCCGCTGCGCGATCTCGCGGCCGCCAAGGGCAAGGCCATGGGCACGGCGGTCACCGGCTCCAAGCTGACCGGGACCTACGGCGACATCGCCGGGGCTCAGTTCAACTGGCTGACCCCCGGCAACGCCATGAAGTGGGGCTCGGTCGAGCCGACCCGGGGGAACTTCGACTGGACGGAGGCGGACCAGATCGTCGCCTTCGCCGAGGCCCACGACCAGGACGTGCGCGGCCACACCCTGGTCTGGCACAGCCAGAACCCGAGCTGGCTGACGAACGGCACCTGGACCCCGGCCCAGCTGAGCACGCTGCTGAACGACCACATCGCCACAGAGGTCGGCCGGTACAAGGGACGGCTCGCCGCCTGGGACGTCGTCAACGAGCCCTTCAACGAGGACGGCACCTACCGCCAGACCCTCTGGTACAACGGCCTCGGCACCGGCTACATCGCCCAGGCCCTCACCGCCGCCCGCGCCGCCGACCCGGACGCCGAGCTGTACATCAACGACTACAACGTCGAGGGCGTCAACGCGAAGAGCACCGCCCTCTACAACCTGGTCAAGTCGCTGAAGGAGCAGGGCGTCCCGATCGACGGCGTCGGTCTCCAGGCCCACCTCATCCTCGGTCAGGTGCCGTCCACGCTCCAGCAGAACATCCAGCGCTTCGCCGACCTCGGCGTCGACGTGGCGATCACCGAGCTGGACATCCGGATGAACCTGCCCTCCGACAGCGCCAAGCTCACCCAGCAGGCCGCCGACTACAAGGCCGTCATGAACGCCTGCGTGGCCGTCGCCCGCTGCACCGGCGTCACCGTCTGGGGCTTCACCGACTCCGACTCCTGGATCCCGAGCACCTTCCCGGGGCAGGGCGCGGCGACGCCGTACGACGAGAACTACGCGCCGAAACCGGCGTACCACGCGATCGCGGAGGCGCTCGGCGGCACGACCACCCCGCCGACGGGGGCCTGCACCGCGACCTACAGCGTGGCCAACCAGTGGAACACCGGCTTCACGGGCCAGGTGCGGATCGCCTGCTCGGGTGCCGCGCTGTCGTCCTGGAAGGTGAACTGGACGTACGGGGCGGGCCAGCAGATCACCCAGGCCTGGAACGCGACCTGCACACAGACGGGTTCGGCGGTCAGCTGTGCCAACGCCTCCTACAACGGGACCGTGCCGGACGGCGGTTCGGTGACCTTCGGGTTCAACGGGTCCTGGAGCGGGAGCAACCCGGTGCCGACCGTGACACTGAGCTGAGAAAGGTGAGATTTTCCGAAGAAAGGCGGCCGGAGCAGCGCCCTTGTAATAATTCGGACTTACGTTCCTCCCCGTGAGCGGAGACGACGAAGGCAGACGAGCGGGCCGGCGGTCACGCGGGCTGAAGGCCGCCGGCCTGACTCTCGCGGGCGTTCTGGTGGCGGGCGCCGCGGCGGGTGGCTGGATGTACTGGCACCTCAACGACAACATCAAGAGCGTCGACATCGACCAGGCGCTCGGCGACGACCGTCCGCCGAAGCCGGTGACGACGCCTTCCGCGTCGGCGTCGGCCTCCGCCTCCCCGCTGCCCTCCGAGGCCCTGAACATCCTCGTCCTGGGCTCCGACTCGCGCAGCGGCGAGGAGAACGAGGAACTCGGCGGCGGCGACAGCTCCGGCGCCCGGTCCGACACGGCGATGGTCGTGCACATCGACGCCGGCCGCACCGAGGCGACCGTGGTCAGCATCCCGCGCGACACGCTCGTCACCCGCCCGTCGTGTCCCCTGGACGACGGGGGCTCCACGGCGGTGGCGTACCGCGCGATGTTCAACAGCGCGTACTCCGTCGGCGGTCCCGTCTGCGCGGTCAAGACCGTCGAGTCGATCACGGACGTCCGCATGGACCACTACATCGAGATCGACTTCTCGGGCTTCGCGAAGCTGGTGAACGCCCTCGGTGGCGTGACGGTGACGACGGACGAGGACATCGACGACCCCAGCAGCCATCTGACGCTCAAGGCGGGCACCCACCACCTCGACGGCAAGCAGGCCCTCGGCCTCGCCCGCACCCGGCACGGCATAGGCGACGGCAGCGACCTCGGCCGGATAGGCCTCCAGCAGAAGCTGGTGAAGGCGCTGCTGGAGCAGATCGCCTCGACCGATCTGCTCACCAGCCCCACCAAGCTCTACGAGGTCGCCGACGCGGTCACCGCCAGCCTCACCACCGACACCGGGCTCGACTCGCTGAGCGAGCTGACGAGCCTCGGGCAGAGCCTGAAGGGGCTGTCGGCGGACCGGCTGAGGACGGTGACGATGCCGGTGCTGCCGGCACCCTCGAACGCGAACCGGGTGGTGGCGCGGGAACCGGAGGCGGGCGACTTGTGGAAGTCGCTGCGCTGAGCGCGGCGTGAAGGAGTCTCGAAGCCCGGCTGAAAGACTCCTCGAAGCCCGACCGAAAGATTCCTCGAAGAAATCCCGCGAGCCTGTCGATCCGGGTGTCTCCCGTTCGACGCATGGTGGAGAGGCCGGAAAGCACCGGCCGACCGATACGAGGAGTCACCATGCCGCGTTACCTGTCGCTCGTGCAGATCGACGAGTCCACCGCCCCCGCCGAGGGCCCCAGTGCCGAGCTGATGCAGCGCATGGGCGAGCTGATCGAGGAGATGACCAAGGCCGGAGTGCTGCTGGACACCGCCGGGCTCACGCCCTCCGCGCAGGGCACGCGGGTGCACTGGAGCGGTGGCCAGACGTCCGTCACGGACGGGCCGTTCACCGAGTCCAAGGAGGTCGTCGGGGGGTACGCGATCGTGCAGTGCAAGGACAAGGCCGAGGCCGTCGAGTGGACCAAGCGGTTCCTCCAGGTGCACGAGGCGCACTGGACGGTGACCTGTGAGGTGCGGGAGATCGCGGAGGGCTGAGCGGTCGGCTGAGCGGTCGGCTGAGCGGTCGGCCGAGCGGTCGGCTGAGCGGGGGTCTTTGGCCGTACGCCGGGAGGGGTGTTGCATGGAGGGCTGTGAGCCCACAGTCCTCCAGCGACCCCCGCGGCACCGTCGAGACGGTGTTCCGCATGGAGTCCCCGCGCATCATCGCCGGCGTCACCCGCATCGTCCGGGACGTCGGCATCGCCGAGGAACTCGCCCAGGACGCCCTCGTCGCGGCCCTGGAGCAGTGGCCGCGCGACGGCGTCCCGAGCAACCCGGGCGCCTGGCTCATGACCACCGCCCGGCGCCGCGCCGTCGACCTGGTCCGGCGCCGCGAGAACTACGCCCGCAAGCTCCAGGAGATCGGCCGCTCACTGGAGACGACGGCACCGCCGGAGGAACCGGCCGACCCCGAGGACATCGACGACGACCTGCTCCGCCTGGTCTTCACCACCTGCCACCCGGTGCTGTCCCCCGAGGCCCGCATCGCCCTCACCCTGCGGCTGCTCGGCGGCCTCACCACGGCCGAGATCGCCCGCGCGTTCCTGGTCCCGGAGCCGACGATCGCCCAGCGCATCGTCAGGGCGAAACGCACCCTCGCTACCAAGAACATCGCCTTCGAAGTGCCCTACGGCGCCGAGCGCGAGGCCCGCCTGGGAGACGTCCTCGACGTCATCTACCTCGTCTTCAACGAGGGCTACGCCGCCACCGCCGGCGACGACTGGCTGCGCCCGGGACTGTGCGAGGACGCCCTGCGCCTGGCCCGCGTTTTGTCCGGCCTGATGCCGAAGGAACCGGAGGTCCACGCGCTGGCCTCGCTCCTGGAGTTCCAGGCGTCCCGCGCCGCCGCCCGCACCGGCCCCGCCGGTGAGCCGGTCCTCCTGGAGGACCAGAACCGCCACCGCTGGAACCGCATGCTCATCGCCCGCGGCATCCAGGCCCTCGCCCGCGCCGACGCCACCCGCACGGGCGCCCCGGGCCCGTACGCCCTCCAGGCCGCGATCGCCGCCTGCCACGCGCACGCCCACACCTACGAGGAGACCGACTGGGCGAGCATCGCGACCCTGTACGGACTGCTCGCCGTCCGCGCCCCCTCCCCGGTCGTCGAACTCAACCGCGCGGTCGCCGTGTCGAGGGCCGAGGGCCCGGCACCGGCCCTGGAGATCGTCGACGCGCTCATCGACGAACCCGCGCTGCGCGACTACCACCTGCTCCCGAGCGTCCGCGGCGACCTGCTGGCCCGCCTCGGGCGTACGGCCGAGGCGAGGGCGGAGTTCGAGCGGGCGGCGGGGCTGGCGCGCAACGCACGCGAACGGGAGCTGCTGGCGGTCCGACTGAGATCACTGCCGACCCGATAACCCATTCCCTTCCTGGTCAGCGGCGGCTTACAGTTACGCGGCTGCCGCAACCGGCGTGACACCTTCCGCGGTCGGCAGCACTCCGACACCCGTGGGGGGTACACACACGTGCGATCTTCCGGATCCACCAGATTCACCGCGCGCCGCAGACTCGTCGCGCTCACCGCCGCGACGGCCCTCGCCGCCGGCACCGCCACCGCGCTCGCGCCCGCCGCCTCGGCCGACGTCCCCGGATGGACGGCCACCGACGGCGCGATCGCCGTGGTCAACGACGGCATCACCCTGGTCGACACCGAGGGCGCGGGGGACACATACGCCACCCGCGGCTCCGACGACGAGGCACCCGCCTGGGCGCCCGACGGCAGCCGGATCGTCTTCGAACAGGCCGGCACCCTGCGCACGGTGAGCGTCGCGGGCGGCACCTCGACCACGGTCTACGACGGGACCTACAGCGGCCGTTCGGCGTCCCACCCGACGTACTGGGCCTCCGGCAGCCGGATCGTCTTCGCCGCCGCCAAGAAGCTCTACTCCGTCCCGTCCGGCGGCGGCAGCGCGACCGCGCTGCTCTCCAGCGGCGGCGGCTGCGACACCCACCCGAGCGCCGCCGCGGTCGACAGCGTCGTCGTCTTCCAGCGCAACGGCTCGGCCTGCGCCACCAAGACGCCGTCGATCGTGCTCTACGACGCGGCCGCCGGCACCCAGACCACGCTGGTCACGAACGCCGCCGCGCCCGCCCTGTCGCCGGACGGCACCAAGCTGGCCTTCATCCGCAGCGTCGACGGCCGCAACCAGCTGTTCTCCATCAACACCGACGGCACGGGCGAGCGCCGCCTCACCGAGGACACCGCCGACTACGACTCCCCGTCCTGGGCGCCCGCGAGCGACCGGATGGTGGTCCACTTCGACCACGGCACCACCGAGACCGGCGGCTGCTGCACGGGGGGCAACGCCGTCCTGACCATCACCGCGGACGCGGTGACCCGGGGCGCCGTCTTCCCGTACGGGGGCCGCTCGCCCGCCTGGCAGCCGCTGCGCAAGAACGGCGTCGGCCGGGTCTGGGGCGCCGACGTCTACGGCAGCAACATCGCCGCGTCCCGCTGGACCTGGAACACCGTCGGCCAGAGCGAGGCCGGTCTGAAGAACGCCTCGGCCGCCGTGCTGGTCTCCAAGGACAGCCAGGCGTACGCGCTGACCGCCGCCGCGCTCGCCGGCAAGAAGGGCGGCCCGGTCCTGCTGACCTCGGCCACCTCGGTGAGCTCCGCCGTGCAGAGCGAGCTCAAGCGCATCCTCAAGCCCGGCGCGACGGTCTACCTCCTCGGCGGCAGCTCCGTCCTGAGCAACAGCGTCTCCACGAAGGTCACCGCGCTCGGCTTCAAGCCCAAGCGCCTCGCGGGCACGTCCCGTTACTCGACCTCGGTCGCCGTCGCCAAGTCGATCACCAGCGCCCCGACCGACGTCTTCCTCTCCACCGGCACCGACTACCACTCGGCGCTGGCCGCGGCCTCCGCCGCGGGCGCCCTGGGCAAGAGCGGCAAGGCCGTGGTCGTCCTCAACGAGGGCAACAAGCTGACCGCGTCCGTGAAGTCCTATCTCAACGGCCTCGACCCGCGGGACACCCACATCATCACGGTCGGCGGCTCGGCGAAGTACGCGCTGACGCACACGGCGTTCTCCAACTGGCCCTCGACGTACTCCTACTACCCGGTGACGGGCAGCACCCACGAGGCCACCGCGGCGGCCCTCGCCAGATTCTGGTGGGGCGGCCCGCGCAACGCGGCGCTGGCGTACGTCGACAGCTGGCGAGGCGGTGTCTCGGCCGCCGCGGCGATGAACGTCTACGGCCCCCTGCTGTGGACGAAGGCCGACACCCTCTCCGCCGACACCAAGTCCTACCTGGTCAAGGGCGCCGCGAGCCTCAACTACCTGGCCGTCTTCGGCGGCACCGGCTCGGTGTCGACGGCCGCGCTGAACTCCGCGGGCGCGGCGATCAGCGCGAGCAGCGGCCAGTGGGGCTACACGCCGTACTACAACGGCCTGGAGCCGGCGGCGAGTTCGACCTCGGCGCCGCTCGTCGCGGGCTCCGGCCTCACCGCACTGCGGACGACGGCCACCCGCTAGCCGGTCACACGGGGGCGCCGACCAGCATCGTCGGCGCCCCCGCGACCCGGGTCAGGAACACGGTCGCCGACCTGCTCCCGTACGGCTTCGGCAGCACCTTCCTGCGCAGCTCCTCCGGCTCCACGGCCGACCCGCGCTTCTTCACGGTCAGGATCCCGACCTCGCGCTCGCGCAGCAGGGCCTTCAACTTCTTCACGTTGAAGGGGAGTTGGTCGGTGATCTCGTACGCCGTCGCATACGGCGTCACGTGCGGCTCGTCGGCGGTGATGTAGGCGATGGTCGCGTCGATCAGCCCGCCCTCCAGGTCCTCGGCCACCTCGGCGACCAGGTGGGCGCGGATGACGGCGCCGTCGGGTTCGTACAAGTACCGTCCGACGGGGCGGACTTCGGGGTCGGGCAGACCCCGCCCCAGCAGGGTGCGCGGACCCGGCAGCAGGGTCGCCCGGACGGCCCCCGGTGCCGTCCCGAACCACAGCACCGCCTCCTTGACGTCCCCGCCGTCGGAGATCCACTCGGCCTCGGCCTCGGTGGGGACGGTCTCGTGCGGGATGCCGGGGGCGATCTTCAGCGCGGCGTGGGGCGCCTTGAGGGCGGTGTCGATCGCCCAGGACAGGGGCGGCGAGTAGGCCTCGGGGTCGAAGATCCGGCCGCGCTTGGAGGACCGCCGGGCCGGGTCGACGAACACGGCGTCGTACGGGGAGGTGTCGACGTCCGTGACATCCGCCTCCCGCACCTCGATCAGGTCGGCGAGCCCCAGCGCGTCGGCGTTGGCCCGCGCCGCGGCCGCGGTCAGCGGATCGTGGTCCACGGCGAGCACCTGGATCCCGGCCCGGGCGAGCGCGATGGCGTCGCCCCCGATGCCGCTGCACAGGTCGGCGACGGAGGTGACGCCCAGCTCCCGGAGCCGCTGTGCGCGATACGTCGCCACACTCGCCCGCGTCGACTGCTCCACCCCGTTCGGCGTGAAGAACATCCGCCCCGCGTCCTCGGCCCCGAACTTCACCACCGCCCGCTGCCGCAGCCGGGCCTGGCCGAGCGCCGCCGACACCAGGTCGGCCGGGTGCTCGCGGCGCAGCCGGGTGGCGACGGCGAGTTCGTCGGCGGGGGCGGTGTCGCGCACCGTGTCGAGGAGGGCGCGGCCCTCGGGGGTGAGGAGAGGGGCGAGGTCGTTCACCGGGACATTGTGGGCCAGTCGGTGGACGGTCCGCCTCCGGCGGCGGTGTCGGCCCGGGAGCAGGGCGGTGGCCTGCGAGGATCCGGCGCCATGGGATCAGTCGTACAAAATGACAAAAGCCGGGCGAAGCGTGCTTCCCGCGCCCGCGCCCGTGCCGGGATCGCCGTGCTCGCCGTCGCCGTCATCGCCTCGGGCTGTGCGCAGGGCGGGAGCACCGAGGTGCGCCCGGTGCGTCCGGCACCCGGCCAGCAGCCCCTGAAAGCCGCTCCGGCCCGCGCCCTGGACTCGTACGCCATGAAGCTCCGCGCCTCCGCGAAGGTCGCGAAACGCTGGGGCCTGGCCAGAGCCCCGCTGGCGCCGCCCGCGCCGCCCGCGAAGAAGCCGAGGATCACGACCCGCAAGGGCTTCGAGGTGGACGGCCACGAGGAGAAGGGTCTCCCGCCGGTCTTCACCACGATCCCGACCAAGGAGAAGATCGTCTTCCTCACCATCGACGACGGCGCCGAGAAGGACCCGGCGTTCCTGCGGATGATGAGCGAGCTGAAGGTCCCGTACACCGCCTTCCTCAGCGACTACCTGGCCAAGGAGGACTACGGCTACTTCAAGGACATGCAGGACCGGGGGGTCGGGCTGTACAACCACACGCTCCATCACCCCTACCTGCCGGGCCTGTCCTACGCCCGCCAGAAGCGCGAGATCTGCGGCATGCAGGACGTCATCGAGAAGCGCTACGGCAAGCGCCCCACCCTCTTCCGCCCGCCGTTCGGCAACTACAACGAGGACACCCTGCGCGCCGCGAAGTCCTGCGGGGTGAAGTACGCCCCGATCTGGAACGAGGAGGTCTTCGTCGACCGCTGGGACTACCGCGAGTGGGACCGCAGGATCCGCCCGGGTGACATCGTGCTGAGTCACTTCCGCGGCCGCGAGGAGTGGAAGGGCACGATGCCCGACATGATCCGGCGGTTCCTGAACAAGGTCACGGCCGAGGGGTACGCGGTGGCCCGCCTGGAGGACTACCTGTGAGTTCGCGAGCACCGGCCGCCGCGGTCCTGGCGGCGGTCATGCTGCTCGCCGGCTGCGCCCGGTCCGTCGGCCCCGTCGAACGGCTGGGCGGGAAGGCGGGGTCGTACGGCGCGACGGCGACGGGTTCCGGGACAGGGGTGCCCTCCGTTGTGCGGCGGGTCCCCACCTCCGACAAGGTCGTCTTCCTGACCTACGACGACGGTGCCGAGAAGGACCCGCGCTTCGTCGAACTGGTCCGTGAACGGCGGCTGCCCGTCAGCATGTTCCTCACCGACAGCGTCGTCGGCCCCGGGTACGGGCACTTCGCCCGCCTCCAGTCGGTGGGCGCCTCGATCCAGAACCACACCCTGGACCACACCGCCCTGCGCGGTCTGCCCTACGCCGGGCAGCGCGCCGAGATCTGCGGCCAGCAGGACAAGCTCAAGTCCCGCTTCGGCATCCGCCCCCGCCTCTTCCGCCCGCCCTACGGCACGTACGACACCACCACCCTGCGCGCCGCCGCCGACTGCGGCGTCACGGCGGTCGTCCTGTGGCGCGCGTCGATGGGGGACGAGCACCTGACGTACCCGAAGGGCGAGCGGCGGCTGCTGCCGGGCGACATCATCTCCGTGGCTTCCATCGGGACGACGGGGCTGACGCTGGTCGAGCGCACACAGAGGGCGCTGGGGGAGATCCGGAGGGCGGGGCTGAGGGTGGGGCGGCTGGAGGACTACCTGTAGGGACACCCGCCGGGATGTCCGAGGAGTCCCCCGTGGCGGTGTCCTCGGACCGCCGCGCCGCGGTGAATTGGCACTCCGCTTGACCGAGTGCTAATCGCAGTCATAGTCTCGGGTCTGGCACTCCCCCCTGGAGAGTGCCAATAGCGACGGGCAGGTCCGGCACCCGCGACGACGGATCCACCTGGTCGCCACCTCAGACAGTTAACCCCGTGAGATCTCCGAAGGGGGAGGTCGGATCGTGACGACCACCAGCTCCAAGGTTGCCATCAAGCCGCTCGAGGACCGCATTGTGGTCCAGCCGCTCGACGCCGAGCAGACCACCGCCTCTGGCCTGGTCATCCCGGACACCGCCAAGGAGAAGCCCCAGGAGGGCGTCGTCCTGGCCGTGGGCCCGGGCCGCTTCGAGAACGGCGAGCGCCTGCCGCTCGACGTCAAGACCGGCGACATCGTGCTGTACAGCAAGTACGGCGGCACCGAGGTGAAGTACAACGGCGAGGAGTACCTCGTCCTCTCGGCTCGCGACGTGCTCGCGATCATCGAGAAGTAAAACCACCTCAAGTTTTTCCGAGCTGCGCCCCGGGCCCCCGCGACCTTATGAAGCCGGGCGTCAGGGGCGCAGTTCGTTTCACCCACGTTTTCCGAGAGGGCTGAACCGCTCCCATGGCGAAGATCCTGAAGTTCGACGAGGACGCCCGTCGCGCCCTTGAGCGCGGCGTCAACAAGCTTGCCGACACGGTCAAGGTGACGATCGGCCCCAAGGGCCGCAACGTCGTCATCGACAAGAAGTTCGGCGCTCCCACCATCACCAACGACGGTGTCACGATCGCCCGCGAGGTGGAGATCGACGACCCGTACGAGAACCTCGGCGCGCAGCTGGTGAAGGAGGTGGCGACCAAGACCAACGACATCGCGGGTGACGGTACGACCACCGCCACCGTGCTCGCCCAGGCGCTGGTCCGCGAGGGCCTGAAGAACGTCGCCGCGGGTGCCTCCCCGGCGCTGCTGAAGAAGGGCATCGACGCGGCCGTCGCCGCGATCTCCGAGGACCTCCTCGCGACCGCCCGCCCGATCGACGACAAGGCGGACATCGCCGCCGTCGCCGCGCTGTCCGCCCAGGACCAGCAGGTCGGCGAGCTCATCGCCGAGGCGATGGACAAGGTCGGCAAGGACGGTGTCATCACCGTCGAGGAGTCCAACACCTTCGGTCTGGAGCTGGACTTCACCGAGGGCATGGCCTTCGACAAGGGCTACCTCTCCCCGTACTTCGTGACGGACCAGGAGCGTATGGAGGCCGTCCTCGACGACCCGTACATCCTGATCAACCAGGGCAAGATCTCCTCGATCCAGGACCTGCTGCCGCTGCTCGAGAAGGTCATCCAGGGCGGTGCCTCCAAGCCGCTGCTGATCATCGCCGAGGACGTCGAGGGCGAGGCCCTGTCCACGCTGGTCGTCAACAAGATCCGCGGCACCTTCAACGCGGTCGCGGTCAAGGCCCCCGGCTTCGGCGACCGCCGCAAGGCGATGCTCCAGGACCTCGCGGTCCTCACCGGCGCCACGGTCATCTCCGAGGAGGTCGGCCTCAAGCTCGACCAGGCCGGTCTGGACGTGCTGGGCTCCGCCCGCCGCGTGACGATCACCAAGGACGACACCACGGTCGTCGACGGTGCCGGTGACTCCGCGGACGTCACGGGCCGCGTCGCCCAGATCCGGGCCGAGATCGAGAACACGGACTCCGACTGGGACCGCGAGAAGCTCCAGGAGCGCCTCGCGAAGCTGGCCGGCGGCGTGTGCGTGATCAAGGTCGGCGCCGCCACCGAGGTGGAGCTGAAGGAGAAGAAGCACCGTCTGGAGGACGCCATCTCCGCGACCCGCGCCGCGGTCGAGGAGGGCATCGTCTCCGGTGGTGGCTCCGCTCTGGTCCACGCCGCGAAGGTCCTCGAGGGCGGTCTGGGCAAGACCGGCGACGAGGCCACCGGTGTCGCCGTCGTCCGCAAGGCCGTCGTCGAGCCGCTGCGCTGGATCGCCGAGAACGCCGGCCTGGAGGGCTACGTCATCACCTCCAAGGTCGCCGAGCTCGACAAGGGCCAGGGCTTCAACGCCGCGACCGGCGAGTACGGCGACCTGGTCAAGGCCGGCGTCATCGACCCGGTCAAGGTCACCCGCTCCGCCCTGGAGAACGCCGCCTCCATCGCCTCCCTCCTCCTGACGACCGAGACCCTGGTCGTCGAGAAGAAGGAAGAGGAGCCGGCCGAGGCGGGCCACAGCCACGGCCACGGTCACTCCCACTGACCTGAGCGGCTAGCAGAAGGCCCGGCCCCCGGACATGGGTGCCGGGCCTTCGCCGTCCCGCCGCGGCCCTACTGCTCCAGGTCGTCCAGCGCACCCAACTGCGCCATCAGCCCCAGCCGGTCGTACTGCCACCACCCCTCCGCGATCCGCCCGTCGAGGGCACACCGGTGAATGGTGGTCCCGGTCATCGTGACCCGCTTCCCACTGGCCGGAATTCCGAAGAAGTCCCCGACATGGGTCCCGTTCCAGCTCCACCGCGTGCACACCCGGTCACCCTGGGCGATCTGCTCATGGATCGTGAACCCGAAGTCGAAGGCCCCCCGCCACATCTCGACCTCCTGCCGCATGGCATCGAGCCCGACGGCGTCCTGCTCATTGGCGGGATCGTGGTCGTGATAATCCGCCGCGACCAGCTCGTCGAGCGCCGACAGCTCCCCGCTCCCGGCCAGCGTCTCGAAGAACCGCCGAGCGGTGGTCGCGTACAGTTGCTCGTCCCGCACCACGTCCAGATCGGTGAAGGTCGGCATCTCGTCGCACAGCGCGACCATCTCCCGGAACACCTTGTCGGTCTCCGGCAGCCCGGAATTCCGCATCGCCTCCTCGTACGACGGAAACTCCACGATCTCGACGAAGTGCGACGCGTCCGACCGGTCCTTCCCGATCACACTGTGTGTCGCCGTCCGTTTCCCCTTGGTCTGCTCGACCCACGTGTCCATCAGCCGGTTCATCTCGTCGAACCGGCTGGTTTTGCAGTCGATGAGCTGTACGAAGGTCATGCCACCGTCGCCTCCGGCCCCCCTGGGTCCGGTTGTACGGCACCATTCTCCTCCCCTTTGGCGTCATGAGCGCCATGGAGGCGCGGGGGGCGAGATCGGGGTGGCGGTGACGGGCGAACCGCGCGCAGCCGTCGCCCTCACCCCGCACACCCCTACTGAGGCCCGTACTTCCGCCCCGTCTTGGAGCTGATCCCCCCGAGCAACCCCCGAGGCACCACCTTCACCACCCCCATCAACGCCTTGTACCGGGGATCCGGAATCGACAGCGTCTTGCCGCGCGCGAGGTCGTTCAATGCGGACGCCACGAGCTTGTCCGCGTCGAGCCACATCCAGTTGGGGATGTTGTCCGTGCCCATGCCGGCCCGCTGGTGGAACTCGGTGCGGACGAAGCCCGGGCAGAGGGCCATCAGCCGTACCCCGCTCCCCGCCAGGTCCTTGGCCGCGCCCTGGGTGAACTGCACGACCCAGGCCTTGGACGCCCCGTAGGTGCCGCGGGGGACGAAGGCGGCGACCGAGGCGACGTTGACCACGCCGCCGCGGCCCCGCTCGCGCATCCCCTCCGTGGCCGCAGACGTCAGCCGCAGCACCGCCTCGCAGTGGACCTTGAGCATCTTGAGCTCGTCGGCCATGGAGACGTCGAGGTAGCGGCCCTTGTTGCCGAAGCCGGCGTTGTTGACCAGCAGGTCGACCGGGTTCCTGCGGTCGGCGAGGCGGGTGGCCACCGTCTCGATGCCGGAGTCCTCCGCGAGGTCCGCCGTGAGGACCTCCGCCTCGATGCCGTGGCGGTCGTGGAGCTCGGTGGCCTGTTCGCGCAGCCGCTTGGTGTCGCGGGCCACCAGGACGAGGTTGTGGCCGTCGGCGGCGAGGCGCCGTGCGAACGCGGCACCGATGCCCGCGGTCGATCCCGTAATCAATGCCGTTGTCATGGCGCAAGGTTAGTGACCGGGACGGACAGCGTCCGCTTGAGAGGACGCCGTCAGACGCCGTGCTTCTCCACATATTCGAGCGCCCACTGCCGCACTTCCGGATGGAGCGCCTCGCCCGCCGCCAACAGCCGCGGCTGGAGGGGCCGTTCGGTGGTCATCGCCCGGAACGCCAGGGCGACGGTCACGTCGTGGTCCGGCCGGTGCACGATCTCGACAGGGTCCCCGGAACTGATCTCGCCGGGCCGGATCACCCGCAGGTACGCCCCGGGAGCGCCCTTCCGCGTGAACCTCTTCACCCACCGCTTCTCCTCCATATGGCCCTGGAAGGTGCCGCACGGGATGCGCGCGCTGGTGACCTCCAGCACCACCTCGGGCCCGATGCGCCAGCGTTCGCCGATCAGCGCGCCGGAGACGTCGATGCCCTGTGTCGTGAGGTTCTCGCCGAAGGCGCCGTCGGCCAGGGCACGGCCGAGCTCACGCTCCCAGTCGTCCAGGTCCTCGCGCGCCATCGCGTACACCGCCTGGTCGTCACCGCCGTGATGCTGCCGCTTGCACACCGCGTCCCCGGCGAGACCGCTCCCGGCGATGCCCTTGGGGCCCGGCGCCGCCACCCGCACGGGCCCGTCGGCCGGCCGCTTGTCGATGCCGGTCACGCCTTCAGGGTTGTCCGTGTACGGCACGGCCTTCGCACGGCCCAGGTTGACTGACAGAAGCTTCATGAGAAAACGGTAGGCGGCAGGTCATCAAAGTCGCCACGCATTATTCGGCGGTATGTCAAAGATGCGCTTATCCTCGATCGTGTGATCGAAGCCCGCCATCTACGCGTCCTGCGCGCCGTCGCCACCACCGGCTCCTTCTCCGCCGCCGGGCGCGAACTGGGCTGCACCCAGCCCGCGGTGAGCCAGCAGATGAAGGCCCTGGAGGCGTCCGTCGGCACCCCGCTGCTCATCCGCAGCGGCCGCGAGATGCGGCTGACCCAGGCGGGGGAGGCGCTCGTGCGGCACGCCGCCGGGATCCTCGCCGGGCTGACGGCGGCGGAGGAGGAGGTCGCCGCCATCGCCGGACTGCGGGCCGGGCGCGTGCGGCTCGTCTCCTTCCCCAGCGGCAGCTCCACCCTCGTACCGACCGCGCTCGCGGCGCTGCGTGCCGCGCACCCGGGCACGCGCGTCTCCCTGGAGGAGGCCGAACCCCCGCAGTCCGTCGCGATGTTGAGGGAGGGCGACTGCGATGTCGCGCTCGCCTTCCGGTACGCGGGGGCCGCCCAGGAAGGCGAGTGGGACGACCTCGTCGTACGGCCACTGCTGCGGGACCGCCTCGTCGCCCTCGTACCGGAGCGGCACCGGCTCGCCTCCGCGGGGTCCGTGGCCATCGGGGAACTCGCGCGGGAGTCCTGGATCGCCGGATGTCCGCGCTGCCGGGGGCAGTTGGTGCAGGTGTGCGAGGGCGCCGGGTTCACGCCCCGCATCGACTTCGCGACCGACGACTACCCGGCGGTGGTGGGACTGGTGGGCGCCGGCCTCGGCGTGGCCGTGCTGCCGCAGCTGGCCATCGAGTCCGTACGGCCGCGAGGCGCGCGCACCGTCACGCTGGAACCGGCCGTACGGCGGGAGATCGTCGCGCTGACCCTGCCCGATCTGGCCCAGGTGCCCGCGGTGGCGGCGACCCTGGATCGGCTCGCGATCGCGGCGGGCCGGAAATAAGGAAGGGCACGCGTACGCGTGCCCCTCTGGCAGAAACGTTCCTTCAGTTGTTCGAGACGGTGTGTCCGCCGACCGACGACGCCGTCACCAGCCGGTTGCGGGCCCGCCCCATGAGCTCTTCGCGCTCGTCCTCGGTCAGCCCGCCCCACACGCCGTACGGCTCTCTCACCGCCAGCGCGTGCGCCGCGCACTGGGCGCGGACCGGGCATCTCATGCAGACCTCCTTGGCCGAGTTCTCGCGAGCACTCCGGGCCGCTCCTCGCTCGCCCTCCGGATGGAAGAAGAGCGAGCTGTCCACCCCGCGACAGGCGGCCAGAAGCTGCCAGTCCCACAGGTCCGCGTTCGGTCCGGGAAGGCGGGAGAAATCTGCCATTGCGTGACCCCTTGTAGCCGTTCTGTGGCGCTTGTGGTGTCTACGACCGTACATCTGCGATCTAAGGAGATGAAAATATGACTCATTGCGAATCTAGCCTCAGACACCAGTAAATGGGAAGAAATAGGGCTAAATGGGGCACTGGTTGTGATGAAACGTTGTGGGTCCGTCGTGCATGTCTGCACCGTGTCCGCACCCTCACGTAGAGTGCCGAAGATGGCACACGGCCCCGTAACTCTTTCGAGTGACCGTCGTTGAGAGTGCGGAGGCGGTTGAAACACAAAGCGCTCGGGCAGGCGTCCGAGACGGTCGACCGCACAGGTGACGATTTCGTACCAGCCTGGAGGCTCAAGGTGACGTGCATCAGCTGCGGAGGGCGGCCATGACATCCGTCCTCGTCTGCGACGACTCCCCGCTTGCCCGAGAGGCGCTCCGCCGCGCGGTCGCGACCGTGCCCGGCGTCGAGCGCGTGACGACCGCGGCCAACGGCGAGGAAGTCCTCCGCCGCTGGGGCGCCGACCGCTCGGACCTGATTCTGATGGACGTACGCATGCCCGGTCTGGGCGGCGTCGAGACCGTGCGGCGGCTGCTGTCCGCCGACCCCGGTGCGCGCATCATCATGCTCACCGTCGCGGAGGACCTGGACGGGGTCGCGCTCGCGGTCGCCGCCGGCGCGCGGGGCTATCTGCACAAGGACGCTTCGCGTGCGGAACTGCGGGCCACGGTGACGCAGGCCCTCGCCGACCCCACTTGGCGGTTGGCTCCGCGTCGGCTGCGTTCCGCTGAGATGGGTGCCGCGCCGACGCTTACCGCGCGTGAGATCCAGGTGCTCGAAGGGATGAGCCACGGACGGTCCAACGCGGAGATCGGGCGCGAGCTGTTTCTCTCCGAGGACACCGTCAAGACGCATGCTCGGCGGTTGTTCAAGAAGCTGGGTGCGTCTGACCGGGCGCATGCTGTGGCGCTCGGGTTCCGGTGGGGTCTGGTTCGCTGAGAGCTCGGTCGTACAGGTAGTCGTATGGCCGCGGGCGCATCGTGGCTGGTCGCGCCCACGCAGCGGTAGCCGCATGTTGATGCAGCCCCGCGCCCCTTTGGGGCGCGGGTGTTCGTGCCCGGTGCTTGTTTCGGTGCCGATGCCGCATCCTTGAGGTGTGGAGTCTCTCGGGGACGAGTCGGTCGAGCGGAAGGGGAGGGCGCAGGGTATGAGTTCCGGCGCACCTGCTCATAACGCTTCGGTGCACAACATCGGACGTGATGCCGCGGATGAAACGGCCGCAAGGCACCATGGACCGATGCGCGAGGACGAGACGACGGTGATCGGTGGGCTCGTTCACCGCGCCGTCGACGGGGATGAGCAGGCGACACACGACCTGCTCGCCCATGTCCACCCACTGGCGCTGCGCTACTGCCGCACCCGTCTGTCACGGCTGCCCGGCGACGCGCGTCACTTCGTGGAGGACCTGGCGCAGGAGGTCTGCGTCGCGGTTCTGCTCGCCCTGCCGCGCTACCGGGACACCGGTCGGCCCTTCGAGGCCTTCGTCTTCGCCATCGCCGCCCACAAGGTCGCCGACCTTCAGCGAGCGGCGATGCGTGGTCCCGGCTCGACGGCGGTGCCGTCCGACGAGATGCCCGAGCGGCCGGACGACTCCCTCGGCCCCGAGGAGCGCGCGCTGCTCAGCAGTGACGCCGAATGGGCCAAGAAACTGCTCGCCAACCTCCCCGAGAACCAGCGGGAGCTGTTGCTGCTGCGGATCGCGGTGGGGCTGACGGCGGAGGAGACGGGACAGATGTTGGGAATGTCACCGGGTGCGGTCCGGGTGGCCCAGCATCGGGCGCTGAGTCGGCTGCGGGCCCTTGCCGAGCAGTAGTTCCCTGCTGTTGTGCCTTTGTTGAACAGGCCGTATCTGAGTTCCGTACGAACATACGAAGCCGGTAGCCGGACGGAACCGTGGAATTCGGGACCCTTCCTTCCCGTTAGCATGGACATCCGCACCGATCAAGGCCATTGGGGAAGGTGTCATGACTGCAAACGTCGACGGAGTGCCTGACAAATTCGCGACACTCGGGCTGACCTACGACGACGTGCTGCTGCTGCCGGGCGCGTCGGACATGGCGCCCGACGAGATCGACACCGCCTCGTACGTCTCCAAGAACGTGCGGGTGAACATCCCGCTGCTGTCCGCCGCCATGGACAAGGTCACCGAGTCGCGTATGGCGATCGCGATGGCCCGTCAGGGCGGCGTCGGTGTTCTGCACCGCAATCTCTCCATCGAGGACCAGGCCAACCAGGTCGACCTGGTGAAGCGCTCCGAGTCCGGCATGGTGGCCGACCCGATCACCGTGCACCCGGACGCCACGCTCGCCGAGGCCGACGCGCTGTGCGCCAAGTTCCGCATCAGCGGCGTCCCGGTCACCGACCCGGGCAAGAAGCTCCTCGGCATCGTCACCAACCGAGACATGGCCTTCGAGAGCGACCGCTCCCGCCGGGTCCGCGAGGTCATGACGCCGATGCCGCTGGTCACCGGCAAGGTCGGCATCTCCGGTGTCGAGGCCATGGAGCTGCTGCGCAAGCACAAGATCGAGAAGCTGCCGCTGGTCGACGACGCGGGTGTCCTCAAGGGCCTCATCACCGTCAAGGACTTCGTCAAGGCGGAGAAGTACCCCAACGCGGCCAAGGACGGCGAGGGCCGGCTGCTCGTCGGTGCCGCGGTCGGCGTGGCCGGTGACGCCTTCGAGCGCGCCCAGGCGCTCATCGAGGTCGGCGTCGACTTCATCGTCGTCGACACCGCGCACGGCCACTCCCGGCTGGTCGGCGACATGGTCGCCAAGATCAAGTCGAACTCCTCCGGCGTCGACGTCATCGGCGGCAACATCGCCACCCGTGACGGCGCCCAGGCGCTCATCGACTCCGGCGTGGACGGCATCAAGGTCGGTGTCGGACCCGGCTCCATCTGTACGACCCGTGTCGTCGCCGGCATCGGCGTCCCGCAGGTCACCGCGATCTACGAGGCCTCGCTGGCCGCCAAGGAGGCCGGCATCCCGGTCATCGGCGACGGTGGCCTCCAGTACTCCGGTGACATCGCCAAGGCCCTGGTCGCGGGTGCCGACACCGTGATGCTGGGCTCGCTGCTCGCGGGCTGCGAGGAGTCCCCGGGCGAGCTCCTCTTCATCAACGGCAAGCAGTTCAAGTCGTACCGCGGCATGGGCTCGCTCGGCGCCATGCAGACCCGCGGCGAGCGCAAGTCCTTCTCCAAGGACCGCTACTTCCAGGAGGGCGTCGCCTCCGACGAGCAGCTGGTCCCCGAGGGCATCGAGGGCCAGGTGCCCTACCGCGGCCCGCTGCACTCGGTCGTCCACCAGCTGGTCGGCGGACTGCGCCAGTCGATGTTCTACGTCGGCGGCCGCACGGTGCCGGACCTCCAGGCCAACGGCCGCTTCGTACGGATCACGTCGGCGGGTCTGAAGGAGTCGCACCCGCACGACATCCAGATGACGGTCGAGGCGCCGAACTACAGCCGTAAGTAGCCACCAGATCGCTCAAGGGCGGCTCCGGAGCATCCGGGGCCGCCCTTGCCGTACCCGTCGGGGATACTGGGAGGCGCTGCAACGCATCAGGGAAAGGCCACACACGTGACTGAGATCGAGATCGGGCGCGGCAAGCGCGGCCGCCGGGCGTACGCCTTCGACGACATCGCCGTCGTCCCGAGCCGTCGTACGCGCGACCCGAAGGAGGTCTCGATCGCCTGGCAGATCGACGCCTACCGCTTCGAGCTGCCGTTCCTGGCCGCCCCCATGGACTCGGTCGTCTCCCCGGCCACCGCGATCCGCATCGGCGAGCTCGGCGGCCTCGGCGTGCTCAACCTCGAGGGCCTGTGGACGCGCTACGAGGACCCGCAGCCGCTGCTCGACGAGATCGTCGGCCTCGACTCGGAGACGGCGACCCGGCGCCTCCAGGAGATCTACTCCGCCCCCATCAAGGAGGAGCTGATCGGCGCGCGCATCAAGGAGGTGCGCGACTCGGGCGTGGTCACCGCGGCCGCGCTCTCCCCGCAGCGCACGGCGCAGTTCTCCAAGGCCGTCGTCGACGCGGGCGTGGACATCTTCGTCATTCGCGGTACGACGGTGTCGGCCGAGCACGTGTCGGGTTCGCACGAGCCGCTGAACCTGAAGCAGTTCATCTACGAGCTCGACGTCCCGGTGATCGTGGGCGGCTGCGCCACGTACACCGCCGCCCTGCACCTCATGCGCACCGGCGCCGCGGGCGTCCTGGTCGGCTTCGGCGGCGGCGCGGCGCACACCACGCGCAATGTGCTGGGCATCCAGGTCCCGATGGCGACGGCGGTGGCCGACGTGGCGGCTGCCCGCCGTGACTACATGGACGAGTCCGGCGGCCGGTACGTGCACGTCATCGCGGACGGTGGCGTGGGCTGGTCAGGCGACCTCCCCAAGGCCATCGCCTGCGGCGCGGACGCCGTGATGATGGGCTCCCCGCTCGCCCGCGCCACGGACGCGCCCGGCAAGGGCCACCACTGGGGCATGGAGGCCGTCAACGAGGAGCTCCCGCGCGGCAAGAAGGTCGACCTCGGCACGGTCGGCACGGTCGAGGAGGTGCTGACCGGTCCGTCGCACACTCCCGACGGCTCCATGAACCTCTTTGGCGCGCTCAAGCGGGCCATGGCCACGACCGGGTACAGCGAGCTGAAGGAGTTCCAGCGCGTCGAGGTGACGGTGGCGGACTCGCAGCACAAGCGGTAGATCGTACGACGTCGAAGGGCCCGTCCACCGGGGAGGTGGGCGGGCCCTTCGACGTGCTGTCGCGGCTTCAGAGCCAGGCCTTCAGGAAGGCGGCCATCAGCAGGACGATGCCGCCGGCGAAGATACGGGCGCCCCGTATGCGGAATTGGCGGGCCGTCCACACCGTGTCGAGCGGGCGGAAGTCGCCCGTGGCGGCGGCTCTCAGCTCGGTGTTGATCCTGGCGCGCTCCGCCCAGACGTCGGCCGCCCCGCGCACGTCGAACGCCAGGCGGCCGCCCCATCCGGTGGCCGCGAGACCGACCAGCAGGAGAACCACGGGTACGGGCACCATGCTCAGGCCACGGCCTTCTTGGCGCCCGAGAACGCGGCGAAGGCGCCGATGGCGAGGAACAGGAAGCTCATCGCGTCGAACGACTCCTTCCAGATCGTGACGACCAGGTCGGAGTACTCGGTGAGCACGTCGGTGAGGGTGACACTGGCCTCGGTGGCGTCCATGATCAACGCGACCCCGAACAGCTGACCAAGGCAGACCGCGACGAGCGACAGCACGCCGCTCACGATCGGCAGGATCGGGTTCGCGCCGCCGCCCTTGCCCGCGGCGAAGCCGATGGCGAGGCCGACGCCGATCGCGGCGTAGCCGATCTCGCGCTCGGTGGCCTTGAGGATGTAGCCGTAGAGGCCCGCGGTGACCAGGGCCACGACGACGGCGGCGACCACGCCGAGGGCGAGGTTGTCGCGGGCCGGGGCGGCGGGCGGCACCGGGGCCGGCTGCTGGGCGAACGGATTGCCGTCGGTGGGCTGCTGCGGCGGGGTTGGCTGGGTCATGACAGAGATCCCCCCATGGGACTGTCGGGCGAGCGGAGCGGGGTGTGCGCACGAGTGTGCGACGAGGCTCGCCTGCCGGGCGAGTCGCCGAAGAGTAGCAGGCACTCCACCCGGCGCCACCAGCCAATTTCCCCTCAGAGCCGGTGCGCCGCCCCCGTCGGCGTGGCCCCGCGCGTGTCCAGCAGCAGCTGGGCCTTCACCGACAGGCCCTGGAGGTCGTACGTCCGGTGCTGCTGGAGCAGGATCGTCAGGTCCGCGTCGGCGGCGGCCTCGTAGAGGGAGTCCGCGCGGGGGACCGGGCGGTCCAGGACGTTCCAGGAGGGGACGTGGGGGTCGTGGTAGCTGACCGCGGCGCCGAGTTCCATCAGGCGGATCGCGATCTCGCGTGCGGGGGTGGCCTGTTGGTCGGCGAGGTCGGGTTTGTAGGTGACGCCCAGCAGGAGGACGCGGGCGCCGCGCGCCGACTTGCCGTGCTCGTTGAGGAGGGCGGCGGCGCGCTGGACGACGTAACGCGGCATCTGGCTGTTGACCTGCTGGGCGAGTTCCACCATGCGGAGCGTGCGGCCGGCGGGGGCGGCGGTCAGGTCCTGGGGGACCGCGTGGCCGCCGACGCCGGGGCCGGGGCGGAAGGAGTGGAAGCCGAAGGGCTTGGTCTCCGCGCAGCGGACGACGTCCCACAGGTCGACGCCCAGGTCGTGGCAGAGGACGGCCATCTCGTTGACGAGGGCGATGTTGACGTGGCGGAAGTTGGTCTCCAGGAGCTGGACGGTCTCCGCTTCCCGTGGGCCACGCGCGCGTACCACCTTGTCGGTGAGACGGGAGTAGAACGCGGCGGCTGATTCCGTGCAGGCGGGGGTCAGGCCACCGATGACCTTCGGGGTGTTGGCGGGGGTGAAGTCGCGGTTGCCGGGGTCGACGCGGCTGGGGGAGTAGGCGAGGTGGAAGTCGCGGCCCGCGCGGAGGCCGGAGCCCTCTTCGAGGAGGGGGCGCAGAAGGTCCTCGGTGGTGCCCGGGGGGACCGGGGACTCCAGGATGACCGTGGTGTGCGGGCGCAGCTGGGCGGCCAGGGTGCGGGCCGCGGACTCCACCTGGGTGAGGTCGAGGCCGCCGTCCGCCCCGCGCGGGGTGGGCGCGCAGATGACCGCGGTGCGCACCCGGCCGAGTTCGGCGGGGGAGGTGGTCGGCCGGAAGCCCCCCGAGAGCATCCGGCGCAGTTCGGCGGGGCTGAGGGAGCCGGACTCGGGCCCGGTGCGGTAACCGAGCGTGGGGATGCCGGCGGCGACGGCGGCCTGGGCCAGGGGCAGTCCGTAGGGGCCGAGTCCGATGACGGCGAGATCTGCGGGCATGGCGTTGGACCGTCCTTCCCAGTAGCCGAAGCGGGACAGGTGCGCAAGCCCTGTGGACTGGACGAGCGAGCGCAATGTCAGACTAAGAGTAAATCTGACCGAAATACGAGATTGATTCCCTGTGTCTTCCCGCGGGGGTTCCTCAAGCTTTGGCCCATGACTTGTGGAAGTTGTCCACAGGCTGGGGGTGACTGGTGGCTGAAGTCGGGCAAGGCGGTCAGAATTTGGGCATGAGGGATACGGACCGGGTCACTCCTCACGGATGAGTCCGGTGTGACCGACAGCGGGAGGCAGCGGTGAGGACAGCGACACTGGGGCCGGCACAGCGAGCCGAGGCACTCGCGTCCATGGCCGAGCGCGAGCTGGACCTACTGGTGGTGGGCGCCGGCGTGGTCGGTGCCGGGACCGCCCTCGACGCGGTGACGCGGGGACTGTCCGTCGGCCTGGTGGAGGCGCGTGACTGGGCGTCGGGCACCTCCAGCCGGTCGAGCAAGCTCATCCACGGCGGTCTGCGCTATCTGGAGATGCTCGACTTCGCCCTCGTCCGGGAGGCGTTGAAGGAGCGCGGGCTGCTGCTGGAACGGCTAGCTCCGCATCTCGTGAAGCCGGTGCCGTTCCTGTATCCGCTTCAGCACAAGGGCTGGGAGCGGCTGTACGCCGGGTCCGGCGTCGCGCTCTACGACACCATGTCGATGGCCCGCGGGCATGGCCGGGGCCTGCCGATGCACCGTCATCTGAGCCGCCGTCACGCGCTGCGCATCGCGCCCGCCTTGAAGAAGGACGCCCTGGTCGGTGCCCTCCAGTACTACGACGCCCAGATGGACGACGCCCGCTTCGTGGCCACCCTGGTGCGTACGGCGGCGGCGTACGGCGCGCAGGTCGCCAACCGCGCCCGGGTGACCGGCTTCCTCCGCGAGGGCGAACGCGTCGTCGGCGCCCGCGTGCAGGACGTCGAGGCGGGCGGGGAGTACGAGGTCCGCGCCAAGCAGATCGTCAACGCCACGGGCGTGTGGACCGACGACACGCAGGCCATGGTGGGCGAGCGGGGACAGTTCCACGTACGGGCCTCCAAGGGCATCCACCTCGTCGTGCCCAAGGACCGCATCCACGCGACGACCGGGCTGATCCTGCGTACCGAGAAGTCCGTGCTGTTCGTCATCCCGTGGGGCCGGCACTGGATCATCGGCACCACCGACACGGACTGGGACCTCGACAAGGCACACCCCGCCGCGTCCAGCGCGGACATCGACTACCTGCTGGAACACGTGAACTCGGTGCTCGCCGTGCCGCTCACGCGCGACGACGTCGAGGGCGTGTACGCCGGTCTGCGGCCGTTGCTGGCCGGGGAGTCGGACGCGACCAGCAAGCTGTCCCGCGAGCACACCGTGGCGCATCCCGTGCCGGGGCTCGTGGTCGTGGCGGGCGGCAAGTACACGACGTACCGGGTCATGGCCAAGGACGCCGTGGACGAGGCCGTGCACGCGCTCGATCTGCGGGTCGCCGAGTGCGTCACCGAGGACGTGCCGCTGCTGGGCGCCGAGGGATACCGGGCGCTGTGGAACGCGCGAGCGCGGATCGCCGCCCGGACGGGGCTGCACGTGGTGCGGGTGGAGCATCTGCTGAACCGATTCGGCTCACTGGCGGAGGAGGTCCTGGACCTCATCGCGGCGGACGCCTCGCTCGGGGAGCCGTTGCAGGCGGCCGACGACTATCTGCGCGCCGAGGTCGTGTACGCCGCCTCGCACGAGGGGGCGCGGCATCTGGACGACGTGCTGACCCGGCGGACGCGGATCTCCATCGAGACCTTCGACCGGGGGACGCTGAGTGCGCGGGAGGCCGCCGAGTTGATGGCGCCGGTGCTGGGCTGGGACAAGGACCACATCGAGCGGGAGATCCAGCACTACGAGAAGCGGGTGGAGGCGGAGCGGGAGTCGCAGCGCCAGCCCGACGACCTGACGGCCGACGCGGCTCGGTTGGGGGCGCCGGACATCGTGCCGCTGTAGGGCTCCCGCGCGGCTTTGCATTCCGGTTCGCCTTGGATCCCGGCTCGACGTCACTCGAACGAGTGTCGTGAGCCGGGATCTTCGTTCGGCACCCGCTCGTTCTACGAGGTGCGGGGGCAGAACTCGGCGGCGAGCAGGGCCGGTTCGAGGTCGGGGTCTGCGATCGCGGTCGTGTTCACACGGAAGGTGAGGACGCGACGGCCGTCGACGGTGGCCGCGGTGCGCACATAACTGCCGGCGATCCGGCCGTTGTGCCCCCACACCGTGGTGCCGCACGGCAGCTTCACCGGGAACAGCCCCATGCCGTACAGGCCTTGTGCGGTGCGGGTGTCGCGCATCTCGCGCAGCCAGTGCGGGGGCAGCAGTTCACCGCCGAGCAGCGCCGCGTAGAAGCGGTCCAGGTCGGCGAGCGTGGTCACCAGCTCGCCGGCGGCCCCGGCGACCCGCGGATCCAGATCGGTGACATCGGATCCGTCGGTGTCGTAGGCGCGGCCGTGCGGGGCGGGCAGGGAGGTACGTGATCCAGGGAAGGAGGTGTTCGTCAGACCCAGCGGAGCGATGACGCGGCGCTCGGCCTCGGCGGCGTAGGAGTGGCCGGTGACCTGTTCGACGACCATGCCGAGTACGACGTAGTCGGTGTTGGAGTAGGCGTAGCGGCCCGGGGCGGTCGGCGGGTGGGTGAGGGCGATCCGTACGGCTTGAAGAGGGGAGAGGGGGACCGCGCCCCGGGTGTCCGTGGTGAAGTCGTTCAGGCCGCTGGTGTGGGTGAGCAGTGCGCGCAGGGTGATCGTGCGGCCGTCGTTGCCGGCTCCGCGGACCAGGCCTGGCAGATGCCGCTCCACGGTGTCGGACAGGGACAGCCGGTGTTCTTCGGCCAGTTGGAGGACGACCGTCGCGAGGAAGGTCTTGGTGAGGCTGCCGGCGCGGAAGTGGTCGGCGCGGGCGATGCCCTGTCCCGCCTCGGCGTAGCGGGTGCCGGTCTCCTCGCGGGCCAGCAGGACGGCGGCGGGGGCTCGGCCCTCGCTGACCAGCAGCGGGAGGATCGTGTCCGTCGGGGGTGTCGCGGGCGCGGAGGAGGCGGCCGGGGCCAGGGCGAGGAGCGCGAGGGACACAGGTACGGCCAGTAGTGTCCGGAGCGGCGGCATCGTGGTCCCTCCCTGGTCGCGGGTCGTCATGGTGACTCATCCGGCGGGGCTTCTTGTGCGGCGGGGTTCCTGTGGAGCGGCCCTTCCTGTGCGGCCCATCATGCAGGGTGGCGGAATCTGGTCTTCCGGTGGCCTTCGGGCGGGGCGGGATTCGTGGCGCGGGGCGTGAGGTCGTCACCCTGGTGTGAGGGTCCGTGGCGCGCCGTGTTCATGGGGGTGCGGGGGTTCGGTCCTCGCGACGGGCGGCTGGTCCCCAGGGGCACCCTGGGCGTCGGGCACTTGTCGGGTGAGGGACAATGGAGGCTCTGTCAGGGCGGGTTGTATGAGGGGACGCATGTCGGAGGCGGAGCGGGCGGGAGCATCCCGTCAGGACAAGAGCGAACGTCTCCTCGCCGGGCGGTACCGGTTGGGAGCAGTGCTCGGCCGCGGCGGCATGGGCACGGTGTGGCGTGCCGAGGACGAGACCCTGGGTCGGATCGTCGCGGTGAAGGAGCTGAGGTTCCCCTCCAACATCGACGAGGAGGAGAAGCGGCGGCTGATCACGCGGACGTTGCGTGAGGCCAAGGCGATCGCGCGGATCCGGAACACCAGCGCGGTGACTGTCTTCGACGTGGTCGAGGAGGACGACCGGCCGTGGATCGTGATGGAGCTCGTCGAGGGCAAGTCGCTCGCCGAGGCCATCCGCGAGGACGGTCTGCTGGAGCCGAAGCGCGCGGCGGAGGTCGGGCTCGCGGTGCTCGACGTGCTGCGTTCGGCACACCGTGAGGGCATCCTGCACCGCGATGTGAAGCCGTCCAACGTGCTGATCTCCGAGGACGGCCGGGTCGTGCTCACCGACTTCGGCATCGCCCAGGTGGAGGGCGACCCGTCCATCACCTCGACCGGCATGCTGGTCGGCGCCCCTTCCTACATCTCCCCGGAGCGTGCCCGAGGGCACAAGCCGGGACCGGCCGCCGACCTGTGGTCGCTGGGCGGGCTGCTGTACGCGGCGGTCGAGGGCGTGCCGCCGTACGACAAGGGCTCGGCGATCGCCACGCTGACCGCGGTGATGACCGAGCCGATGGAGGAGCCGAAGAACGCGGGTCCGCTGAAGGACGTCATCTACGGGCTGCTCACCAAGGATCCCGAGAAGCGGCTCGACGACGCCGGTGCGCGCGTGATGCTCAACGCGGTGATCCACGCGCCCGAGCCCAAGGACGAGCCGGCGCCGGACGCGACGAAGGTCGTGCCGTTGCCTCCGCAGCCCGACCGGGGTGAGGGCGGGGAGCGGTTGCGCGGGGCGTTCCGTTCCGTGCGGAAGGCGGCTGTGGCCGCGGGGGCGGCCGGTACGGCGGCTGCGGCCCGGGGCAAGTCCGGGAGCGGGACGGGTACTTCGGGCACGTCCGGTTCGTCGGGTTCGTCGAGTGGTGCCGCGGCTTCGGGGCCGGGTGCCGCGAAGCCGGCTTCGTCCGGGACGGCTGTCTCGGGTTCGGGCAGTGTGGGTGTCTCCGGTGCCGGTGCCGGCACCGGTGCCGCCGGGGCTGGTGCGGGCTCGGGAGCCGGGGACAACGCGGCTGGTGGCGGGCGGAGTTCGGGGTGGCCCGTGATGACGCCGCCGGCGGATCTGCCGCCGCGGCCCGTGCCGAGGGCGCCGCTCACCGATGTGGTGCCGAAGCGGACGCTGGTGATCATCGCGGTGGTCGTGGTGCTCGCCCTGGTCGCGGTCGTGCTGGCCGTCGCGTTCAGCGGTGACGACGACTCCTCCAAGGACTCGGCGGGCGGCGGCGCCAAGGCGTCCTCCAGCGCGAGCGCGAGTGCCTCCACCAAGGAGGACGAGAGCGGCGGCGCCCAGACGGACGGACGGGCGACCGAGTCCGCGGGGTCCGGAGCGGGGGCGGAGAAGACGCCGAGCAACAGCCCCACCGCGACCGGCGGCAGCGAGGACGGCGGTTCCACCGAGGGCGACAGCACGGCGAAGTCGACGTACAAGGGCGGTCAGGGGTACGCGATCGGGCTGCCCGAGGGGTGGAAGTTCCAGACGTCGAGCTCGGCGGGGGATCGTTTCACCGGCCCTGACGGGCAGAAGCTGCTGGTGGCCTGGACGTCCACGCCGAAGGGCGACCCGGTGGCGGACTGGAAGAGCCAGGAGCAGTACATGACGCGTTCCCAGTACGACCGGGTCCGAATAGAGAAGGTGAGCTACCGGGGCTGGCTCGCGGCCGACTGGGAGTTCACCTATGCCGAGGGCGGGACGAAGTACCGGACGATCGACCGGGGGTTCGTCGTCAACGGCCAACTCGGATATGCGCTGATGTACACGGCGAAAGCCGCCAATTGGGGCACTGAACTGCGCAAGGACACGTGGCAGACCCTCGCCGAGACATTCGAACCGAAATCGTGAAGTGACCCGACCCGCGTTTGAGGCGTGAGATCTGGCATCCCCTCTTTGCGGGTTGCCTCCGGCACGTATCGTGAAGGCTTGCGGACCGTACGCATCCAGGTATGGGCGGAACGGCACGCGGGGCGAACGGAATTGACCGATCCGGAGTGCCGGGGGAGGCAACGTGGACGACTATGCGGGACGGGTACTCGCCGACCGCTACCGCCTGCCGCTGCCGCCCTCCGACGAGTACGAACTGACCGAGAGCCGGGCCTTCGACACCTACAGCGGTCAGGAAGTCCTCGTCCGGCAGGTGCCGTTGCCCGAGGTCGTCGAGGCGGAGGTGCTCGACGCGGAGGGACTGCCCGACGGTTTCACCGCAAGGGCCCCCAGGGACCGGGGAGTTCGGCGGTCCGCGGCGCGTACGAGTACACGGCGGCCCACCGACCCGGCCGTGCGACGGGCCGTCGAGGCCGCGCAGGCCGCCGCTTCGATACCGGACCACCCCCGGCTCGACCAGGTCTTCGACGTGTTCGCCGAGGGCGGGTCGCTGTGGATAGTGAGCGAGTTGGTGGCCGCGCGGCCGCTGGCGGCACTGCTGGCGGAGAAGCCGCTGACGCCGTACCGGGCGGCCGAGGTCGCCTCCGACGTCCTCATGGCCCTGCGGGTGCTGCACGCGCACGGCTGGGTGCACCGGAACATCACCGCCCGCACGGTCCTCGTCTGCGACGACGGCCGTGTGATGCTGACCGGCCTCGCGGTCGGGGCGGCGGAGGAGGCGCTGTGCGGGTACGACCCGGTGCCGGCCGAGGAGGGCGCCGGGGAGTTCGGTGACCGGCGCGGGACGGGTGTCCCGGGGACGTTCGCCGGGCCGGGCGGTGCGGGCGGTGCGGGCGGTCCAAGTGGCCCGACGGGTGTCGGCGGACGTGGTCCGGGCGGTGCCGGCGGAGCGACCGCTCTCGGCGGTGCCGCCGCCCAGACGAGTGCCGTCGACCCCGAGGCCGCGCGGCGGGCCGCCATCGAGGCGCGGGAGGCCGGTGGGCTGCCGGGGCTCGGCGGGGACACGACGAACGGTGCGAGTGCGTCGGCCGCGATCGAGCGCAGGGCCGTGGAGACCGGCGGGGATGTGCGGGCCGCGCGGGCCGGGGCGATCGCCGCGTATCGCGCGGGCGCCCGGGCCGCCGCCCGGGTCCAGGAGGCCCAGCAGAACGGACGCGCGGCGCTGCCCGGAGCCCGGCCGGCGCCCGAGGGGCCGACACCGCCGTACGACTCGGGCAGCGGTGGGCTTCAGGCGCCGTACTCCATGGGCAACGGCGTCGAGCTTCCACCGGGCGGCCAAGGCCAGTCGGGGTACGGCCCCGGCGTCTCCCTCCCGCCGGGTTCCGCTCCCCTCGGTGATGTGGTGCAGCCCGGCCGTGGCGACCACTCCCGTTCCGGTGGCTCGCACCCGGGGCAGATAGCCGATCCGTACGGTGTGCGGGCCGACTGGCAGGGGGCCGTGCCGCGTGCCGGGGTCGGGGGGACGGCGCTGCCGGCGGTGGGGCAGGAACGTGGCGCCGCGCTTCCGCCCGCAGGGGCCAACCCCGCGCCCGCCCCCGGACGTTGGGACGAGCTCGCCGCCGCGGCCCCCGCTCCCCGCGGTCCCGCCACCGCGCTCGCCGCCGAGCGGGCGCGGCAGGCCAGGATGGCCGTGGTCGGACCGGTGACCGAGCGGTGGGCACCGGAGCAGGCCGGGCCGGTGCATGAGAACTGGCAGTTGGCCGCGCCGATCGGGCCCGCCACCGACCTGTGGGCGCTGGGCGCGCTGCTCTTCAGGGCCGTACAGGGACACGCGCCCTACCCGGAGGAGTCGACGGCCGAGCTGGTGCAGCTGGTGTGCGCCGAGCCGCCCGCCTTCGCCGAGGAGTGCGGGCCGCTGCGGCCGGTCGTGGAGTCGCTGCTGCGCCAGGACCCCACCGAGCGGCTGGACTTCGAGGAGTTGCGGGGCTGGCTGCGGTCGCTGGTGCGGTCCGCGCCCGAGCCCGAGGCCGGCGCGTATGTCGTCGCCGCGCCGCCCCTGGACGCCACGCGGCTGCCCGTCGTACGGCGGCGGGGCGAGCTGGTGCGCCGACGGCGCGCCGGGCTGCCCGCGACCAGTGCGCACGGACGGCACAAGCGGGACAAGCAGGCACGGCAGGCCAGGCAGGAGGTGGCGCGTTCGCCGCGCCGGCTCGGTCGTACCTTGCTTCTGCTGGTGCTGCTGCTGATGGCCGCGGCGATCGCGTACGCCGTGCTGTTCATGCCCAAGTCCACCGAGGACTCGACGGACGGCGCGGGCGGCACCGACCGGACCGGTTCCGCCGGCGAGGTCAGCGAGGCGCCCGCCAGCAGTGAGCCGCGGCCCGACCAGAACTCCCCGAAGGCCAGTCCCTCCGAGTCCGTGGAGTCCCAGACCACCAGCCCGGACGTCGCCGACGGCTTCACCCTGCGCACGGACTCCGCGGGCTTCCGTGTCGCCGTCGCGAGCGGCTGGGAGCACACCCCGCAGAACGGCCGCGGTCAGGTCGTGTACACGCACGGGGACTTCGACCTGATCGTCGTACCCGGAAGGGACAGCGCCGACGAGTACGGCGAGGACCCCATGGCGTACCAGCGCGAGGACGAGCGCGAGCTTCAGCCGTACCGCGACTCCAGCTGGGCCAGCGCGAGCGGGCTGAAGACGATCCAGGTGGGTGGGCGGACCATGGCCGAGGGGCAGTTCACCTGGACCGACGACGCGGGGCGCGAGCTGTTCGTACGCAATCTCGCGATGCTCGTCGACGGGAAGTACCACGTGGTGCAGGTGCGCGGCCCTGAGGCCGAGCGGGACGAGGTGACGCGGCTGTTCGAGCAGGCGGCCGCGACCTACGAGGTCACCGGCTGAGCGGCGCCCCGTCACATCGGGTGACGGTTGCCTCCGGCTGCCGAAAGCGACAACTGTCACAACCGCGAAACCTTGGCACCCTCGTGGTTCCCCGCACCCGGGCCGGTCCCTAATCTGACTCTGTCAAGAGCATTGCGGGGCAACGTGAATCAGATGCAGGGCCTGCTCCTCGCGGGCCGCTACCGGCTCGCCGACACCATCGGCAGCGGCGGTATGGGGCGTGTATGGCGTGCCCATGATGAGGTGCTGCACCGGGCCGTCGCCATCAAGGAACTGACCGCCGCGCTCTACGTCTCCGAGAGCGACCAGGAGCGGCTGCTCGCCCGCACCCGTGCCGAGGCCCGCGCGGCCGCCCGGATCAACCACTCCGCCGTCGTCACCGTGCACGACGTGCTGGACCACGATGCCCGCCCGTGGATCGTGATGGAGCTGATCGAGGGCCGCTCGCTGGCCGACGCGGTCAAGGAGCAGGGGCGTATCGATCCTGCCGAGACCGCGCGGATCGGGCTGTGGGTGCTGCGTGCCCTGCGTGCCGCGCACTCCGCCGGGGTGCTGCACCGCGATGTGAAGCCCGGCAATGTCCTGATCTCCCATGACGGCCGGGTGCTCCTGACCGACTTCGGTATCGCGCAGATCGAGGGCGACAACACGATCACCCGTACCGGGGAGGTCGTCGGCTCGGTCGACTACCTCGCCCCCGAGCGGGTCCGCGGCCATGACCCGGGCCCCGCCTCCGATCTGTGGGCGCTGGGTGCGACGCTCTACACGGCCGTGGAGGGCAGGTCCCCGTTCCGCCGCACCTCGCCGCTGGGCACGATGCAGGCGGTCGTCGAGGAGCAGCCCGCCGAGCCCGTCAACGCCGGTGCGCTGGGGCCCGTCCTCGCCGCGCTGCTGCGCAAGGATCCGGCCGAGCGGCCGAGCGCCGCGGAGGCCGAGCTGATGCTCGCCGAGGCGGCGGAGGGACGGTCGTCGGCCGCGGCACAGGCGTATGTGTCCACGGGGCATGTGCGGTACGAGCCGTCGCACACGGCGGGGGCCGGTACTCATCCGCAGACGGCCGCCGCCACGCCGTATCCGCCGGTGACGATCGGTGCCCCGGCCCCTCCGGCCCCGCGCAAGCGGCACCGCGTGCCTACGTTCGCCCTCGTCGTGGCCCTCGCGGCGATCGTCGGCGGGGGCGTGGCGGTGGCGTTGCAGCAGTTCGGTACGGGGGGCTCCGGCGATTCCGGCTCTGCCTCGTCGTCTCCGAGCGCGAGTGCGAGTGCCAGTCCCAGTGCCAGTGCCACGCCGAGTGGCGAGGGCGGTCAGGGGGTGGTTCCCGCCGGTTGGGAGCGGCGCCAGGACCCGGTGGGCTTCAGCATCTCCCTGCCCAAGGGGTGGACGCGGACCGTCTCCATCGACCAGGACGGGCTTCAGCAGGTCGACTACTCGCCCGACAACGGCAAGCACCTCGTGCGGGTGGCCGTCGACACCGCGCCGGACTTCAGCACGTCGTACGAGCACATGCGCAACCTGGAGGAGCGGATCTCAGGGCTTCAGGCGTACGAGCGGCTGAGCCTCAAGCAGGAGCTCTTCCGCGACCTGCCGGGCGTCCGCTGGGAGTACACCTGGAACGCGCTGGCCAAGGACTCGCCGCACTACTTTCCGGGGCCCTATCGCGCGATCGACGTCGGGTACATGAATGGCGAAGGCATCGAATACGCCATTTACGCGGCCTCGCCGGCCGGTGACTGGGCCACTACGAAAAAGCAGTTCGACTGGATCCTGCGGGGATTTCAGGAGGGCTGACAGAACTCCGGTATTTCCCCGCCGAGCGGGAAATCAGGCGTAGTCCGTGCAGGAACGGACAATCGTCCCGCCTTCCATGACCGCCACCTGAACGCCGATGTAGTCGAGGTCATCACCCGTGGGTGCCGCGTACGTGGTGAAGGGGAGGGTCGCTCCGTTGCCGTCGTATTCGTGGCGCCAGGACCACTCCGTGACCCATCCGGTGCCGCCGTCTATGGAAACGAACCGAATGGCCGCGTGGTGGCCGTCGGCAGCGGTGTCCTTGACCCAACCGCTGATGTCCACGTAATTGTCCGACCAGTTGGTGAAGGTCATGCTTCCCGAGGCGCCCGTCACCGAGCACGCGGCTCCACCGCTGGCCGCGCTGGCATTGGTCACGGTGGCCGTGGCGAATATCGCCACCGTCGCGACACCCGTGACGGAAAGGCGCTTCAAAGTGTTTCCCATAAGGGAACGATAAGGCTTCCATGATTCACAAGGACAGCATGATTCCGGCCACCCGATTTACCTTTTATGGGGTGTATGGCGTGGCGATTTGTCATGGTGTGCAGCCATCCTCGGGACCGGCCATGGCTGAAAATGATCAAGGCGGGACGGGCCGGCGGCGCACTTGGCCGGTCAGCGCCCCGGAAGGCGGGCGTCCGGCGCGGCATCATGGGGCGCATGGGGACCCCGGGAGACAACTTCCGTGTCATAGCGGGCCGTTATCGCCTGGAGGTGCGGCTCGGGCAGGGTGGGATGGGGGTCGTGTGGCGGGCGACCGATCTGTTGCTCGGGCGGCGGGTGGCGGTCAAGGAACTGCCTCTCGACGAGACGCTGTCCGAGGCCGAGGCGCGGTGGCGGCGGGACCGTACGCTGCGGGAGGCGCGTGCCGTCGCGCAGTTGAGGCATCCGCACATCATCGTCGTGCACGACGTCGTGGAGCATGACGAACGGCCGTATCTCGTCATGGAGTTGATCGAGGGGGGTTCCCTCGCCGACCGGATCGCCGGGCACGGTCCGGTGGTGCCCGCCGAGGCCGCCCGGATCGGCGTCGATCTGCTCGGCGCGTTGCGCGCGGCGCACGAGGCCGGGGTCCTGCACCGGGACATCAAGCCGGCCAATGTGCTGATGGAGGCCGGTACCGGCCGGGTCGTCCTCACCGACTTCGGTGTCGCACAGGTCGTCGGCGCCACCACGCTCACCGAGACCGGGTCCTTCGTCGGCTCGCCCGAGTACACCGCCCCGGAGCGGATGACCGGGCTGCGGACCGGACCCGCCTCCGACCTGTGGTCGCTGGGTGCGCTCCTGTGCACGGCCCTGAGCGGTGAATCGCCGTTCCGCCGCGACTCGTTGAGCGGCATCCTGCACGCGGTCCTCACGGCTGAGATACGGCCGCCCGCGCAGGCCGCGCCGATCCTGCCCGTCGTACGGGGACTGCTGGAGCGCGATCCGGAGCGGCGGCTGGACGCGGTGGCGGCCGAGCGCATGCTGCGGGCCTTCCTGGAGACGGGGCAGCTGCCCGCCCCGGAGAGGCGTTCCCCGCGCGGTGTGCTGACGGCGGTGCTGCTGGTCGCCGCGATGGCGGGGGCGGGGGTGTCGGGGGCGGCGCTGATCATGCATCAGGGGGAGGGCGGGGGCGGGCCGTCGCCGTCACCCACGTCCGTCAGCAGCTCGGCGAGTGTCACGCCGTCCGTGACGAAACCTTCCTCCACGGCGCCCGTGAGTCCACAAGGAGCTCACATAAAAGGGAGATAAGCGACCTCCTGAGTCACGGGTCTGTGACCGCGGCGCCTTCTGAGTGGATCCGGACGCCGCTGGCGCGATATGAACGGACCCATGAGCAGCAACGGGGGAGCCCCTTACGGGTCCGACGAGCCGACGAGTTTTGGTCTGCAACCGCCGAACCCGCCCGCGGCCGTGCCGCACCCGGACAACCCGTACGCGACGCCGACCCAGGTCGTACCGCACCAGGCGACGTCCGCCGCGCCCGAGCAGGAGCCGGGAACGGGCCGGTTGATCGCGGGTCGTTACCGTCTGCTCGCCAAGCTCGGGCACGGTGGCATGGGGACGGTCTGGCGCGCGCAGGACGAGACGGTGGACCGCGAGGTGGCCGTCAAGGAGCCCCGCGTCCCCGATCATCTTCCCGACCGCGAACGTGCCAACGCGTTCGAGCGCATGCGCCGCGAGGCGCGCGCCGCGGCCCGGCTCGACCATCCCGCTGTCGTGAACGTGCATGACGTCGCCGTCGTCGACGGCCAGCCGTGGATCGTCATGGAGCTGGTGCGGGGCCGTTCGCTGGGCGACGCCCTCCAGGAGGGCACCCTCGGGGCGAGGGAAGCGGCGAGAATCGGCCTCGAAGTGCTCGGCGCGCTGGAGGCCGCACACGCGGCGGGCATCCTGCACCGGGACGTCAAGCCGGACAACGTGCTGCTCGGCCGCCATGACCGGGTCGTCCTCACGGACTTCGGCATCGCCCAGATCGAGGGCGAGACCAACCTGACCGACACGGGCGGCTTCGTCGGCTCGCCCGAGTACATCGCGCCGGAGCGGGTGCTGGGGCAGCGGCCGGGCCCGGCGTCGGACCTGTGGTCGCTCGGTGTCGTCCTGTACGCGGCCACCGAGGGCGTCTCGCCGTTCCGCCGCAGCAACACGCCTGCCACGCTCCAGTCGGTCCTCAACGCCACGCCCGCCGCCCCGGCCTCCGCCTCCGGTCCGCTGGCCGACGTCATCACCGGCCTCCTCCAGAAGGACCCCGCCCGTCGCCCGAGCGCGGCCCAGGTGCGGGCACTGCTGGAGACGGCCGCCAACCCGCCCGCTCCGGCGGCGACACAGGTCGTGCGGTTCGCCGAGGGCCCCCAGGAGAGCAAGGGCGGCATCAGGCTGGGCCGCAAGACCCTGATCGGCCTCGGCGCGGCGGTCGTCGCGGCGGCGGTGGCGGCGGGTCTGGTGATCGCGGACCCGTTCGCGGGGCCGTTGCCGGACGGCTGGACGACGAAGAAGGTGAAGGACGTCGCCGCGACGCTGGCGGTGCCCACGGAGTACCAGGAGGGCCTGCCCGACCGGAAGTCGGACGAGGGCCACTGGGTGACGTACACCGACTGGAGCGGCAGCATCTCGATCGGGCTGAGGCTCGACAAGAAGGCCGAGGACTCGGGCAACAGCATCGCCGGCTTGGCGGCCGCCGAGATGTACGAGGACGACAAGAAGTTCAAGGAGTACGGCGAGTACGACGTCGGCATGCCGGAGAACCCGGATACGGACACCGACGACGGAGCCACGTACCAGGGGAAGTCGGCCGCCAAGAACACGATCACCTACACGACCGACGACAGTCAGAACCCGCGCCCCCGCGAGATGCAGATCTTCTACTACAAGACCTCCAAGGGGGACATGTACAAGCTCACCGTCAGCTATCCGGGCAAGGGTGACTTCAAGGAGCGCGGGCAAGAGGTGGCGAGGGTGGCGATCGAGAACCTGGACGTCGATCAGCTCTGACCCGCGTCGACAAGCGACGGCCCCACAAGGTACTGATGGGGCATGAGCAACGACCGGGGCGGCACCAGCCCGAAGGGCCGACTGATAGGCGGCCGTTACCGTCTGGCCGAGCGCATCGGGTCGGGTGGCATGGGCACCGTCTGGCGGGCGCACGACGAGCTGGTGGACCGCGAAGTCGCCGTGAAACAGCCGAGGTTGCCCGGTGACCCGGAGGACGAGGCCCATCAGCGGGCCTCTCACCGGCTCTACCGGGAGGCCCGTGCCGCCGCCCGGGTCGACCATCCCGCCGCCGTCTCCATCCATGACGTGGTCGTCGAGGACGGACTGCCCTGGATCGTCATGGAGTTGGTGCGCGGGGAGTCCCTGCACGAGGTGCTCCGGCGCGGCCCGGTCGACCCGGCCGAGACCGCCCGGATCGGCCTGGCCGTCCTCGGCGCCCTGCGCGCCGCGCACTCCGTCGGGATCGTGCACCGCGATGTGAAGCCCGCCAACGTGCTGCTCGGCCCGCACGGCCGGGTCGTCCTCACCGACTTCGGCATCGCCCATGTCCAGGGCGAGGAATCCCTCACCGTCAGCGGCGAGTTCGTCGGCTCCATCGACTTCGTCGCCCCGGAGCGGATGTCCGGGCGGGGCGCGGGCCCGCCCTCCGACCTGTGGTCCCTGGGCGTCCTGCTCTACGCCGCCGTGGAGGGCGAACCGCCTTTCCGGCGTACGACGTTGGAGTCCACCCTCGCCGCGATCCTCTCCTTCGACCCGCCCGAGCCCAAGCAGGCCGGCCCCCTGGGCCCCCTGATCACCGGGCTGCTGGGCAAGGACCCCGAGCTTCGGCCGGACGCCGAGGAGGCCGCCAAGATCCTGGAGGCGGCGGCGGAAGGCTGGCCGGTGCCGCCGCTGCCCGCCACACCCTCGCCCCAAGTGCCGGACCGAATACGGGAGTTGGGCGAGGACTCCGGAACCGTACGGCTGCGGGGACCGGAACCCGAGCCCGTACCGAAGCCGGACGCCACCGCCGTACCGCAGCAGCCGGACACCACCGTCGTACCGACGACGTCACCGCCCAAGCCCCACCTCCTGCGCCGCCCCCTCCCGGCCGCCCTGCTCGGTGTCACCCTCGCCAGCGGCGCCTGGATCGGCGCGTCCTACCTCCTCGCCGACCCCGAACCCGAGACCTACGAGGTGGCCGAGCCGACGTACACCTCGGCCCCCCTCGCACCCGCCACCGACATCGCCGACGAGCCCTGGGAGAAGCACTCCGAGAAGGCCCTGAAGGCCACGCTCTCCGTCCCGAGCCGGTACGGGGAGACCCACCGGCAGGGCAGCGCCACCGACCAGCCCCGGATGGTGATCTACGGGGAGGGCGGCATCGACCTCCGCCTCAGCCTGTGGGACCAGGCGCCCACCACGCCCATGGGCCGGGCGGACCAGCAGAAGAAGTCCTGGGCGACCCATGAAGAGGCCGAGACCCGGCTCACGCAGACCAGCTTCGGGGGTGAGTACGCCGTCCAGGCCGACACCACCTACGACGACAAGGACGCCGACCCGACCCGGGTCATGCAGCTGTCCGTCATGACCGACGACGGCCGCCTCTACGAGCTCCGCGTCGACATGCCGAAGGGGACGGCGGCCGAGGAGGAGGGCATGGCGCTGTACAAGGCAGCCCGCGACCGGCTCGTGATCGAGAAAGAGTGAGCGGCTGGTGATCGACACCGAACAACGCGCTGATCAGCGGCTTTTCCGCCAGTGATCGCTGGCGCCATGTGAGTACTCCGTGAATCCCGATTACCGACGGGTACCCAAAGCCCCCGCTCCGGCATACCCTGCGCGTCATGACGGACTCGAAGGCTTCGGCTCAGGCCACCAACCCCCTCGCCCCCGCCCCTGAGGGCGCCCGGACCGCCGCCGACGTGGTCACCCCGGAGCTGGTCGCCCAGCTCACCAAGGGTGTGGTCGGCTCCGGTCGTACCGCCAACCACACGCCGTTCACCGGCGAGAAGCTGGCCGACCTGCCCGAGTCGACACCGCAGGACGTGGAGAAGGCCTACGCGGCGGCCCGCAAGGCACAGGCCGTGTGGGAGCGGACGCCCGTACGGCAGCGCGCGGCCGTGCTGCTGCGCTTCCACGACCTGGTGCTCGCCCGTCAGGCCGAGGTCCTCGACCTCATCCAGCTGGAGACCGGCAAGGCCCGTCTGCACGCCCACGAGGAGGTGCAGGCCGTCGCGGTCGCCGCCCGCCACTACGGCCGCAAGGCGCCCTCCTATCTGCGGCCCAAGCGGCACGCGGGCGCCATGCCGACCCTCACCAAGGTCACCGAGCTGCGCCACCCGCGCGGTGTGGTCGGCCAGATCGCCCCCTGGAACTACCCCCTGGAGCTGTCCGTCGGCGACGCGCTGCCGGCGTTCGTGGCGGGCAACGCCGTGGTGATGAAGCCGGACACGGAGACCTGCCTCACCGCGCTCTGGGCCCGTGACCTCCTCATCGAGGCCGGGCTGCCCGCCGACGTCTTCCAGGTCGTCCTCGGCGAGGGCCCCGTCGTCGGTCCCGAGGTCGTCCGGCACGCCGACTACGTCTCCTTCACCGGCTCCACCCGCACCGGCCGCGAGGTCGCCCAGGGCGCGGCCGCCCGCCTGGTCGGCGTCTCGCTCGAACTCGGCGGAAAGAACGCCATGTTGGTGCTTGAGGACGCCGACATCGAGAAGGCCGCCGCGGGCGCCGTCCGCGCCTGCTTCTCCTCCGCCGGTCAACTCTGCATCTCCATCGAGCGGTTGTACGTCCACGAGTCGGTCGCCGACGCCTTCCTGGAGCGCTTCGCCGCCCGCACCAAGGCCATGCGGCTCGGCAAGTCCCTCGCCTACGGCGCCGACATGGGCTCCCTCGTCGGCGAGCGCCAGCTGGAGACCGTCACCCGGCACGTGGAGGAGGCCGTCGAGAAGGGGGCCAAGGTCGTCGCCGGCGGGGTCGCCCGCCCGGACATCGGCCCGTACTTCTTCGAGCCGACGATCCTCGACGGTGTGACCGAGCCCATGGCGATCTGCGCGGAGGAGACCTTCGGCCCGGTCGTCTCCATCTACCGCTTCAAGACCGACGACGAGGCCGTCGCGCAGGCCAACTCCACGTCGTACGGCCTCAATTCCTCGGTCTGGACGAAGGACGCCAAGCGCGGCCGCGAGGTCGCCTCCCGGCTGCGCACCGGCACGGTCAACGTCAACGAGGGCTACGCGCCCGCCTACGGCAGCGTCCAGTCCCCGATGGGCGGCATGAAGGACTCCGGCCTCGGCCGCCGCCACGGCTCCGAGGGCATCCTCAAGTACACGGAGGCCCAGACGGTCGCCCAGCAGCGGCTGCTGCCGATGGCGCCGTCGCTGGGGATGAGCGACGAGGCGTACGCCCAGTTCATGAGCCGCAGCCTGCGCCTGATGAAGGCCTTCCGGTTCCGCTAGTACCGACCCGCACTGCACGCTCAAAGGAGAGAACGCACGTGCCTCAGGACGCTTACGACTACGACGTGATCGTCGTCGGATCCGGCTTCGGCGGATCCGTCACCGCCCTCCGCCTCACCGAAAAGGGCTACCGCGTAGGCGTCCTGGAGGCCGGCCGCCGCTTCACCCCGGGCACCCTCCCCAAGAACTCCTGGGACCTCAAGAACTACCTCTGGGCCCCCAGGCTCGGCATGTACGGGCTCCAGCGCATCCATCTGCTGGGCAACGTGATGGTTCTCGCGGGCGCGGGCGTCGGCGGTGGTTCCCTGAACTACGCCAACACGCTCTACGTACCGCCGAAGCCGTTCTTCGAGGACCCGCAGTGGCGTGACATCACCGACTGGGAAGAGGAGTTGAAGCCGTACTACGACCAGGCACAGCGCATGCTCGGCGTACGGCTCAACCCGACGATGACCCCCTCCGACGTCCATCTGAAGGCGGCGGCCCAGCGGATGGGCGTCGGAGACACCTTCCACATGGCGCCCGTCGGGGTGTTCTTCGGTGACGGCCAGGACGCCGAGGGCACGGGGAAGGCGAAACCCGGCGAGCGGGTCGCGGACCCGTACTTCGGGGGCGCCGGACCGGACCGCAAGGCCTGCACCGAGTGCGGCGAGTGCATGACCGGCTGTCGGCACGGGGCGAAGAACACCCTCAACGAGAACTACCTCTACCTCGCCGAGAAGGCGGGCGCGGTCGTGTTCCCCATGACGACGGTCGTCTCGGTCACGGACGACTCGCGGGGCGGGTACGCGATCGCCACCCTGCCGACGGACCAGCAGCGCAAGGCCAAGGGCCGGACCTTCACGGCCCGCCGTGTCGTCCTTGCCGCCGGCACCTACGGGACCCAGACCCTGCTGCACCGCATGAAGGCGGGCGGCCAACTCCCGCACATCTCACAGAGGTTGGGCGAGCTGACCCGTACCAACTCCGAGGCGCTGGTCGGCGCGCAGACCAGCGACCGGCGCTACCGCAAGGCGACCGGCGACAAGAAGGTCGACTTCACCCAGGGCGTCGCCATCACCTCGTCCATCCACCCGGACGCCAACACCCACATCGAGCCGGTCCGCTACGGCAAGGGCTCCAACTCGATGGGCGGCCTGTCCATCCTCCAGGTCCCGTACACCGAGGGCTCCTCGCGGGTCCTGGGCTGGGTGGCGAACGCGGCCCGGCACCCCCTGCTGGTGCTGCGCTCCCTCTCCAACCGGCGTTGGTCGGAGCGGACCATCATCGGCCTGGTGATGCAGTCGCTGGACAACTCCCTGACGACGTACCTGAAGCCGGACGGTGTGGGGAAGGGGCTTTTGACGGCTCGTCAGGGCCATGGCGCTCCCAACCCCAAGCAGATCAAGGCGGCTTCGGAGGGTGCGTCGGCCATCGCGGCGGAGATCAACGGCTTCGCGGGTTCGAACGTCGGCGAGTTGATGGGTACGCCCCTCACCGCCCACTTCCTCGGCGGCTGCCCCATCGGCGCCACCGCCGAGGACGGGGTGATCGACCCGTACCACCGCCTCTACGGCCACCCCGGCATCTCGGTCGTCGACGGCGCCGCGGTCTCGGCGAACCTCGGGGTGAACCCGTCCCTGACGATCACCGCACAGGCCGAACGGGCGATGTCGTACTGGCCCAACAAGGGCGAGGAGGACCCGCGTCCGGCGCAGGGAGCGGCGTACGAACGTCTGAAGCCGGTCGAGCCACAGGCACCGGCGGTCCCGGTGGAGGCGTTCGGGGCGCTGCGGCTGCCGTTCCTGGGGATACCGGCGGTGCCGCCGAAGAAGTAGCGCACACAGAGAGAAGGACCTGCATCCCCCTCCGAACGCAGGTCCTTCTCTCTGTCTTGCGGTTACGCCTTAGACGTTGGAACCCGCCCTACGACGGCGCACAGCGTAGATGGCACCCGCGCCGGCCATGACTGCCACACCGCTCATGAGACCGATGGTCGGCAGCGCGGAGTTGGCACCGGTGTCGGCGAGGTTTCCAGTGGTGGTGCTGCCACCCTGCGGCTTCTTGTCCGAGTCGCTGGGAGTGGCAATGCCCGGGTCGGTGTTGTCGGAGCCGGCCTTCAGGACCTCGAAGTCGTACTGGACCCACCCGCCGGCGATGCAGTCCTGGCCGTCAACGGTGTCGTGGTACGTGCCGGAACCGAAGGAGTAGGCGTCGTCCGCCGGAGCCTTCGCGTCGATGCTCACGCGCAAGTCGATTGACTCGCTCGCCTTCGCCTTCAGCTGCTCCGCGGTGAAGAATTCGTCGCCCGCGTAGCCGTCCTCATCGCGGATGTTGTCCCAGGAACCCGTGTCGGGGTTCTTGAACTCAAGGTCGACATACGGGCTGAGGAACTTCGCCGCATCGAGTTCGTAGTTCTCGATCTCGGCGTAGAACGTGACGCCGTTGAGGTCGGTCTTCGACTCGTTGGTCACGACAAGCTGGAAGTTGTGGAAGCCGTCGCCCGCGACGATCTTGCCGGGCAGCCCCGTGATGTCCGCGGACACCTTGCCCTCGCCGTAACCCTCGTCCAGATCCTCGCAGTACGGGGCGTCACCCGGGTCTTCGCTCGGCTCGGCAGACTCGGAGGGCTCGGGCTCGTCCGATTCGCTCGCCGTGGCGGTCGGTGAGGAGGTGTCGGTCGCGCTGGCGGTGGGCGTCGACGTGTCGCTGGGCGCCGAGGTGTTCGTCGGCGAGGTGGTGTCGGTCGCCGTCGCGGTCGGTGTCGCCGTGTCGCTCGGCAGCTCGGTCGGCGTCGAGGTCGCCGTTTCGGTGGGGGTCGGCGACGTCGTCTCGTCCGCGAACGCGGCAGGCGCGGACAGCAGAGCCAGCGGGGCTATGACAGCCGTCGCGGCCGCTGCGGCCATGGCACGGCGAAGCTTCATGAAAGACCTCAGGACGTCCGGTGTGCTGCGTGTGGCAGCACGTGAGTGGGGCGGTGTGGGCCCCGCGTGTGGGGCGCGGGTGTGGCCCTTGGTTCGCCTGGTTTGATTCGTGAAGCCTGTGAATGGTTGCCCCCGCATTCACAGAAACCTTATGTGGCCTGAGTCACATCCCGATTGCGCTTGTGAAAGAGCTTTCCCAGCCCTTAGAACTGCCGTCGTGTCTGACAAGCCGTCCGAGGACTCCTCCTCGACCCCCGAAGTCCCCGACGACGTCTGGGAACAGTTCGCTCGCGCCAATGAGAAAGAGGCTCCGAAAGAGCCTTCCGCGCGAGCCCGCCTGGTGACGGAGCGCCTGCGGCAGCAGGAGTCCCGGGGTGAGTCGCCCGAGGCCTGGCGCGCGGGTCCGCCGGTGCTGGAGAGGAAGCGCGGCCGGCGGGTGTGGACGGTCCTCGGTCTGCTCCTCGCCCTCGTCGTGGCCGTCGTGGCGCTGAAGCCTTCGCTGCTGCCGGGCGGCCCTTTCGGCAGCGGGACCTCCGACTCCGCCGCCGAGTCGCCGCTCCCCGAGGAGACCGCGGCCCCGACCGCCCCGCCCTCCTCCGCGGCCCCCGCGACACCCACCCTGGACGACCCGTTCGCCGGCTCTCCGGCCAAGCGCTGGGCCGACGGCGAGGCCGGCATCCTCGCACCGAAGGCGGAAGCGGTCGGCGGACGGCCGAAGGCGGACGTCGCCCAGGCCCTCCAGCTGACCAGAAAGCTGCTGATCTCCTCGAACCTGGACCCGGCGACCCTGCGGGGCGAACGCCCCGAGGCGGCACTGAACATATTGGACCCGAAGCAGCAGGACGTCCTCTCCGATCTGGAGACCGGCCTGGGCAAGCCGGACGCGAAGCACGACCCGCTCTCCATGTTCAGCCGCTTCGACCCGGACGAGGTCCGGCCGGTCGGCGACGTCGTGAAGGTCCGCGGCCGGATGACGTTCGAGGCGGGCGAGGGCACCGCCGTCGCCGTCCACGCCGACTACACCTTCGTCTACCCGGTGGTCCGCACCGACGGCTCGACCGAGGTGACCCGCACCATCGTCCGCCGCGTCCTCGACGTCGAGCTCTCCGATCCGGCCAAGTACGACATCACACCCGGCAGGCTCACCGTCCTGCGGCACGACCGGGACGCCGGCAACTCGGCCTGCGACGTCCACGACGGCTGGTTCCACCCGCAGTTCCCCTCGGACGGCCCGACGAGCGCGCCGCCGTCGGGACCGACGTCGGACCCGTACGACCGCAGCAAGGACATCAGCGAGGAGAAGGACTGCGGGACGGTCTCCCGCGTCTGACGCCGCACGTCCGTTCGGGCACAGCGAAGGGCCCCGCGGGACGGAGCCGCGGGGCCCTTCTTTCGTCAGCACCGGCGTCAGGGCAGCGCCGGTGCCTGGGAGCGGCGCCGGGGGGTTGCGCCGCTTGCCTCGCGAGCCTGGGTCGGCGCCCCGGCGCAAACGGGGCGCACAGCTGGTCTCGACCTCTGGCAGTGCGGGAGGACAAAGGCAATGTGGTTGTCTGCGAGGGGACTTGGGCTTTCTAGGCATCGTGCTGGATGGACCCGGCCACCGCAACCGTTTGGCCCGGTCTTGTACGTGTTCCCGTACTTTGCCTTGTACTCGTTTGTGCGGATTCCGTCGGCCGGCCCCGGGCGTCCCCGGAGCCGACCGTTCTCTTGGGTGACCGGGCTGCTGTCCCCTGCCGTCCGGTCACTTACCTGGAGCGAGGTCCCACGACATACGGCACGATCCGTACGTCTCATCGCCCCAGCGAGCCACGCGTGGTTCTCTCGGGCCCGCCCCTGGCTGGCGCGGACACCCCACCAACGAAGCGGTCCGCGTCCCGGTCACGCGCCGTACGGGTGAGGAGGGGCCCGAACTCAGATGCGACCCCTGCACAGTTCGAGAAGGGTCATCGCGAGCGAGGTGCCCGGCTTGCCCAGCGCCTCGCTGTAGTGGGTGAGGACCTCCATCTCGCGGGAGAGGTTCACGCGTCGGCCGCCGGAGGTGATCCGTGCCTCCTGGATGACGGCGGACACGGCCATCCGTTCCTGGATCAGACCGATGATCCGGTCGTCGAGCGCGTCGATGCGCTCACGGGCGCCGGTGATCAGGTCCGCGGCCTCGGAGGTACGGGCGCCGGTCACGTCGATGGCGGTCATGGGGAGCTCCTCGTCTGGAAGGGGTCGAGGTGCCCCGGAGCGACAGGGTCCGCAGGAAACGACAGGCGCCCCGGACCTTGTCGGCCCGGGGCGCCTGGGAAGTCGCTTGTCAGTAGCTCAAGCAGCACGACCATGGCAGCCGGCGGGCCGGGTGCCATAGGTAAAGAGGAAGGTCGGGTGCGTGAGCATGGGAGCAGTATGCCCCGCCGCACGGGGGCGTCCAACCCGGTTCGCATCGTGAGACAGGGCTTGTCCCGGGAGCGGCCCCGGCGCGCCCGGTAGACTCGGCCCCACACTCACCTCGCTCACCGCCGGAAGGCAACCCGTGTCATCAGCGACCCCCGCCGCCGCCCCCGACACCGTCCTGGTCGTCGACTTCGGCGCGCAGTACGCCCAGCTCATCGCCCGCCGCGTCCGCGAGGCCCGGGTCTACAGCGAGATCGTGCCGAGCACCATGCCGGTCGCGGAGATGCTCGCCAAGAACCCGGCGGCGATCATCCTCTCCGGCGGCCCCTCCTCGGTCTACGCGGAGGGCGCCCCGCGCCTGGACCGCGAGATCTTCGAGGCCGGCGTCCCCGTCTTCGGCATGTGCTACGGCTTCCAGCTGATGGCCACGACCCTCGGCGGCACGGTCGACAACACCGGCGCCCGCGAGTACGGCCGTACGCCACTGCACGTGTCGCGGTCCGGCTCGACGCTCTTCGAGGGCACCCCCGACGAGCAGTCCGTCTGGATGTCCCACGGCGACGCCTGCTCCGCCGCCCCCGAGGGCTTCTCCGTCACGGCCGCCACGGACGTCGTCCCGGTCGCCGCCTTCGAGAACGACGAGAAGAAGCTCTACGGCGTCCAGTACCACCCCGAGGTCATGCACTCCACGCACGGCCAGCAGGTCCTGGAGCACTTCCTGTACCGGGGCGCGGGCCTGACCCCGTCCTGGACCACGGGCAATGTGATCGAGGAGCAGGTCGCGGCGATCCGTGAGCAGGTCGGCGACAAGCGCGCCATCTGCGGTCTGTCCGGCGGCGTCGACTCCGCGGTCGCCGCGGCCCTCGTCGCGCGCGCCATCGGCGACCAGCTGACCTGCGTGTACGTCGACCACGGCCTGATGCGCAAGGGCGAGACCGAGCAGGTCGAGAAGGACTTCGTGGCCGCGACCGGCGTCAAGCTGGTCGTCGTCGACGCGGAGGAGCGGTTCCTGACCGCTCTGAAGGGTGTCTCGGACCCCGAGGAGAAGCGGAAGATCATCGGCCGGGAGTTCATCCGGGTCTTCGAGCAGGCGCAGGCCGAGATCATCGCGGACGAGGGTCCGGCGGTGGAGTTCCTCGTCCAGGGCACCCTCTACCCCGACGTGGTCGAGTCCGGTGGCGGCACCGGCACCGCCAACATCAAGTCCCACCACAACGTCGGCGGCCTCCCCGAGGACCTCGAGTTCCAGCTGATCGAGCCGCTGCGCAAGCTGTTCAAGGACGAGGTCCGGATGGTCGGCCAGGAGCTGGGCCTGCCGGAGGAGATCGTCCAGCGCCAGCCGTTCCCCGGCCCGGGCCTCGGCATCCGGATCGTCGGCGAGGTCACCAAGGAGCGGCTCGACCTGCTCCGCGACGCCGACGCCATCGCCCGCGAGGAGCTCACCGCGGCCGGCCTCGACCGGGACATCTGGCAGTGCCCGGTGGTCCTGCTCGCGGACGTCCGCAGCGTCGGCGTCCAGGGCGACGGCCGCACCTACGGCCACCCGATCGTGCTGCGCCCGGTGTCCTCCGAGGACGCCATGACCGCCGACTGGTCGCGACTGCCGTACGAGGTGCTGGCGAGGATCTCGACGCGGATCACCAACGAGGTGGCCGACGTCAACCGCGTGGTCCTCGACGTGACGTCGAAGCCGCCGGGCACCATCGAGTGGGAGTGAGCCCCCGCTGGTGAAGGGGCTCAGGTGCGCTTGATCGTGCGCACCGGCTCACCGGGCTTCCAGATCTGGACGACCAGGTACTTGTCGTCCTCGACGTAGGTCCGTACGACCTCCGTCAGCTCGGTGCGGAAGAGGTGGAACGGCTCCGGCGGTTCCACCTCTTCGCCGTATCCGGCCTTCGTGTCGGCGTCGACCACCTCGATCGCCCGCCCGCTGATCCGGACGTCCCCGCCGCCCATGCTCTGCCCCTCCCCGGGGTTCGCCTGGAGCGCGAAGCGCCCGTCGCGGAGCAGGTCGAGCGCCTTGAGCGAGTCCGGCATCATCCCGAGCCAGAGCTCACCGTTCAGGAAACGGACCTCCAGACCGCTCGTGCGCGGGGAGCCGTCCTTGCGGAGCGTCGCGAGGGTGTGGTGGGTGAAGGCGCCGAAGCGTTCCTCGACCCGCTCGGCGAAGTCGGGTTCGGCGGTGGTGAAGGCCGCCCAGTTTGCTGTCATACGGCGAGTCTGGCGCGGATACCCGACACCCGCTGTCCGTATTGCTTCCGAATTGCGGGAAGTGGCGTCAGCCGGATCGATTGCGCACGTCATCTTTTCATAACGGCTCTGTTCTCCTGCGCTGACCGGCGGTAACTTCCGCCCCGTAAAGCAACCCCAGTGCTGGAGGACAGATGCACGGGACGTATGGGCCCAACCCGCCGCCACCCCTGCCCACGGACAGCCTCCAGTTCGCGATGCCGCCCATGCACGACGCGGTCGAGGACGAGCGCCGGCACCGCAAGGAACGGCTCGCGGGGGCGCTGCGGATCTTCGGACGGATGGGCTTCGAGGACGGGGTGTCCGGGCACATCACCGCGCGCGACCCGGAATTCACCGACTGCTTCTGGGTCAACCCCTTCGGGATGCCCTTCAAGCACGTGACGGTCAGCGACCTGGTCCTCGCCAACTCCGAAGGACAGGTCATCGAGGGCCGCTACCACGTCAACCAGGCCGCGTTCGCCGTCCACGCCCAGGTCCACGCGGCTCGCCCCGACGTCGTCGCGGTCGCCCACTGCCACTCCGTGCACGGCCGCGCGCTGGCCGCCCTGGGGGAGCTCCTGGAGCCGATCACCCAGGAGAGCTGCGCCTTCTACGAGGACCACGCGGTCTACGACGCCTACTCGGGGGTCGCCGTCGACGCCGCCGAGGGCCGCCGGATCGCCGCCGCGCTCGACTGCCGCAAGGGCCTGGTGCTGCGCAACCACGGCCTGCTGACCGTGGGGGACTCGGTGGACGCGGCGGCCTGGTGGTTCCTGTCCATGGAACGCTCCTCGCAGGTCCAGCTGACGGCCCGGGCGGCAGGCCGTCCGGTGCTCATCGAACACAAGGCGGCCGTCGCGACGCGGGAGCAGCTGGGCGGGGACCTGGTGGCGTGGATCAACTATCAGCCGCTGTGGCAGGACATCAGCCGGAGCGAACCGGACCTGCTGAGCTGAGCCGCATCGAAGAGGGCTCAGAAACCCCGGAGCACCGCCGCCTTGGTCATCGTGAACTCCTCGTCCGTCAGGACGCCGTCGCGGTGCAGCTCGCCCAGCTCCCTGAGCCTGCGCAGGAGCACGTCGTGGTGGTCGGCCTGGGGCGGGACGGCCGCCGGGAGCGGGGCCGGGGCCGGGCCCGGGCGGTCCGCGTAGTCGTTGCCGGTGCGGGTGGAGGGGTGCGGGAGCCGGGCGGTGACCGCGGTGGCGACCAGGGCCGTGAGCAGGTCGCGGCGGGCGCTGCCCCACAGATCGAGGGCGTACGGGTCCTTCTCCGGCGGCAGTTTCGAGAACGCCGTCTCGCGCGTCACGAAGCGCAGGAAACCGTCCTCGTAACCGGAGTTGGGCAGCCATTCGACCCCCACGAGGTCGCCGGCGGCCCGGTCGCCCGTTTGACCCGGTCGGAGGTGTCCGACCAGTCGATACGGACCTGGAGACCGTCGAAGGAGACCGTGCCGTCGGAGGAGCGCACCGACACCGGGACCGGCGGACCCGCCAGCAGATACGTCTTCGTCGGGTCCTTGGGAACCTGGTCCAGCAACAGCGCCCGGCGGATCTCCTCCGCCATGTACTCGGCCACGCCGGACCGGTCGATGTCCACCAGCAGCCGGTACGGGTCCGCCGGGTCCGGCAACCGTCCGCCCGTGGCGTGGAGCAGCGGGTCCGCCCCCTCGCGCAGCCGCATCCGCAGCCGCCCGCGCTTGCGTTCGGGTTCGTAGACCACGCTCGACACGGCCTCCAGAGGCACGGCGATCTCGCCGTACGTCTGCCGGAACAGCGGCACGGAGCGATGGAGTCCCGGCGTGATCCTGACCGTCGTGCCGTCGAAGGCCCAGGTCCCGTCGCGCTGGATGATCTCGGCCATAGGGAAATTCTCGCAGCCGGGTCAACACGGCGGCCCCGTCTTCACCCGCCCTGACCACACCTGCCGAACGGGCGCCCAGTGGCGTAGGGCACAATTCGCTGTCATCGCACGGGAGTTGCAGAGCGGTCGCCGAGGCTTCGGCAAGGGCCGCAGCGCGTGAAGATCGCGGGGAAGGCGGGCGTCGGACGTGGCGGTGCAGGAGGCGAGACAGAGCGTGGATGCGGGCGCTCACGGGGGCGGCTGCACCTGCGGGGACTGTCCGCACGGAGCGCGGGCGGGGCATCGGCGGGCGGTCGCCGAATTCCTGCTGAAACGGGACGAGTTCGCCGCCGGACAGGGGCTGCCGGCCGCCGTGGCCCACTCGGCCTCCGCCTCCCGGCAGTGGGTGTCGGAGGAGCTGACCCAGTCCGCGGAACTCGTCGCCGAACGCGGCCGCGCCGAGGGCGAGGCCTGGTTGGCACGCCTGTGGAGCCGTACGGCGTACACGGTGTGGGCCGGTGTGGTCGTCCTGCTGCTGGTCCAGGCGCTGACGGCGATCGGCGCGGGCTGGACCTCCGCCCGCACCGCCGGTCTGCTGGCCGCGCTGCTGACGGCCGGCGCGCTGACCGCCGCGTCCTGGTTCCACCGGGCCCGGGGCGGCGCGCTCGCGCCCGTGATCGGCGAGGACAACCGCCTGTCCACCTCGCGCGCGGTGGCCGTGGCCTGGGTGCTGTTCGTGGCGTACGCCGTGCTGGTCCTGGTCGGCCGGCTCGCCGCCGCCTCCGACCCCGCCGAGCGCGACACACTGATCTCCGGCTTCGAACTCGCCCGCGGCGCGGGCGTGGTGACGGTCCTCGCTGTGGTGTGCGGCATCGCGGTCCTGGTACGGCGCGTGGTCGGCGTGCGCGTCCTGGGGCAGCGGCTCCAGAAGGTACGCGCCGACCGCCCGCGCGCCGCCGATCTCCTCACGGACGACGCGGGCCGGGGCACCTTCGCCGACATCCAGTACGTCGTGATCAGCACCGTCGCCCTGCTGTTCGCGGCGGTCCGCCTCGCCCGCCGCCCCGACCAACTCCCCGACCTCCCCTGGGGCCTCGCGGTGGTCGTCCTCATCTCGGCGGCGACCTACGTGGCCGGCAAATACGCCGAGGGCGGCCGTCCGGTCATCCTCTCCGTCGTCCGCGCCCGCGAGGCCGGCGACCTCGACGCGCCGATCCGCACGGGCGACGACATCGAGATCCGCGGCGCCGGTTTCGTACCCCCGGGCGCGCAGGGCGCGGAGCGGCTGTCCCGCATGACGGTCCGCGTCGGCACCGTCCACGTCCATGTCCCCCTCGTCCCGGTCAACGGAGGCTTCAGCAACCCGACGGACGCGGTCCTCACCGTGCCGGTGCCGGCGGATGTGGAGCCTGGGCGGGTGGAGGTGCAGGTGGTCACCGCGGCGGGCGTGGAGACGAATCGGTACGGGATCGATGTGACGGAGTGAGGGGTGGGCGGGGGTGGCTGGTGGCGGGGCCGCGGGAGAGTCGGGTGGGGGCGTGAGTGGTGTGTGGGCGGAATCGTGCTCGTGGGCTCGTGAGTTCGAGGGTGGCGGGTGGCGGGTGGCGGGTTCGTGGGCTCGTGGGCTCGTGGGCGAGGTGGGCTGAGGCATGAGTGACAACGTCCTCTCCGTCATCCCGACCGACCCGCACTGGCAGCCCGAGCGTCCCGCCGCCGACCGGGCCGTCGCCCTCGTGACCGCGCTGACCGGCGGCCTCGCCGTCGACACGGACGTCGAGATCGACGTCGACTGGTACGACGAGCCCGCCGTGGTCGACAGCGGCCAGAACCTGAGCCGGATCGGGTGCCCGCACTGCCGGGGCTCGATCGACCTCGACTGGCCCTGCGGCTTCGCGCGCTTCGAGATCGCCGCGTGGAATCCGGAACGCAACCCGCTCACCGACGAGGAGCTGGCCGCCGTCGCCACGGCACTGGGACACCCCGTACGCCAGATCTGCGCCCACATCTGACGCCGCGGGCACCCGGCGGGGCGGACGCCGGAAAAGGGCCGCGTCAGCATTGAGCGGCTTCTCCCGTTCGTGCGTATCGTCTTCTGAGGGGCCACGGCACGCTGGGTGAGAGGCGGCTCGGAGCGATGACGCACAGCTTCCGTACGGACACGCACACCCCCTATTACGACGGCGACCGGAGCTGGGGGGACACCGCCACCCGTTACGCCCTGCTCCCACTGCGGCTCTTCCTCGGCGTCACCTTCATCTACGCCGGCCTGGACAAACTCACCGACAGCGCCTTCATGAAGGCCTCCGGAACCGGTTCCATCGGCGACCAGATGCGCAACGTCCGGGACTCCGCGGCCATCCCCGAAATGATCGACATGGCCCTCAAGAGCCCCGTCGGCTTCGGCTACGCCATCGCCCTCGGTGAACTGGCCGTCGGCATCGGCACCCTCATCGGCCTCCTCGCCCGCCTGGCCGCCCTCGGCGGAGCCCTGATCTCCCTGAGCCTCTGGCTGACGATGAGCTGGGCCGCGGAGCCTTACTACTTCGGCAACGACCTCGCCTACCTGATGGCCTGGCTCCCCCTGGTCCTCGCAGGCGCCCCGTACTTCTCGGTGGACGCGGCCTGGCGATCCCGCCGACGGGAGCGGGCGACGGGATATTAGGCCGGCGGTGGTGTAGCGGGCGCGGGTCCGGGCGGGTCCTCGGCGCGGGAGGCCGGGGGCGGACGGGCGTGCGAAGTGGAGTGGGGCGGGGTGAGGCAATCCAGCCGCCCCCCTCCTGAGTCAGCCCGCCACCTCCGACTCGCCCCCCGTGTTCACCCCACCCCCCGCACGCCGTCTACGGATCGCCCGAGTAGCGAGCCCCGTCGCGCCCGCCAGGCAGAGGCCGACCGTGACGACGGGGATGACCGCGAACCACGGGGTCTCCCAGGTGCCGCCCGCGTCGCCGGCGTAGATGATGCCGGCGAGGATCAGGAAGAGGCCGGCGAGGAGTTTGCCGGGGCGGAACTCATGACGTAGCACGGCTCACCTCCGCTTGGCCGACGCCGACCTGGAGGTCGAGGTCGAGGGTGCCGGAGGATCTGGTGCCCTTGGGGGGTGTCAGAGTGGCCTCCTTGTACTTGCCCGGTTCCACGTCCACGTCCTCCTGGTCGTCGCCCGGGAGCTGGATGTCGCCCACGCCCACGTCGATGCTGACCTTCACGGTCGCGTCCTTCGGTACGACCACCTTCAGCTTGCCCACGCCCACCTCGGCCCGGGCGGTCACCGTCTGACCCTTGGCGAGGTCCAGCTTCGTCAGATCCAGCGTGCCGACGCCGGTACCGAGGTCGTACTTGGGCTGGACGTCCGCGACCGCGGCGGGCCGCCAGGTCTCCTCGATCCAGTGCGTGCCGATGTCCTTGGGCAGCGCGGCCGCACCGGCGAGGAGTCCCGCGGTGAGCACCGCCAGGAAGATCGAGCCCGCCCCCGTACGCCCGAGGAAGGAGCTGATCGCGATGCCGAGGCCGATGACTATGAGGGCGCAGGACAGGCCGGTCTGGAGGCTGGTGCCGAGCGGGTGCTCGTTCCACGTCAGGCTTGTGCCGAGACCGCCCGCGAGCAGGGCCAGGACGAAGACCCAGCCGCCGATCCAGCGGGGGCCGCGCGGCTTGGGGGGCTGTGGGCGGGCGGTGCGGGTGGCGGCGCGCACCCCGTCGTATCTGCCGAGGCCGATGTTGATGGCCGCCGCGATGTCCCGGTCGCGGGAGTCGCGGGGGCCCCACAGATAGCCGGTGCCGCCCTCGTGCGTGCCGTCCTTGACGATGGGCTCGCGCCACCAGGACGGGTATCCGGGGCCGACCGGCGGTGCCTGGGCCTCCGGCGGGGCGTCGGCGACGGCCTGCGCGGCCAGCGGGTCGGTGTCGGGGGCGCCGCGCCGGCGGGCCCAGTAGCCGGCGCCGGCGAGGAGGAGGGAGAGGACGACGGCGAAGGTGAGCACCCCGCCGTTGTTCAGCATCGTCAGGAACACCCCGCAGCCGACCAGGGCGAACAGCACGGCCGTCAGGGCCTGGCCGTCGACGCGGCCGGTGAGCAGTTTGCGGACCTCGTTCTCCTCGTCGTCCTCGTATGGGACGAGGAGCCAGGCGAAGCCGTAGAAGATGAGACCGATGCCGCCGGTCGCGGAGAGCACGGCGAGCGTGATGCGGAAGATCACCGGGTCCATGTCGCACTGCCGCCCGAGCCCCGCGCACACCCCGGCGAGCACCTTGAACCGCCGGTCCCGCCGGAACCTCGCGGGCGGTGCGGCCGCCCCGGCCTCCGCGGGTGCCTCGGCCCCTCCGCCGGCCGGGCTGCCGGGCGTGCCGTCGGCAGGGCCCGGCAGCCCGGCCGTACCCGATTCCGTCCGCGCACCCGCCCGCACGTGCGCGCGCGAATCCTCACCGGCGGCGGCCGCGGGGGGCGCGGCGGACGAGGCACCCTCGTCGGGCGCCGGGTCCGCGGCGTGCTGGTGATCTGTCATGTGTCCATGGTGACGGGCGAGCCGCCCCGGCGGGAGTCGGAACGACCCTGGCCGGACCCTGATATCGCCCCTGAGCCGACGCCGGGGAAGCGTTCGACGGCCCGACGTTTCTGCGGGTTTCGAAGATCAGGGGCGTCTAGGGGGCCGACCCTGATGCCCCCGCCCTCCCGCCGTGTGAACATCGATGGCATGCCGGAAGCCGCAGCAGCGCCACTCGTCGAACCGCGGCCGCCGCGCAAGCTCTACCGCAGCAGTGACGGACGCTGGCTCGGTGGTGTGGCGCGGGGGCTCGCCGGGCATCTCGGGCTGCCCGTCATCTGGGTGCGGCTCGTCTTCGTGGGCCTGTTCATGGCGGACGGGCTCGGTGCCCTGTTGTACGCGGCGTTCTGGTTCTTCGTGCCGCTCGGCGTCGGAGGAGTCGGCGGGCAGCGGCCGCCGTCCCTCGTCTCCACCGAGACCTCGCCGGACGGCCGTCGCAGACTCGTCGCCCGCAGACCCGACAAGGGCCAGATCGTCGCCCTGCTCCTCATGGTCGTCGTGGCCATGGTCTTCGTGGGCAACGTCAATCTCGGCACCGGCGCCAAGGCCTACCTCTGGCCCGCCGTGCTGGTCGGCGCCGGCGTGGCCCTGGTCTGGCGCCAGGCCGACAACGCCCGCCGGGCCCGCTGGGTCGAGGTCGGCCGCCGCAAGCGCACCCTCAGCCTGCTGCGCGCCGCGGGCGGCGTCCTGCTGGTCACGGCCGGCGTCTCCGGCATCTTCGTCCTGCAAGGCTCCGCGGCCCACCTCGGTTCGGTCCTGCAAGCGGCCCTCGCGGTCCTCGTCGGCATAACGCTCCTCGCCGGCCCCTACCTCGTGCGCATGACCCAGGACCTCTCCGAGGAGCGCCTGATGCGCATCCGTGCCCAGGAGCGCGCCGAGGTCGCCGCCCACGTGCACGACTCCGTGCTGCACACCCTCACCCTGATCCAGCGCAACGCGGAGAACGCGAACGAGGTGCGCCGCCTCGCCCGCGCGCAGGAGCGCGACCTGCGCACCTGGCTCTACAAACCCGAGGGCACCGGCAAGGACGAGGCCGACGAACCCACCACGCTCGCCGACGCGGTCCGGCGCAATGCCGCCGAGGTCGAGGACAAGCACGGCGTCCCCATAGAGGTCGTCATAGTCGGCGACTGCCCCCTCGACGAGCGGATCGGCCCGCAGATGCAGGCCGCGCGCGAGGCGATGGTGAACGCGGCCAAGTACGGTGGCGAGGGCGGCGCGGTTCAGGTCTACGCCGAAGTCGAGGGACGGACGGTCTTCGTGTCGGTCCGGGACCGCGGTCCGGGCTTCGACCTCGACTCGATACCCGCCGACCGCATGGGTGTCAGAGAATCGATCATCGGCCGCATGGAGCGCAACGGCGGCACGGCGCGGCTGCGCGCGGTGCCGGACGGCGGCACGGAGGTCGAGCTGGAGATGGAGAGGGCGGAGAAGACGTCATGAGCGACGAGGCGAACGGTACGGCGGAGGCCACCGACAGCGCGGACGGGCGCAGGGTGCGCGTGGTCCTCGTCGACGACCACCGCATGTTCCGTACGGGCGTACAGGCAGAGATCGGCCGGACCGAGGAGACCGGTGTCGAGGTGGTCGGCGAGGCCGCGGACGTCGACCAGGCGGTCACGGTCATCACCGCGACCCGGCCCGAGGTGGTCCTCCTCGACGTCCATCTCCCCGGTGGCGGCGGTGTCGAAGTCCTGCGCCGCTGCGCCCCGTTGATGGCCGACGCCGAGCAGCCGGTCCGTTTCCTCGCGCTGTCCGTCTCGGACGCGGCGGAGGATGTGATCGGTGTGATCCGGGGCGGCGCGCGGGGGTATGTCACCAAGACGATCACCGGGACGGATCTGGTCGACTCCGTCTTCCGGGTCCAGGACGGCGACGCGGTGTTCTCGCCGAGGCTCGCCGGGTTCGTACTGGACGCCTTCGCGTCCACGGACGCGCCGCCGGTGGACGAGGACCTCGACCGTCTGACGCAGCGCGAGCGGGAGGTGCTGCGGCTGATCGCGCGGGGGTACGCGTACAAGGAGATCGCCAAGCAGCTCTTCATCTCGGTGAAGACGGTCGAGTCCCATGTGTCGGCGGTGCTGCGGAAGTTGCAGCTGTCGAACCGGCATGAGCTGACTCGCTGGGCCACGGCTCGACGGCTGGTGTGAGGCCCCGGCCCGACCCCGGCGTCACGCTCACACCACCCGCGTCGCCCCCGCGAACGGCATCTCGTCGATCGGCGCGACGCGCACCGGCGCCGAGGGGTTCGGGGCGTGGATCATCTGGCCGTTGCCGATGTAGATGCCGACGTGGCTGATGGCGGAGTAGAAGAACACCAGGTCGCCCGGGAGGAGTTCGGAGCGGGCGACGCGGCGGCCGGCGTCGATCTGGGCGTAGGTCGTGCGGGGAAGGGAGATACCGGCGGAGCGGTAGGCGGCCTGCATCAGACCTGAGCAGTCGAAGGCGTCGGGTCCGGTGGCGCCCCAGACATAGGGGCTGCCGAGTTTCGAGGAGGCGTACGAAACGGCGGCCGCGGCGCGGGAGTTGGGGGCCTGCACGTTGCCTGCGGCGCCTGCCGCGCCTGCCGTGCCCGCTGCGGTCAGGCCGTCGCGGGCGCCGGAGCCGGCGGAGCGCGAGGCGCGCTGCACATCGCCCGCGCGTTCCTCGGGCGGGAGCTGTGCCAGAAGTCGGCGGGCCGCGTCCAGCTTTCCGGTGATCGTCTTCTTGTGCCGCTTCAGCTCCGCCTGCCGCGATGTGAGCGAGGCCAGCTCGATATGGGCGGCACCGCGCAGCTGCTCGATCTCCCGCAGCTGTCTGCGCACGCTCGCGACGGAGGCCGCCTGCCGGGTGCCCGCGCGCTCGACGAACTCGGCGCCCTCGAGATAGCGGTCGGGGTCGTCGGAGAGCGCGAGTTGCAGCGCCGGGTCGAGCCCGCCGTCGCGGTACTGGGCCGCCGCCATCGAACCCAGCGCGTCCCGCGCCGAGTTGAGCTTGTCCGTCTTGCGCGCCGCCTCGTCCCGCAGGGTCCGCAGCCGCTCCTCGGCCGCCTCCGCCTTCTCCTTCGCGCCGTTGTACTTCTCGGTGGCGACCTCCGCCTCCTGGTACAGCTTGTCCACCTTCGCCTTGACCTGCGCCGGTGTCAGATTCGGCTCGGCATGCCCGGTCCCGTCGAAGCCGGTCGCGGTCGCCGCGCCCGCCAGGGCGATCGTCGCCGCCGTACGGACCGTATTGCCGCCGGCCGAGCGCTGCCTGGGCTTGCGGTGCGCTGCCACGTGGACTGCACGTCCTTTCGTACGACCGCCTGGTCCGCGGTACGACCGCCCCGGACGAGTGGTGGCCGTACGACCACCAGGGGGAGCGGACGTACGACCGCCCGGGGCGGTTCACGCGTCCGGCGGCGGCCCGCACAGGGGGAGCGGGCCGCCGCCGGACCTTCTCGGCGGTGGTGTCCGACTGCCGCCCCTGGCCCGGGCGGCGGTGGGGAGCCGGTCACCTGGTGGAGGACGCTAAACCTCAATGTGTCGTGGGGGTAACGGGTTGCGCGGAACTGGTCCCAGGGGACCGCAGGGTGACCGCATGCGACCGTGATTCCGTTCTCGCGCCGTCGACTTCACGCAGTGTGATGACCGAAGTGCGGATTCCGGAACGCGTGGGGGTGGCGGGGTGCTATGGGCCGCATATATGCAAGATCACATATATGCGGGATCGTGCCGGAAGAGACAGGGCGGTGTAGGGCGGCTCAAGTGCCCCTGATTAGGCTCCGGCCTCATGGACGTACTCATCCACTTCTTCGTGGGTCTGCACATCATCGGCATCGCCTCGTTGCTCGGCGGCTTCCTCACCCAGATGAAGGCCATGGGTCAGGGCACCGCCCGCTTCGTCCCGGCGATGCTGCACGGCGCGCTCACCATGCTGGTCACCGGGGTGATCCTGGTCGGCCTCAACCAGGCGGACGACCAGTCCGTCAACAACGTCAAGATCGGCATCAAGCTGGCCCTGCTGGTGGTGATCCTCGGCCTCGTCTATGTGAAGCGGGACGACGAAAAGGTGGAGAAGGGGCTGTTCGGGCTGGTGGGCGCGCTGACCGTCGCGGACATCTTCATCGCGGTGCTGTGGACCTGAGCGAGGTGAGGCCGGCGCGCGCCGACGCGACGGCACCCGCGGCGACGGCGACCCATGCCGCCACCGCGATCCACAGCAGCACCTGACCGGGTGTCCTGAGCCAGGACACGTCGAGGGCGGCGGCGACGGACAGCGTCGCCGCCGCTGTCATGCCCATCGGGAAGACGGTCGCCCAGCGCCGCACGTCGTAGCGCGGCCGGGGCCACAGCGCCTCCGCGACGAGCAGGACGACGTACCAGGCCAGGTCGAGCACGAGCAGCGCGACCGTCACGGCACGCAGGACGCCGCTGTCGTCGTCGTTCCACAGGTACAGCGGCGCGCTGTCGGCCGCGACGAGCTTCGACCCGGCGAGCGCCGAGATGGCGAGCGCCCCGCCGGCCACCCAGTGGTCCCCGGCGCCCGCGGTCACCTGCCGCGGGTCGAAGTGGGCCAGGGCGAGGCCGTAGAGCACGAGGCCGAGCCAGAAGAGCACGAGCGCGGCGTGGGCGAGCCACGCCGTCGACTCGGCCGAGGCGAGCGTGGCGCCGAGCACCGCGAGACCCTGCGTGGCGACGCAGGCCAGGAACACCGCGCCCGGCATCCGCCGCGTCCAGTGCGCCACGACCAGCACGATCAGCACCGGCCACAACAGCGCGGCGAGCGCCAGCAGACCCTCGGCGAGCCGCTGCCAGCCGAGCGCCGAGAGGCGGGTACCGAGCACCGCCGTAGCCGCTACGGCGGTCAGCGCGCCCGGCGTCTCGGCCTCCGCCACCCACCTCGCCCGGTCCCACAGCAGCCGTGCGCCGAAGTCGGCGGCCAACGCCACCCACCCGACGCCGGCCAGCGCGAGCGCGATCCGCGACAGGGTCTCGTGGTCGGCCAGATGCAGCCCCACGGACACGATGCCGGTCGCCATCACGGCGGCCCCGGCGGCGGGCGGCCGCTGGGCCCGCCAGGCGCTGAGGGGGGAGCGAGGGGAGCGGGGAGAGGCGCCGGACATGGGCCGATGCTAAGGAGCGCGCCCCGGCTTGAGGGCGGGGCGCGCGAGCGGGCGCCCCCGAATGCGCGCGGGCGCGGGCACGGAAGAGGCGCTGCTGGGGTGGACGGGTGCGTGTCCCACGCCGGATCACACCGGAACCCACCCACCTGGGCGTTCGCCGCCCGACGCCCAGACGGATCTGCCCATCACCTGAGTAGTTCCGCTCATGACAGCCCCTGTCGTCGGGCGAAAGACTCTGCGCATGGCCCTCAGACGATCAGTCGCCCTCGCCCTCGTGGCGGTCGCTCTCACCGCGTGCGGAAGTCAAAGAGCCCACGAGGCAGGTGCCGCGCCGTCGGCCACCGCGACCCAGTCCTATCCGCCCCCGCCGAAGTGCGCCCAGTCCACTGCGACGCCCACCGCCCTGCCTTCCTCCCCCTCGCCTTCCGCCTCGAACACGGCCGGCGGGAGCGAGGACGGGCCCGTGGACGCTCCCCCCAACTACGCCGACAACCACGCCTACCGCATGCAGGCGTCCTTGAGCGCGGCGCAGCAGGCCAGTGGGCAGGCGTCGGCCGAGCTGATCCTCGCGGAGCTGGCGAAGGTCCGGAAGGAGGGCGGGTCGGGGGAGTTCGGCCGCTTCAGCGATGAGCGGGTCGAGGCGGCGCTGGAGCGGGTCGGGTGCGGTGAGAAGCACGGGGTCTCCGTCGGGAACGGGTACTACGCCGTCTACACGGGAGTCGTGTGCGTCTCCGGACGGGTGACGAAGGACGAGCTGAGCGGGGAGGTGCACGGCGTCTACGCCGAGCCCCAGCCCGGCGAGGGGCCCTGTGTCGAGAACCGGGGAGGTCACTGACGCCAGGGCCACCCCGCCGTAGGTCAGGCGGGCCGTACGACGCTGTGGATCGCCGACTCACCGTCGTAGTAGATGGACTCCTCGCGCACGTACGCCCCCGGCTTCGGCGCGTGGATCATCTTGCCGTTGCCGATGTAGATGCCGACGTGGGTGACGTCGTCGTAGAAGAAGACGAGGTCGCCGGGCCTGGCGTTGGCGAGGGTGACCGTGGTGCCGGCGTTCACCTGGTCGTAGGTGGTGCGCGGCAGGGAGATGCCGGCGGCGTTCCAGGCGGCCTGGGTGAGGCCGGAGCAGTCGTAGGAGTCGGGGCCGGTGGCGCCCCAGACGTAGGGCTTGCCGACCTGTGAGCGGGCGAAGGCGAGGGCCTTGTCGGCCTTCGTGGCGTACGAGGCGTCCGAGGCCTCGGAGGAGGACGACGAGCTGCTCGCCGACTCCTCTGCCGCGGCCGCTTCCTCCGCCGCCTTCTGCTCGGCCGCCTGCTGCTTCGCCAGTTCGGCGGCCTTGCGGGCGGCCTCCTCCTGCTTCTGCTTCTCGATCGCCGCGAGACGCGCCTTCTCCTCGGCGGTCAGCTGGGACAGCAGCTCGCGCGCGGCGGACAGCTTGCGCTGGACGGTCGCCTTGGCGGTCTTCAGATCGCTCTGCGACTCGGAGAGCGTCGCGAGGCTGTCGGTGGCCTCCTGGCGCTTCTTCATCGTCGCGGACTGCTCGGTGACGTAGTCGTCGACCGCGTCCTTCTGACGGGACGTCATACGGCCCATCAGCTGCGTCTGGTCGAAGTAGTCCTGCGGGGAGTCGGCGAGCAGGAAGGTCGCGGTGTCGGGCGCGGAGGCGCCGGTGCGGTACTGGGCCGCGGCGAAGGAACCGAGCTCCTCGCGGGCCTCGTTGAGCTTCTGGGTGCGCTGGGCGACGTCGTCGAGGAGGGTGTCGACCTCCTTGCGCTGCTTGGAGGTCTTCTCCTTGGCCGAGTTGTACTTCTCGGTCGCCGACTCCGCCTGGCGGTAGAGGTCGTCGACCTTCTTCTCGACCTCTTCGATGCTCGGCTTGTCATCGGTCGAGGGAGCGGCGGTGGCCGTCTGGGAGAGCAGGGCCACGGAGGTGAGGGCGGCCGTGGCGAGAGCGGGCGTGCGTATGCCGGCTACGCGCGTACCCGGGGGAGGCGACTTGCGGTGCGACGCCAAGGGTGGCGACTCCTTCCGTGCTCCGCCTACCGAGTTAGCTGTCGGGTTCGGGCGGGTGGTTCGGAAGGGTTGCCCTACGGCCGTTCCCTGTACGGGAGTCGGCCGATTCACCCCAAGTTCGGTGGGTCCCCGGTTCCGGGTGCGCGGCGGCGCTCCGGATTCGGCGGAGGCCGCGCGGCCCGGCGAGGTTCGCCGGTGGGGGTCGTACGGCCTTCCGGCACGGTAGCCAACGCGTGTGGCCCCTGTGAAGGTTGATGTCCGATAGGCCCGATACATTTTCGTGACCTTAGGTCAGGGCATCGCTCGCGGTGGTGAATACGGAGTGATCTGCCACGAGTTGTACGTATTTTTGGCGGAGTGGCGACGTCCGCCCGCTTCCGGCCGCTAGCTTCCTGCCGAGCCGTGGTCGGATGCCGCGGCGAGGTGAGGGGGATACGGCAATGAGGAACCGCACACCATTGGTCATCGCCACCGGCGTCGCACTCGCCGCCACCGCGGGCATCGCCCCCGCGACCGCCTCCGGGGGACAGGGGGCAGGCAAGCCGGTCGTCCGCGTGATCGCGACCGGTCTCGACAACCCGCGCCAGCTCTCGTACGACAGCGGACATCTGTACGTCGCCGAGGCCGGCCGCGGCGGCAAGAAGTGCCTCGGCGAGGGCCCCGAGGGCGAGACCTGTGTGGGTCTCTCCTCCGCCGTCACCGAGATCTACTGGGACGGGGGCGCGTGGAAGCACTACCGGGTGGTGCAGGGCCTGCCCTCGGGCGCCGCCCCCGACGGCGGCTTCGCGACCGGCGTGGACGGCGTCTCCGCCCTCCACGGCGAGCTCTGGGGGGTGGAGACCTTCGCCCCGCCGGAGGCCGGAGTGCCCACGACACCGCCCTGGAACAAACTCGGCAAGCTCCTGAAGATCAGCCACGGCAAGGCGAGGATCGCCGCCGACATCACCGCCGTGGAACTCAAGCACAACCCGCACAAGGCGTCCGTCGAGTCCAACCCGTACGCCGTCCTCGCCCTCCCCGACGGCCGCAAGATCGTCGCGGACGCGGCCGGGAACGACCTGGTCGTCGTCTCGCCGCACGGCAAGGCCAAGCCCTTCACGGTCTTCCCGGACCACGACAGGAACCAGTCGGTTCCCACGTCCCTGGCGCTCGGCCCCGACGGCTACCTCTACGTCGGCGAGCTGAACGGCGAGGCCCAGAAGCCCACCGCGCGCGTGTGGAAGGTGGACCCCTGGACCGGCAAGATCCTCGGCTGGAAGTCGGGCTTCGGCTCGATCAGCGGTATCGCCTTCAACAGCAGTGGCGATCTCTACGTCAGCCAGCTCTTCCAGGGTGTGGTGACCAAGGTCTCGCACGGCAAGCGGACGAACGTGAAGGTGCCCTTCCCGGCGGGCGTGGCCGTCGACCCGTACGACGGCAAGGTCTATGTCTCCGCCTGGTCGATCGCGGACCGTGACGGGACGGTGATGGAGGGTGGGAAGACGCCCGGCGGCCAGGTCTGGAAGATCCTCGGCTTCTGAAGCCGCCGCTGAAAAGTGCCCATGTTCTCAGGGCGGCGGCGGGGTGTCAGTGGGGAGCCCTAGACTCGGAGAGCGATGAGCAGCCTCTTTGACGACAGCTTCCTGGCGGACCTCCAAGCCCCTACGGGCCGCGAGGAAGAGCCCCCGCCACCGCCCGAGGACGAGCACGTACCGGAACCCGTTCCGGACGATCTGTTCGGCGGCAGGTTCGACGTGCCGCCGGACAGGGACGCGTACTACCGCGACGGCGCCCCGCGCCCGGTCCTGGACGCGGCCGCGCTCATCGATGGGCTCAACGAGAACCAGCGCGCGGCCGTCGTCCACTCCGACACCCCGCTGCTCATCGTGGCCGGCGCCGGCTCCGGCAAGACGCGGGTGCTCACCCACCGCATCGCCTACCTGCTGGCCGAGCGGAATGTCCATCCGGGCCAGATCCTCGCGATCACCTTCACCAACAAGGCCGCGGGCGAGATGAAGGAGCGCGTCGAGCAGCTCGTCGGCCCGCGCGCGAACGCGATGTGGGTGATGACGTTCCACAGCGCGTGCGTGCGGATCCTGCGCAGGGAATCCAAGAAGCTCGGCTTCACGTCGTCGTTCTCGATCTACGACGCGGCCGACTCCAAGCGTCTGATGGCCCTGGTCTGCCGAGACCTCGACCTCGACCCCAAGCGCTTCCCGCCCAAGTCCTTCAGCGCCAAGATCAGCAACCTCAAGAACGAGCTGATCGACGAGGAGGACTTCGCCGCCCAGGCCACCGACGGCTTCGAGAAGACCCTCGCCCAGGCCTACGCGATGTACCAGTCGCGGTTGCGGGAGGCCAACGCGCTCGACTTCGACGACCTGATCATGACGACGGTCAATCTGCTGCGCGCCTTCCCGGATGTCGCCGAGCACTATCACCGCCGCTTCCGGCATGTCCTCGTCGACGAGTACCAGGACACCAACCACGCCCAGTACGCGCTGGTCCGCGAGCTGGTGGGAACGAACGAGCACCCGGTCGACGTCCCCCCGGCCGAGTTCGACCTCCCGCCCGCCGAACTGTGTGTCGTGGGTGACGCCGACCAGTCGATCTACGCCTTCCGCGGCGCGACGATCCGCAACATCCTCCAGTTCGAGGAGGACTACCCGAACGCGACGACGATCCTGCTGGAGCAGAACTACCGCTCCACCCAGACGATCCTGTCCGCCGCCAACGCGGTCATCGAGCGCAACGAGTCCCGCCGCCCCAAGAACCTGTGGACCAACGCGGGCGCGGGCGCGCGCATCACCGGCTATGTCGCCGACACCGAGCACGACGAGGCGCAGTTCGTCGCCGAGGAGATAGACCGACTGACGGACTCGGGCGATGCGAAGGCCGGCGACGTCGCCGTCTTCTACCGGACCAACGCCCAGTCCCGGGTCTTCGAGGAGATCTTCATCCGCGTCGGCCTGCCCTACAAGGTCGTCGGCGGCGTCCGCTTCTACGAGCGCAAGGAGGTCCGGGACGTCCTGGCCTACCTGCGTGTCCTCGCCAACCCCGAGGACTCCGTACCGTTGCGGCGCATTCTGAACGTCCCCAAGCGCGGCATCGGCGAGCGCGCCGAGGCGATGATCGACGCCCTGTCCCAGCGCGAGAAGATCAGCTTCCCGCAGGCGCTGAAGCGGGTCGACGAGGCCTACGGCATGGCCGCGCGGTCGACGAACGCCGTGAAGCGGTTCAACGTGCTGATGGAGGAGCTCCGTACGATCGTCGAGTCCGGCGCCGGACCGGCGACCGTCCTGGAGGCGGTGCTCGAACGCACCGGCTATCTCGCCGAGTTGCAGGCCTCCACCGACCCGCAGGACGAGACCCGGATCGAGAACCTCCAGGAACTCGCCGCAGTGGCCCTGGAGTTCGAGCAGGAGTCGGCCGAGGGCGAGGCGTCCGGCTCACTCTCCGACTTCCTGGAGCGGGTCGCGCTCGTCGCCGACTCCGACCAGATCCCCGACGAGGACGAGGACGGCTCCGGCGTCATCACTCTGATGACCCTGCACACCGCCAAGGGCCTGGAGTTCCCGGTCGTCTTCCTGACCGGCATGGAGGACGGCGTCTTCCCGCACATGCGCTCCCTCGGCCAGACCAAGGAGCTGGAGGAGGAGCGGCGCCTGGCGTACGTCGGCATCACGCGCGCGCGGGAACGGCTGTATCTGACGCGCTCGGCGCTGCGCAGCGCGTGGGGGCAGCCGTCGTACAACCCGCCCTCGCGTTTCCTCTCCGAGATCCCGGAGCAGCACGTGGACTGGAAGCGGACGGGCGCCACCGCGCCGGTCTCCTCCGGCCCCGCGTCGGGAGTGGCCGCCTCGCTGTCCTCGTCCCGCTCCCGCTCCTCGGCGAGGGGCGCGTCCGGCTTCGCCACGAGCCGCGCCTCCGACAAGCCGGTCGTCTCGCTGGCCGTCGGGGATCGCGTCACGCACGACCAGTTCGGGCTCGGCACGGTGACCTCGGTGAAGGGCACGGGCGCGAACACCGAGGCCACGATCGACTTCGGGGACACCAAGCCGAAGCGGCTGCTGCTGCGGTACGCGCCGGTGGAGAAGCTCTAGACAGCAGTCGGGCCCCCGCTCGGTGAAGGGCGGGGGCCCGCAAGGGAATCGCGCGTACGCCTACGTCGGGTTCAGGCCGTGGCTGCGCAGCCACGACAGCGGGTCGATCGCCGAACCGCCCGCCGGGTGCACCTCGAAGTGCAGGTGCGGGCCGGTCGAGTTGCCGGAGTTGCCGCTGTACGCGATCGGGTCGCCGGCCTTCACGGTCGTACCGGAGGCGACCCGGTAGGTGGAGAGGTGGCAGTACCACGTCTCCGTGCCGTCCTTCGCCGTCACGACCATCATGTTGCCGTAGGCGCTGTTCCACTCCGTGCGCACGGTGCCGTCGGTCGCGGCCATCACCGTCGTGCCGTACGAGACGGGGAAGTCGATGCCGGTGTGCACGGACATCCAGTTGACGCCGGCCTGGCCGTAGTAGGCGCTGAGGCCGTGCTGGGCGACCGGGAGGGCGAACTTGGGGCGCAGCCGCTCCTTGCGGGCCGCCTCCTCCGCCGCCTTCTTCTTCTCGGCCGCCTGCTGGGCCTTGAGGTCGATGCGCTCCTGCGTACGGCTGGCCCGGTCGGCGAAGTCGTCGGCGCCCGCGGAGAGGCTCTCGAGCTGGGTGTCCAGCTTGTTGTTCGCGGCGGACGGCTGGACGGACTTGGTTGTTGCGTCGGCGGCGGTCGTCGAGCTGTTCTTGTCGTCGCTCAGACCTCCGACGGAGGCGGCGGCGATCCCGGTGACCCCCATGACGCAGGCGGAGGGCACCGCGATCTTCATCAGTGCGGAGCGCTTGGGGGGCGTACGACGGCGGGAACGGCCCGCGTTACGGGCGGCCATGCGTGAGCCCGGGGCCGGGGCCGCGTCCTCCTGATCGTCGAGGAGCGGGGCGGCGTCGTCCTCGGAGAGGGCGGGCAACTCGCCGGTGGCGCTCAACTCGGCGTCGTGCTCGGCCGGTTCCTCGTACGAGACCTGCTCGAACATCGCTGTCGACTGGTGGTCGACGGGCTCCTCGTGGGCCGGCGTGGTGCCGTCGGAGTTCCACTGCGTGGCGTCGTAGGCGCCGGTGTCGAAGGCCTGCGTGCCCCATTCCCAGTGCTGGGTCTGGTCGGCGGTGCCCCCGGACTGGTCGGGCTGGAGCCAGGCGTTGGCATCCCACTGGCCGCTCGCGTCGGGCGCGCCGGCCTGCGGGGGGATCACGGAGAGCTGCTGGTGCTCGCCGGTCCACGCCGTCGTGTCGTACGCGCCGGTGTCGTAGGCGGCGTGGTGCTGGGCCGCGTACTGGTCGTAGTTCAGGGTCTGGTGACTGTCCGTGGCCCACTGGCCCGCGTCGTACGACCCGGTGTTCTCACCGGGGAGACTGCCGAACAGGGGGTCCGCGTCGAAGTGCGCGGTGGTGTGGGCACCCGTGTCGTAACCGTAGGTGGCGTAGTCACCGTACTGAGCCTCCTGTGTGCCGTACGGCGCGTAGTGCGCCGAGGCATCGGAAGCGGGAGCCGGGGTGGTCATGGTCCCCGACGAGTACGGGTCGTTCACCAACTTCTCTTTCGCCTCGACAACAGGGGCTGCCAGAGCAGTGCGGTGACTGTACCCGGCGGTACGCGGGCGCGACAATCTTCGACAGGTTTCACGCCTTCAGGAAACGGGCATTCGGCCGTGTTTCGGGGGAGTGCGGACGCGGGTTTGGCTTTGTGTTCGAAGATTGTTCGATGTTGGACTGCTGTCTTGCGGTTGTCACGCCACTGTCAGACCGCCGGCGTCGGCCGCGGCCGCGGTTCCTGTCGGCGGGGTGTCGAGGGCCTGTCGTATCCCGATCGCGACGGCCGGGTGCACGGGGAGCGCGAGATGCCCGACCCCGCTCACCTGAACGTTCTGCGCCATCAGGTCGGGGTGGTCGATGCGGGCGGTCTCCAGCGGGTCCATCAGATGGTCGAGATCGCTCCAGAAGCTCACGAAGTGCGTACGGCAGCCGGGCGCGGGCCGGGTCAGCTCCTCCAGGACGTCCGAGCCGGGGCGCATCTGCCGCACGATCGGGTGCGCGTCCGCCAGCGGTACCACCCGGGTCCCGGAGTGCGGGGTGCCGAGCGTGACCAGGGTGCGCACTCGTAGGTCCCCGCCGAGGCACTGTACGTAATAGCGCGCGATCAGTCCGCCCAGGCTGTGCCCGACGACATCGACCTGCTTGCTTCCGGTGCGCTCGCAGATCTCCGCTATGTGCCGGCCGAGCAGCTCGGCCGCGGTGCGTATGTCGCAGGTCAGCGGAGAGTAGTTGAGCGACTCGACCTGGCGGTGGCCGTGCTGGAGGAGGCTGCGGCGCAGCAGGACGAAGACCGAGCGGTTGTCGATGAAGCCGTGCAGCAGGACGACGGGCGGCTTGGCCTCCGTCGGCAGGTGGGCGGGGCCGTCCGGGGAGGGGAGCGGGACGGCCGGTGTCCGGCGTTCCTGGAGGACGCCGGAGGGATAGAGGAGGAGGTGTCCGGCGAGGATCGCGAGCTCCAGGGCGGTCGCCTTCAGGAGTGCCGCGGACAGACCCGCCAGGCTGCTCGGGAGCAGCCGCCGGCAGAGCGGGAGAAAGGGCGCCGCTGCCCTGGTGACCTTCATGGCCGACCTCCTGTCGGCACACGAGAAGACAGCTCCGTCCCCCGTGTGCCCTCGTGGGAGGCCGCGGCGGAGGCGGTCGAGGAGGCACGAGGAGGGCGCGTCGGGCGGGTGCGGCGTGTGGCGCGGGTGGAGCATGGTGCGCCGATGACCTGACGAGGCTCCCTGCCGGTGTGGCGACGAGGCTCCCCGCTGTCGTGCCTTACCTGCCCTACGTGCCCTTCGTGCCACCGTCGGCCCGCCGCACCGCCACGGCGCGCGGCCCGCGGCGCGGTGGTGCGGCGACCTCGTTGCGGCTCCCGTTGCGCTTGCTCCCGCTGCGGTACGGGGGCCGCGTACCGCAGCGGCCCGTGTGCCGCAAAGACTCGGAACGGTGCGCGGCGAACGTGTCCCACCGTGTGATTTCCCCCTCGGTCTCCACCGCGAAACTGCCGGTTACGGGATGCTGGAGATAACGTTCGTTCACTTCCTCGCACAATGCGGTGTGAGGACGTCCGTGCCGTACCGGTGCCGTCGCGGTGGCATACATGGCATGTTCGGTACGTGTCGGTACGGATGGATGTAGTCGCTTCATGGAGGCAGTGATGGGTGTGGCAGCCGGTCCGATCCGCGTCGTGGTGGCCAAGCCGGGACTCGACGGCCATGATCGCGGGGCCAAGGTGATCGCGCGGGCGCTGCGCGACGCCGGTATGGAGGTCATCTACACCGGGCTCCACCAGACGCCCGAGCAGATCGTCGACACCGCGATCCAGGAGGACGCCGACGCGATCGGCCTCTCCATCCTCTCCGGCGCCCACAACACGCTCTTCGCCGCCGTCATCGACCTGCTCAAGGAGCGGGACGCGGCGGACATCCTCGTCTTCGGCGGCGGGATCATCCCCGAGGCCGACATCGCCCCGCTGAAGGAGAAGGGGGTCGCGGAGATCTTCACCCCGGGGGCGACCACCCAGGCGATCGTGGACTGGGTCCGCGCCAACGTGCGGCAGCCCGCGGGCGCGTAAGCCGCTCCGGGACAGCGGGCCGGCCCGGCCGCCGCCGGCCGGCTCCGTCAGACCGCCTCCAACTCCCGCGCCATCGCCGCCCGCAACTGCAACGTCGTCACCAGCCGCTGGAACGCCTCCGCCCAGTACCCTCCGGCGCCCGGACTCGCGTCCTCCGGCTCGTCCGGCACCGCCAGCAGCCCGTCGAGCCGCCCCGCCTCGGACGGATCGAGACACCGCTCCGCCAGCCCCATCACGCCACTGAAACTCCATGGGTAACTCCCCGCGTCCCGCGCGATGTTGAGCGCGTCCACCACAGCCCGCCCGAGCGGCTCCGCCCACGGCACCGCACACCCCCCGAGCAGCTGAAACGCCTCCGACAGCCCGTGCGCCGAGATGAAACCGGCCACCCAGTCGGCCCGCTCGGCCGAGCCCAGCGTGCCGAGCAGCTTGGCGCGCTCGGCCAGGGACACCGCCCCGGGCCCCCCGGCCTCCGGCGCCCCGGGCGCCCCCAGCAGCGCCCGCGCCCAGGCCGCGTCCCGCTGCCGTACGGCCGCCCGGCACCACGCCGCGTGCAGATCGGACCGCCAGTCGTCCGCCACCGGCAGGGCCACGATCTCCCGCGGCGTACGCCCGCCGAGCCGCGCCGCCCACGTGCCCAGCGGTGCCGCCTCCACCAACTGGCCGAACCACCACGACCGTTCACCCCGTCCCGCCGGAGCCTTGAGCACTACACCGTCCCGCTCCATGCTCGCGTCGCACTCGAACGGCGCCTCCACGGCGATCGTCGGCGTCTCCCGCGTACGGTCCAGAGCCACGCACGCCGTCGCCCTGACCGCCATCCGCGCGGCGAGCGCGGAACCCGGCAGGGCGGAGAGCAACTCGGCCGCCGTCGCCCGGACATTACGGCTTCGATCGGCCAGCGCCTGCTCCAGGAACGGCTCGTCGTCCGCGCCGAGACCCGTCCGCAGCGAGTCGAGGAACATCAGACGGTCCTCGGCCCGCTCCGTCGCCCACGTCGTCGCCAGCAACTCCCGTGCGGCGGCGGGCTCATGGGCGCGTATCGCGGCGAGCAGCGCGACCCGCTCCGCGAACAGGCCCTCCTGCCACAGCTGTCGGACCCGGTCCGTGTCGCTCGGGTGCGGCAGCGCCGGGTCCCCGCCCGGTGCCGCGCGCAGGGCGAACCGCCAGTCCGGGTTCAGGCGCGCCAGCCACACGGCACGCGGTCCCGCGAAGGTCAACGCCGCGGGCCGCAGATCCGTACGCCCCCTGGCCGCGTCCAGCAGCGCCGGCAGCACCTCGGGGGGCGCCGCGAAACCGCGGGCGTTCGCCGTCGCGAGCCACTGGGGCAGCAGCTCCATGAGGTCCGGGGCCGTGCCGCGGCGACCTGAGCCGCCCGCGCCCGGCCGGTCGGCCAGCAGCATCGAGAGCCTGCGGGCCGCTGCGGCGGGCAGGGCGGGGCGGGTCTCCGTGGGTGCCGGCTCCGGCCGCGCCGCCGCCGGGGCGGGCCGCAGCCCGGCCCGCCGCCGTACGGTCTGCGTCGCCGCCGCGTCCAGCAGGGCCACGGGTGCCTCCCGGCCGGGCGTCGCGCCCGGCGGGGTGCGGCGCTCGGTCCCGAGCAGGGCGGCGGTGACGAGTTCCTCCCAGACGTTCTGCGCGGGTGAATCCACAGGTGTGGACTTGCTGTTCATGCGGGTCCTTTCCGTGGGGTGCCGGGGCGGGTGGGGGAGGTGGGAGAGGTGGGAGAGGTGGGGCGGTGGGTGTGTCTGGTGGTGTGGGGGTGCGAGTCCGTTCGGGTGCGGGTGCGGGTGCGGGTGCGGGTGCGGGTGCGGGTGCGGGTGCGGGTGCCGGTGCCGGTGCCGGTGCGGGTGCTGGTGTGTGCTGTGCGGTGGCCGCGGGTGACGTGGGTGTTGTCGTCCGAGTCCGTGTGTGCCGCGCGGCTGGTGCGCGTGGCGTGGACGTTGGTGTCCGTGTGTCCTCCGAGGTCGGTGCGGATGGGATCGGCGTCGGTGTGCGCGGGTGTCGCGGGGCCGGTGCCGGTTGGTGCCTGTACTCGGGGGTGCCTGTACGTGTGGCGCCTGGACGTGGGTGTCGGTGTTCACGCTCGACCTGGGGCGGATGGGCGGCTGTGCGGCAGCGCGCCTCATGGTCCGGCCGGCTCAGTACAGCGCCACTCCGTCGCCCGCCCCCTCGGGCCAGGCCGTCAGCGGAGTGAAGCCGCGGTGGCCGCACTCGCCGAAGACCTTGACCGGGGCGCCGCCCGAGAGGGCGACCAGGCGCCACAGGCCCGGACGGGAGCGGGCGGTGGGGGTGAGCGGCAGGGCCGTGTCGCCGTCGGCGTCCGCCAGCTGCCAGGTGTCGCCGTCCGGGGTCGGGACGACCCGGTCCAGGGTCACCGGCACTGATTCCAGCCATGGGTCGTCGCGCAGCGCCTCGCCGTAACGGGCCGCCGCCTGCGCCGGGGTCGTCCCCGGCGGGCGTATCGCCGCAGGCGCCGGCGGGGCGAACTGCTCGCCCAGCGCCGCCCGCACCTGCCCGGCACCCGGATACGCGGACACCTCCGCCTCCAGGACCAGGCCCACCGGCAGAGCCAGTTCGGGGGCGCGGCCCGCGGCGCCGAAGGAGAGGAGCAGCGCCATGCGACCGGACTCGGCGCCGTGCAGCCAGATCCGACGGGTCGTCAGTCGGGCGTCCGTCGTGTCGTACTGGGCGAGCACCAGCCAGCGGTCCCGCACCGCCGGTCCGTCCGCCGATGCGGGCAGGCCGATGCGGGAACGGACCGTCGCCGCCAGAGCTTCGGGCAGCCGCTCGCGGCGCAGCCAGCCCTGGTCCAGGAGATGGAGGAGCGCGCACTCCTCCAGCAGCCGCACCGGCCAGCCCGGACCGGAGGACGGAATCGCCCCCAACTCCCGCACCCGGGAAGCGAGTCCGGGCGCCTGGGCGTCGACCATGCGGGCCGCGGTCTCCTCCCACATCCCGTACCCGGCCTGCTCCGCACCGGCCAGCCCGCCGCGCAGCAGATCCGCGAGACGCTGCTCCAGCTCCGTCGCCCCCGCGGTGACCAGCGCGGCCCGGCGCTCCGACCTGCGTCTGGCCGCCTCCGGATCACCACCGCCGCCGGCGGAAGCCGTCGCGTCCTTCTTCTCCCGCGCCCGCTGCCTTCTCCCCTCCAGCCACTGCTCCGCCCAGTCCGGCGCCTGCCCCCGCGGCACCGCGCCGTCCTCGCCCGCCCAGAGCAGCAGCAGCCCGAGGGCGTGCTTGCACGGGAACTTGCGGCTCGGACAACTGCACTTGTACGCCGGCCCGGACATGTCCGCGATGTCGACGACCGTCTGATACGGCTTGCTGCCGCTGCCCTTGCACTGCCCCCACACCGTCCCCTCGTCGGAACTCCCCGCCTCGGACCACGGCCCCGCCGCCCCGAGTTTGCTTCCCGCTTTGCGTGACGCGGCGTCAGGCGCCAGCGCCAGCACCTGGTCCGCGCTCCAGCGCACCCCCTGCTGAGTCATGTCATCGAAGGTAGATCCCCCCACTGACAATCGGTCCGGCGAGCGGACTCGCGAGCACGTCTCCGCAGCTCAGATCGCATTGTCAGTGGCGTGGTGCACCGTGGTTGTCAGATCCGAACCGGCCGAGCTGGAGGGGGCTCTCAGCCATGTCTGTGTCCGTGGACGCGATGTCCGTCGAAGCATCCGCATCACCTGAGAACGAGCCGACCGAGGAGTTGCGTCCGCACGCCGAGGACGCCTTCGCCGCCGAACTCACCGCGCTGGCAGCCCAGGACGACCGCCCGCGCCCGGCCCGCTGGAAGCTGTCGCCGTGGGCGGTGGCGACCTACCTGCTCGGCGGCACGCTGCCCGACGGCACGGTGATCACACCGAAGTACGTGGGCCCGCGCCGCCTCGTCGAGGTCGCCGTCACCACACTCGCCACCGACCGCGCCCTGCTGCTCCTCGGTGTGCCCGGCACCGCGAAGACCTGGGTGTCCGAGCACCTGGCCGCGGCGGTCAGCGGCGACTCGACCCTGCTGGTGCAGGGCACGGCCGGCACCCCGGAGGAGGCGATCCGGTACGGCTGGAACTACGCGCAGCTGCTCGCCAACGGCCCGAGCCGCGACGCGCTGGTGCCCAGCCCGGTGATGCGGGCAATGGCGGAGGGGATGACGGCGCGGGTGGAGGAGCTGACGCGTATCCCCGCCGATGTGCAGGACACCCTCATCACGATCCTCTCCGAGAAGACGCTGCCGATACCGGAGTTGGGGCAGGAGGTGCAGGCCGTCCGCGGCTTCAACCTCATCGCCACGGCCAACGACCGCGACCGCGGGGTCAACGACCTCTCCAGCGCCCTTCGCCGCCGCTTCAACACGGTCGTGCTGCCGCTGCCGGACAGCGTCGAGGCCGAGGTCGACATCGTCTCGCGGCGCGTCGACCAGATCGGCCGCTCCCTCGACCTGCCGACCGTGCCCGAGGGGGTCGACGAGATCCGCCGGGTGGTGACCGTCTTCCGCGAACTGCGCGACGGGATCACCTCGGACGGCCGGACGAAGGTCAAGTCGCCCAGCGGCACGCTGTCGACGGCGGAGGCGATCTCCGTCGTCACCAACGGCCTTGCCCTCGCCGCCCACTTCGGTGACGGGGTACTGCGGGCCGGTGACGTCGCCGCGGGACTCCTCGGCGCCGTGGTCCGCGACCCGGCGGCCGACCGCGTCATCTGGCAGGAGTACCTGGAGGCGGTCGTACGGGAACGCGACGACTGGAAGGACTTCTACCGCGCCTGTCGGGAGGTGAGCGCGTGAGCGGGGACGACCTGGGCTGGGGCCGCCCCGGCGGAGGCCAGGGGTCGGGCGGCTCAGGGGGATCGGGTGGCTCGGGCGGGGGGCAGGAGTCGGGCGGCTCGGTGTCCGTGGCGTGCGGGGGTGTCGGCGGTGTGGTGCGGCGGTCGGTGCTGGCCGGCCCGTGAGCGGTGGTTCTGGAGGGGAGGGGGACGGTGTGACAGGGCGTGAGAGGGACGGGAGTGGAGCGGCTGTGAGCGAGGGGAGCGGGGCGGTCGCGGGGGAGGGGCATGTGGCGGTCGCGGGCAAGGGGGGTGTGGCAGCCGGGGGCGAGGTGAGCGCGGCGACTGCGGGCGACGGGATGGAGACAGCCGCGGGGGCGCGGCGCGCGGTGGCTGTCGGCAAGGAGCCGTTGCTGCTCGGTGTACGGCATCACGGGCCGGGTTCCGCGCGGGCCGTGCGGGCGGCGCTGGAGGTGGCGCGGCCGCGGGTCGTGCTGATCGAGGGTCCGCCCGAGGCCGACGCCCTGATCCCGCTGGCCGCCGACGAGGACATGCGGCCACCGGTCGCCCTCCTCGCCCACGCCGTCGACGAACCGGGCCGTTCGGCGTTCTGGCCGCTCGCCGAGTTCTCCCCGGAGTGGGTGGCGATCCGCTGGGCTCTGGAGCACGAAGTCCCGGCGAGGTTCATCGACTTGCCTGCGACGCACTCGTTGGCGTGGGAGGAGGGCCGGGCCGACGAGGCGGTGGGGGAGACAGCCGACCCTCCGGGCTCCGGCGCGGCTCCCGACTCCCGTGCGGTCCCCGATGGATTCGGCGAGCCTGACGGTGCGGAGGCGGGTGGTGGTCCCGAGGCGGAGGTCGCCCGTACCGGCCTTCGGATCGACCCCCTCGCCGTGCTCGCCGAAGCCGCCGGTTACGACGATGCCGAGCGGTGGTGGGAGGACGTCGTCGAGCACCGGGGGGCGGGTGCCGGGGATGTGTTCGCGCCGTTCGTCGTGGTCGAGGAGGCCATGGCGGCGTTGCGGGAGGCGTACGGGAGTGGGGGGCATGAGCGGGATCTCGTGCGAGAGGCGTATATGCGGCTCCAAGTGCGGTCGGCTCAGCGGGAGTTCGGGGGCGGGGTGGCCGTGGTGTGCGGGGCGTGGCATGTGCCCGCGCTGCGCGAGAGGACGGCCGTCGCCGCCGACCGGGCACTGGTGAAGGGGCTGCCCAAGGTCAAGGCGGACATGACGTGGGTGCCGTGGACGTATCGGCGGCTGGCCCGGGTCAGCGGGTACGGGGCCGGTATCGACTCGCCGGGTTGGTACGGGCATCTGTTCGGCGCGGCGGACCGGCCGGTCGAGCGGTGGATGACCAAGGTGGCGGGGCTGCTGCGAGAGGAGGACCGGATCGTCTCGTCGGCCCATGTCATCGAGGCGGTGCGGCTCGCGGAGACGCTCGCGGCGATGCGCGGGCGCCCGTTGGCGGGGCTGAGCGAGACGACCGACGCGGTGCGGGCGGTGATGTGCGAGGGCTCGGACGTGCCGCTGTCGCTGGTGCACGATCGGCTTGTCGTGGGGGACGTGCTGGGGGAGGTGCCGCAGTCGGCGCCCGCGGTGCCGTTGCAGCGGGACCTCGACCGTACGCAGCGGCGGCTGCGGCTCAAGCCGGAGGCGCTGGAGCGGGAGTTGGATCTCGATCTGCGCAAGGAGACCGACGCGGGGCGCAGCAGGCTGCTGCACCGGCTGCGGCTGCTGGGTGTCGGGTGGGGCGAGCCGGTGGCGTCGCGGGGGAGTACGGGGACGTTCCGGGAGACGTGGCGGCTGCGGTGGGAGCCGGAGCTGGCGGTGCGGGTCGCGGAGGCCGGTGTGTGGGGGACGACCGTGTTCGCCGCGGCGACCGCCAAGGCGGAGGCGGACGCCGTCGCCGCGCAGAGCCTCGCCGATGTCACCGCACTCGCCGAGCGCTGCCTCCTGGCCGAACTGCCGGAAGCGCTCCCGGTGGTGATGCGGGTCCTCGCCGACCGCGCCGCGCTCGACACCGACGTCGGCCATCTCGCCCAGGCCCTGCCCGCCCTGGTCCGTTCCCTGCGCTACGGCGACGTGCGCGGCACGGACACCCACGCCCTGACAGAGGTCGCCGCGGGCCTCGCCGAACGGGTCTTCGTCGGCCTTCCTCCGGCTTGCACCGCCCTCGACGCGGACGCGGCCGAGGAGATGCGGCGCCATGTGGACGCGGTGCACGGGGCGGTGGGGCTGCTGGGGGATGTGGTGGCGGCGGAGGGGGCGCGGCCGGGCGCGGGTGCGGCGTCGGGAGAGGAGAGCGCGGGCGGTGCCGTGGCCGGAGGGGAGAACCGTCGGCAGGGCGCCGCCGCTGCACCCGACGACAACGAGCCCGCGCAGGCCGCCGTGCCGCCCGGACAGGACACCCTGCCCGGCGCCCCCGACTCACCCCACCGTGGCCTCCGTCTCCGCTGGCGTTCCGTGCTGCGGGTGCTGTCGGGGCGGGACACCGTGCCCGGTGTCATCCGGGGACGGGCCGTGCGGTTGCTCCTGGACGACGGGGAGTTGGGGCAGGACGAGGCGGCCCGGCTCATGGGGCTCGTGCTGTCGCCGGGGACGCCGCCGGCGGACGCGGCCGCCTGGATCGAGGGGTTCGTCGGTGGTGGTGCCGGGGGCGGGATGCTGCTCGTGCACGACGAGCGGTTGCTCGGGCTGGTCGACGCCTGGTTGACCGGGGTGCCGGCGGAGGCGTTCACGGATGTGCTGCCGTTGCTGCGGCGGACCTTCTCGGCGTACGAGCCGGGGGTGCGGCGGACGCTCGGCGAGCTGGTCCGGCGGGGGCCGGGCGAGCGGGGGAGTGCGGCGGGCGGCGGTGCCGGCATACCCGGTTTCGCGGCCGGTCTCGACACGGCGCGTGCGGATGCGGTGCTGCCGGTGGTCCGGCTGCTGCTGGGACTGGACGGCGACCCCGCGGGCGCCGACGACAACGACCTTGTGGGGGTGGGGCGATGACGACGGATGAGATGGTCGAGCCGAAGAGGCCCGTGGAGGCGGAGGACGCGGTGGACGCCGTCGGCGATGGGCAAAGGCCCCTGGTGCCAGATGCCTCGACGGCGACCGTGCGGGTGATGCCGCTCTGGGCACGTCCCCGTACGGCACGGCTGGTCACTGAGGCCTCCGCGACGCAGGGCGCCGTGGCTGGGTGGCGTGCGGCGCCGCCATCTCTGCCGGCACGCCCCGCGACCGGGAGGCCTGCCACAGCGACCTCTCCCGCGACGCCCGCTGCGACCGGCCGGCCTGCCCCAGCGCCTACCTCAGCGCCCGCTTCCGCGACGCGGTCCAGGGCCGTGGCTCCGCGGACGAAGACTCTCGTGGGGGTGTCCGGATGACGGTCGACGTGGTGGACCCGGCGCAGGAGCGGCTGCGGCGTTGGCGGCTGGTGCTCGGGGGCGAGGCCGCCGACGGGACCGGGTGCGTGCTCGGTGGCCGGGATGCGGCGATGGACGGGGCGCTCGGCGCGCTGTACGGGAAGGGGGACAGGCAGGGGCAGTCGGGGCGGGAGCGTTCCGCGGGGCTGGGGGCTTCGGCGCCGTCCGTGGCGCGTTGGCTCGGGGACATCCGGACGTACTTCCCCTCCTCCGTCGTGCAGGTGATGCAGCGGGACGCGATCGACCGGCTCGGTCTCGCCACTCTGCTGCTCGAACCGGAGATGCTGGAGGCGGTGGAGGCCGATGTGCATCTGGTGGGCACATTGCTCTCGCTCAACAAGGCGATGCCGGAGACGACGAAGGAGACGGCACGGGCCGTGGTCCGCAAGGTCGTCGAGGATCTCGAGAAGCGACTGGCCACGCGCACCCGGGCGACCCTCACCGGCGCCCTCGACCGCAGCGCCCGTATCAGCCGGCCCCGGCACCACGACATCGACTGGAACCGCACGATCGCGGCCAACCTCAAGCACTATCTGCCGGAGTACCGGACGATCGTGCCGGAGCGGCTCATCGGGTACGGGCGGGCGTCGCAGTCGGTGAAGAAGGAGGTCATCCTCTGCATCGACCAGTCGGGGTCGATGGCGGCGTCGGTCGTCTACGCATCCGTGTTCGGGGCGGTGCTCGCCTCCATGCGGTCCATCGACACCCGGCTCGTCGTCTTCGACACCGCGGTGGTCGACCTCACCGACCAGCTCGACGATCCGGTCGACGTCCTGTTCGGCACCCAGCTCGGCGGCGGTACGGACATCAACCGGGCGCTCGCGTACTGCCAGTCGCAGATCACCCGGCCCGCCGAGACGGTGGTCGTGCTGATCAGCGACCTGTACGAAGGCGGCATACGGAACGAGATGCTGAAGCGGGTCGCGGCGATGAAGGCGTCGGGGGTGCAGTTCGTGACCCTGCTCGCACTGTCCGACGAAGGGGCTCCCGCGTACGACAGGGAGCACGCGGCCGCGCTCGCCGCGCTGGGCGCACCGGCCTTCGCCTGTACCCCCGATCTGTTCCCGGAGGTGATGGCGGCGGCGATCGAGAAACGGCCCATCCCGATCCCGGACACGGCCTGACCGGCGAACAGCGGCGAATCCGTGGTGATTTGTCGACCCAGCGACATCCGAATTGGGCCAGCAAAACGGACATGAGTCGCATCGGTAACGGGGGGCTTGCGTAACCTCCGCACTGCCGTGCGAGTATCGGTGCCTCGTCAGCGGTGCGTCGCGCACCGCTCGTCCGTACCGCGTCGTACCGACTTCGTTGCTCGTCACGCGTGATTCGCTCCGCCGCACGGGAGGACCCGCCCTCTTGACCTGGCCGGCCGCACTGCCCGGTGCCGCTCTGCGCAGCCTGCGCACGGCGGCCGGGCGGCGTACGCTGCAAGTGGCGCTGCTGGTGGGAGGGTTGTTCGCGCTCGGGTTCCTCTGCGGAGGACAGGCGAGCGCGGCGGAGGACATACCGACGGCGACGGTGACGTCCGGGGCCGCTCCGGCGGATCCGGCGGACGGCGTCCGGTCGTTGACGAGTGACGCGGTGGGGCGGTTGGCGAATCCGCCGGCCGCACCCGAGGGCCACCACCGCACGGCACCCCCGACCGAACCGACCGGCCTCGCGCACAGCACGGACACCGCCGGGACGGACACCGCTCCCCAGGGCGGCCCCCTCGCGGATGTCCTCCCGCAGTCGGCCGGCGACAAGGTCCTCCGCCCGGTGACCGAGCATGTCGTCGGCGCCGTGGACGGCAAGGTCCTTCAGCCGGTCGGTGACCTGGTGGAGACGGTGACCGGGCAACTGGCGGAGGGACAGGCGCAGATGCCGCCCCTGCCGAGCCTGCCGTCCCTGCCCGGAACCGAGCTGCCCGGCCTGCCCGGGCTTCCGGAGCTGCCCGGCCTGCCCGCGCTCCCCGGAGAGACGCTGCCGGGACAGACTCCGCCGGGGTCGGCGACACCCCGGCCGAAGCCCCCGGTGACCGACTCGCCCCAGGGTGACGCCTCCGGACGGCGCTCCGGCAAGTCAGCGGCCACGGCAGCCTTCTACGGCCCGCTGTCCGTCACCGGTTCGCCGACGACGGATACGGCGGCGAAGGCCGGCGGGCACCGTGCCGTGCAGGGCGCCCACGCTCCCGTACGGCAGGCGCCCGGCGGTGACCCGGGTGGTGCGCTGGGCAACCGGCCGACGGCGGACAGTGGTTCGTCGCGGCACGGGGACGCGCACGCCGTGTCCCTGAACCACCGGACAGTGGTGCGGCTCGTGGCCGGTGCCGCTGTGCGTGCCGACGCGTTCGAGACCCGGGACCGGCACCGGGACATTCCGGTTTCTCCGGCATAGGGCAGGACCTCCCCCCGTAGACCTGCCGCGCGGGGGCGGAACAGGTCTGCCCGTCGTCCGGAACCCCTTTCGAACTCCGGACGGAAACCGTCGAAGCCGAATCCGACACCGCAGAACCCCGTCCCCCGGGGCATCGCGGTCGGAACCGGCACCGGAAGTGTCCCCAGCCCCCCGAAGCACCGGAGCTCCGCCACGGACCTCCTCCTGACAGCCCGCCGGACCCGTTCCGCGGCTCGCCCGGACCCCTCGTCCCCGAGCCCGACCGGACGCCGTCCCCACCCGCGCTGCTCAGGAGCCCGTCCGTCCCAAGCGGGCCTCCCGGAAGCCTCGGACCTCCCAGGATCTAAGGATCTGACGCACGTATGAACAAGAACATCCGCCGCTCCATCGTCATAGCCGCCGGCGTCACCGGCGCGTGGGCGCTCGGCTCCTCCGTGGCCAGCGCCGACGAACTGCCCGCCTCCTCGCTGTCCGTGTCGGACACGACGACCGACGTCACGGACGCCCTGACCGGCACGGTCGACGGCGTCGTCGCCGAAGTGGAGGACACCGTCTCCGGCGTGACCTCGACGGTCGAGAACACCGCCGCGACGGCCGCGCCCAAGGCGACCGACACGGCACGCACCACCACGGCCACCACCGACCAGGCCCGCAGCTACGTGGACGCGAAGGTCACCCTCCCGCAGACCACCGACGCCTCGAACAGGGCCTCGAAGATCAAGGGCGCCGCGGCCATCCAGGGCGCGAAGGCCGCCCGGGCCGCGCAGACGAAGGCCAAGGCCACGGCCGACGAGACCGTCGCCACCGCCCGGACCACCGTCTCCGACGCGACCACCCCGCAGGACGAGGTCGACTACCTCTTCGGCCCCCTCGCCGCCTTCGCCCCGGAGCTCGAGCGGGCCCTCGCCGGCGCCCAGACCAAGCTTCAGGGCGTCCAGTCGGCGGCCCGCACCCAGGCGCAGGGTGTCGACGGCGTCGTACGGACGAAGGCGCGGCAGACCGTCGCGGGCGCGGGCCGTACCGCCACCGGAGCGACCGGCGCCGCGCAGGCCACCGTCAGCGGGGCCGAGGGCCGCGCTACCGACGCGCTCGCCGTCGCCCAGGCCGAGGCCGGAACCGTCACGGCGGCCGCCCGGGCCACCGTCTCCTCCGTCCCGAGCCACATCACGGGCACCGTTGGCGAGGTCCGGCAGCAGGTGGTCGGCACGGTGGCCGCCGTTCCCGGCACCGTCACCCCGATCGTCGACGAGACGGTCGCGGCAGCCGTCCCGCCCGTGGCGACCGCCGCCGTGGACGGGGTGCTGCCCGTCGCGGGTCAGGCCGTGGCGGGCGTCGTCCCGACCGCCGAGCACGCCGTCGCCGGGGTCCTCCCGGTCGCCACCCACACCGTGGAGGGTGTGAGCCCGGTCGCCCACGGCGTGGTCGACGGCGTCACCCCGGTCGTCGGCCACACCGTCGGCGAGGTCACCCCGGTCGTCGGCGGCACCGTCGCCGGTGTCGCGCGGACCGCCCACCACACCGTCGACGCCGCGACCGCGCTGGCCCACGGCGTCGTGGCCGACGTCCAGCCGGTCGCCGCCGGCGCCGTCCAGGGCGTCGGGCAGACCGCCGGGACCGCCGTCGACGGCGTGCGGCCCGTCGCCACCGGCACCGTCGGCGACGTCCACCACCTCGCCGGTGCGGCCGTCCACGGCATCGCCCCCGTCGCCACCGGCGCGGTCGCCGACCTCCACCCCGTCGTCGACGGCGTCGTCACCGACGTACCCGCCTACGCCACCGGTCTGGTCGGTCAGGTCGCCGTCGACGCCACGGGTGCCGTGCTGCCGCCGGTCGCGCACACCGCCGTGCACGGCGTGGTCCCGGTCGCGGAGCGGGCCGTCGCGGACGCGGGCGGCCTGGCGTACGGCGTGGTCGGCGACGTCCGGCCCGTCGTGGGTGGCGTCGCGCCGCTCACGTACGGCGTGGCCGGGCAGACCGCCGATCTGGTGTACGGCGTGACGGGGGAGGCCCAGGCCTTCGCACAGGGGGTCGCGCAGCCCGTCGTCGGCCTCGTCCAGCCCGTCGTACAGGGCGTCACCGGCAGCACCGGGAACCTCGCGTACGGCGTCACGGGCGACGTCGCCCCCTTCGCGTACGGCGTCGTCGGTGACGTGGCGCCCGTCGTCGACGGAGTCGCACCCGTCGTCGCTCACACGGTCGACGGCGTGACCCCGCTCGCCGGGAACGCGGTCGCGGGTGTCCAGGGAGTCGCCGAGTCGATCACCCCTGGCTACGCGCAGCAGTACGGCGGCACGTACAACGCCTGACCGTCCCCCCACCACCGCCGCCCACGGCGGCGGACCGACCGACTCCGTGAGGGCGCGGGACCCGTACGGCCGAAAGCCATCGGTCTGACCGGACGAACTCCTCACGGACGGGGCGGAGCGGTCCCCATTGGGGTGGGGATCGACCGCCCCGCGCCCCCTCGGGGGCTGCTCCAGGGGCCTCACCGGGTCAACCCCAGCCCGGTGAGGCCCTTCCCCATGAGCCCCTCGACCCCTCACATCCGGCACCCCGTGCCAGTGAGGGCGGCATCATGTGACAGGTATCACCGCTCAGGTGTGACCCTCGATTTAGGGGCCCCCTGCAAGCAGCGATAACCTGCGAGACGGACATGCCGCGCGCTCGGACACCGTGTGCGCCTCCCTTGTGACAGACGGCGGACGTCACGTTGCCCATCGCGGCACGCCCACGCATCCAACGAACCGCGAGATCACTGATAGGGACGGAAGCGCGTGGACCTGTTCGAGTACCAGGCGAGGGACCTCTTCGCCAAGCACGATGTACCGGTGCTGGCCGGTGAAGTCATCGACACGCCTGAGGCGGCCCGCGCAGCCACCGAGCGTCTCGGTGGCAAGTCCGTCGTCAAGGCTCAGGTGAAGGTCGGTGGCCGCGGCAAGGCCGGCGGCGTGAAGCTGGCGGCGACCGCCGACGAGGCGGTCGAGCACGCGACCAACATCCTCGGCATGGACATCAAGGGCCACACGGTCCACAAGGTGATGATCGCCGAGACGGCCCCGGAGATCGTGGAGGAGTACTACGTCTCCTTCCTCCTGGACCGTGCCAACCGCACCTTCCTCTCCATCGCGTCCGTCGAGGGCGGCATGGAGATCGAGGAGGTGGCGGAGACCCGCCCCGAGGCCGTCGCCAAGACGCCGATCGACGCCAACGTGGGTGTGACCCCCGAGGTCGCGCGCCAGATCGTCGAGGCCGCGAACTTCCCGGCCGAGGTCGCCGACAAGGTCGAGAACGTCCTGGTCACCCTGTGGAAGACCTTCATCGAAGAGGACGCGCTCCTCGTCGAGGTCAACCCGCTGGCCAAGGTCGCCTCCGGTGACGTCATCGCCCTGGACGGCAAGGTCTCCCTCGACGAGAACGCCGAGTTCCGTCAGCCGGGACACGAGGCCCTCCAGGACAAGGACGCGGCCAACCCGCTCGAGGCCGCCGCCAAGGAGAAGAACCTCAACTACGTCAAGCTCGACGGCGAGGTCGGCATCATCGGCAACGGCGCGGGTCTCGTCATGAGCACCCTGGACGTCGTCGCGTACGCCGGTGAGAACCACGGCGGCGTGAAGCCGGCCAACTTCCTCGACATCGGCGGTGGCGCCTCCGCCGCCGTCATGGCGAACGGCCTGGAGATCATCCTCGGCGACCCGGACGTCAAGTCCGTGTTCGTCAACGTCTTCGGTGGCATCACCGCCTGTGACGAGGTCGCCAACGGCATCGTCCAGGCGCTGCAGCTGCTCGCCGACAAGGGCGAGGAAGTCACCAAGCCGCTGGTCGTCCGTCTGGACGGCAACAACGCCGAGCTGGGTCGCAAGATCCTCTCCGACGCCAACCACCCGCTGGTCCAGCGCGTGGACACCATGGACGGCGCGGCCGACAAGGCCGCCGAGCTCGCGGCTGCGAAGTAAGGACGAGGGAAAACAGCCATGGCTATCTTCCTCAACAAGGACAGCAAGGTCATCGTCCAGGGCATGACCGGCTCCACGGGCATGAAGCACACCAAGCTCATGCTCGCCGACGGCACGAACATCGTCGGTGGCGTGAACCCGCGCAAGGCGGGCACCACCGTCGACGTCGACGGCACCGAGATCCCGGTCTTCGGCACCGTGGCCGAGGCGATCGAGAAGACGGGCGCGAACGTATCCGTCCTCTTCGTACCGCCGGCCTTCGCCAAGGCCGCCGTGGTCGAGGCGATCGACGCCGAGATCCCGCTCGCGGTCGTCATCACCGAGGGCATCGCGGTCCACGACTCGGCCGCGTTCTACGCCTACGCCGTGTCCCAGGGCAACAAGACCCGGATCATCGGCCCGAACTGCCCCGGTCTCATCACCCCGGGCCAGTCGAACGCCGGCATCATCCCGGGCGACATCACCAAGCCGGGCCGCATCGGTCTGGTCTCGAAGTCCGGCACGCTGACGTACCAGATGATGTACGAGCTGCGTGACATTGGCTTCTCGTCCGCCGTTGGCATCGGTGGCGACCCGGTCATCGGCACCACGCACATCGACGCGCTCGCCGCGTTCGAGGCCGACCCCGACACCGACCTGATCGTGATGATCGGTGAGATCGGCGGCGACGCCGAGGAGCGTGCCGCGGCCTTCATCAAGGAGAACGTGAAGAAGCCGGTCGTCGGCTACGTCGCGGGCTTCACCGCGCCCGAGGGCAAGACCATGGGTCACGCGGGTGCGATCGTGTCCGGTTCGTCCGGTACGGCTGCCGCGAAGAAGGAGGCCCTTGAGGCCGCGGGCGTCAAGGTGGGCAAGACGCCTACCGAGACGGCCAAGCTGGCGCGGGAGATCCTCGCCGGTTGAGCAGCGGTTCCTTAGCTGAGCGTTCGTGGGCCCGTTCCCCTCGGTGGGGGCGGGCCCACAGCGCTTGAGGAAGTGCCTCGCCGTGTGGTCGGGCGGCTGCGGGTGCGTTGTGGCTGGTCGCGCAGTTCCCCGCGCCCCCAAAAAAAGGTGGGTCCAGTGCACGAACTGCGCGACCAGCCCCCACCGGCCTGCGGCTAACGACTCAGCGGCAGCACCCTCTCCGGGCCGCTCATCATTCCGCCCCGCAGCTTCTCCCGCAGCTCCACCTCCACCTCCGACAGCGCGCCCTGCGCCACCCGCGGCGGCACGCCCTGGATCTCCGCGCCAGGCGCGATCGGCGGTTCGTAGCGGGTCGGAGCCGTTCGGACCGTCAGCGCCGTCGTCCCGATCAGCGCGATCGTGAAGGCGATGGCCGCCCGTGTCCAGAAGCGGGCCCTGCGTTCGCTGCCCGTCCGTACCGTCGGCGGCTTCGCGGCCCGCAGGCGTTCCGTGGAGGCGAGTTCGCTGAGCCGCCGGTGCAGTTCGACAGGGTCGGAGAGTTCCGGCAGCCTCGCGGCGACCGCCTCGCGCGCGTGCAGCAGCCGGTTCGCCGCCGCCGGTGTGCTCGCCTCCGTCTCCGCCGCGGTCTCGGGCAGGTCGAGGCCGACCCCGTCGTACAACAACAACGTGCGCCGGTACGGCGGTGGGAGTTCGAGGAGTACGGCCATCAGCGCGCGGTCCGACGCGTCGGCGGGCGGTGGCTCCGGGTACCGGTACCGGGGGCGGAAGCGGTGCCAGGGGGAGAGGGCGTACTCGTACGCCGTGGCCCGCACCCAGCCCGCCGGGTCGCGGTCGACGGCCACCTCGGGCCAGCGCTGCCAGGCGAGTTGAAAGGAACGCTCGACCGATTCGCGGGCGAGTTCACGGCGCCCGGTGAGCAGATAGCACTGCCGTACCAGGGCGGGGGCGCAGAACGCGTACAGCGCGTCGAAGGCCTGAGCCGGCGTCAGAGGGGTGGCCGCTTCCTGAGGTTCGGGCTCCGGCTGAGGATCGGGCTCCGGTTCGGGCTCCCCCTGACGCACCGCCACCTCGGCCGGCTTCTCCTCCGCCAGGGCGTCCAGCAGCTTCGCGTACGCCTCCCGCTTCCGGCCCCGAGGGTTCGTACGGCCGGACTCCCACCCGCGGACCGTCGCGCGGGTGACACCCACCCGTTCGGCGACCTGATCCTGCGTCAAGGACCCGGCCTCGCGCAGGCGTCGGCGTTCCTTGGGCGGGGGGAGCGGGGTCGAAGGGCTCTGCTTCACAGGGCGCCCCTTCGTACGAAAAAGTACATAGTCGTATATTGAGCGACACTTCGGAGGTTCGCCTGTTACGACGAGAAAGCGCGTGTCGTTGGGAGCATGACGGTCGTGATCCAGATGACCGTTCGCCGAGCGCCCCTGTCGTCCCTGCTCACCCGGTTGCGCGACCGATCGCCCGGACTCGCCGCGAGCCTCGGGGCCGGCGCGCTCGCGGCGGGGCTCGGGCTCGCGTCGCTCGCCGTGCTCGTGATGGTGCTGTGGATCAGTTCGCCGTATCCGGACAGCGGACCCGATGGTGCGCTGCATGTCGCGGCGGCGCTCTGGCTGTTGGCGCACGGGGCGGAACTGGTGCGCGCCGACACGCTGTCCGGCGTGCCGGCACCGGTGGGAGTGACGCCGTTGCTGCTGGTCGTGCTGCCGGCGTGGCTGGTGCATCGGGCGGCGCGGGACGCGGTGGACGACTCCACGGAGGCTTCGGGGTGGACGGCGTTCGTCGGGGTGGTCCTCGGCTATCTCGCCGTCGGGACGGGGGCCGCGCTGTACGCGGCGGGCGGTGATCTGCGGCCGGCGTGGGTGTGGACGGGGGTGTGCGTACCGGCGGTCGTGCTGTCGGCGGCGGGTGCGGGGGTCTGGACGGCGTACGGCCGCCCGCGTGAACCGGTGGACGGAGCGCTGCTGTCGCTCCCCGCGGGCGTGCGGCGATTCTTCCTCGGCCCCGACGCCCGCCGCCGTCTCGGCACGGCCGCGCGGGCCGCGGGCGCGGGGGTGGCGGTCCTGGTGGGCGGCGGTGCGCTGCTGCTGGGCACGTCCCTGGTGTGGCACGGCGACGCGACCCGGCTCTCCTTCCTCCAGCTGACGGAGGGCTGGTCGGGCCGGTTCGCGGTGCTGCTGCTGTGCGTGGCGCTGGTGCTGAACGCGGCGGTCTGGTCGGCGTCGTACGCGCTGGGTCCGGGCTTCGTGCTGGGGACGGGACATGTGGTGGCCCCCCTGTCCTCCGCCCCCACCCCCCTCCTGCCGCCGTTCCCGCTGCTGGCGGCGGTGCCGGGGCCCGGGACGGGGACGTGGGTGAACTGGGCGGCCGCGGGGGTGCCGCTGGCGGCCGGGCTGACGGTGGGGTGGTTCGTGGGGCGGGCGGGGAGTCGTGCGGCGGACGAGGAGGGCGCCGTGACGGCCGGAGTGAGGGCCGGGGCGCCGGGCAAAGGCGTCGGCGCACAGCAGCCACAGGGCGCGGCCGGGCAGGCGGGCGACCGGTCGGGACACGGGCTCGCCGCACCCTGGTCACGTGGCCGGACCGCCGGTACCGCCGGGCTCGCGGCCCTCCTGTGCGCGGCCGCCGTCGCGACGCTCGCCGCACTCGCGGGCGGCCCGCTCGGGGTCGCCGCACTCGCCCGGTTCGGTCCGGTGTGGTGGCTGACGGGGGCGGCGGCGCTGGCGTGGACCTCGGCCGTGGGGATCCCTGTGGCCCTGGGGCTACGGGCGTGGCGGTGCCGCAAGCCGAGGGGCGCGAAGGCGCGGGCGCACGGAACAGGGACGGCGGTGTCCGAGTCGGGGCACGGCGGAGCGCGTCCGGAGGCGGGCGAGCCGCAGGCGGAGACGAACGGGGCTGGAAGCCGGGCACGCGGCCGGTTCTGGCGGACGAAGCGGAAGCAGCGGGAGACGGAGACCGGTCAGACCGTTCCGAAGCCCTCGACGCCTGACGGGACCCCGGAGACCCCCTCGGGCCACGAGCCCGGCCCCTCCGTCGCGAAGCCCTCGCCTCGCCGCTGGTTCTCCCGCAGAAAGCCCACCGGCCGACCGGCTCCGACGCCCCATGAACGCGACGACGACCCCTCCTACGAGCCGTACGACTTCCTGCCCGCCGACCCTTTCCAGGCCCCGGCGCCCCACTCGCCCTGGCACGGCGACGCCTCCCGAGAGACCCGCTGGGCGGCGCTCAAGGAGGCGTCGACCCCGTTGGATCCGCCGGAGGCTCCGTGATCGCGAGGGCCGCTCCCCGCGTCAGCTGGGCGCCAGGATGTCCCGCAGCTTCTCCGGCACCAGCTGGCTGCACGACTGCTTGGCCTCGTTGGTGAGGGCGTCGCTCGTGCAGGTGTAGTAGTCGCTGTAGACCAGGTGCAGGACGAACGTCGCCGTCACCACCGCGATCGCCAGGGACGAGGTGACCAGGCCGCTGATGGCCGCCGTCCGCTGCGGGCGGCCGCCGGATTCGGACGCCGGGGTGTCCGGGTCGGGGGTGCGCGGCTTGGCGCGCAGCGCGCTGATGCCCCAGTACAGGGCGAGCGCGCCGAGCAGCAGGGCGACGTACGGCCAGCTGAAGAGGGCGAAGAAGAACGCCCACATGCCGCTCAGGAGCGAGTAGCGCGCGCGGCGCTGGCCCGGGTCGGTCGGGTCCCACCGCATGCCCGTGCCGGGCCCGGAGCCGCCCTGGCCCTCGGGTCCGGGGCCGCCGCCGGGGCGCTCGCCGAAGCCGCCGGAGGAGCGGCCCGGCTGACGGTCGCTCCACTGGCCGCCCCAGGGGGAGCGGGCACGGTCGTCGTCGGAGGAGTCGTCCGCCGGGCGCCGCGGCTGCCAGGGACGGTCCGGGGTGCCCTCCGGCGGTGGCGCGAAGGGGTTGTCCTCCTCCGCCTTCTTGTCCGGCTTGTCCGAGGGCGCGTCGGGCGGAGAGGCGGGTCGCTCCCGCAGCAGCACGCCGCGGTGCTCCCCTCCCTGCACCGACTGCGGGGGGAGCGTGAGGAGTCGCAGGCTGCGGTCCGGCATCAAGTGAGCGTCTTCCCCTAGGTGATACGACGTGTTACGGCGGTCTGGCGTGGGCCTTCACTTCGGAAACGCACCGCACGACGACCACGTTCCCGACTCGGGCCCTCCCAGACGCTACCTTCCGGCCACGCCCCCGTCCCGTGGGGGCCGTCCGGAGTGCCGGTATCGTTGCTGGCGTTCGGCCGCTTCGTAGACTTCCCCGTATCCCGGGGCGCGAAGCATTCGTACGAACGTACATACGGTCGACCGTACGGAAAACGCTCCCCCGAGAAAGGGCCCCACCGTGGCCGCCAAGCCCGTGGCCAAGCGCCTCGTCGTGCTGGTCTCCGGATCCGGCACCAACCTCCAGGCGCTCCTCGACACCATCGGCCAGGCAGGCTCGGAGGCCTACGGCGCCGAGATCGTGGCCGTAGGAGCCGACCGCGACGGCATCGAGGGGCTCGCCCGTGCAGAGCGCGCCGGGATCCCCACCTTCGTGTGCAGGGTCAAGGACCACGGGAGCCGCGAGGAGTGGGACGCGGCGCTCGCCGAGGCGACCGCCGCGTACGAGCCCGACCTGGTGGTGTCCGCCGGGTTCATGAAGATCGTGGGCAAGGAGTTCCTCGCGCGCTACGGCGGGCGGTTCGTGAACACCCACCCCGCGCTGCTGCCCAGTTTCCCCGGTGCCCACGGGGTGCGTGACGCGCTCGCGTACGGCGCCCGGGTCACCGGCTGCACCGTCCACTTCGTCGACGACGGCGTCGACACCGGGCCGATCATCGCGCAGGGCGTGGTGGAGGTCCGGGACGAGGACGACGAGAGCGCTCTGCACGAGCGCATCAAGGAAGTCGAGCGAAGGCTGCTCGTCGATGTCGTGGGGCGGCTCGCCCGCAACGGCTATCGCATTGAGGGACGAAAGGTAGTTATCCAGTGACCGCCGAGAGCAACAAGCGGGCCATCCGACGGGCGCTCGTCAGCGTCTACGACAAGACGGGTCTGGAAGACCTCGCGCGCGGCCTGCACGAGGCGGGCGTGGAGCTCGTCTCCACCGGGTCCACCGCGGGCCGGATCGCCGCCGCCGGCGTCCCCGTCACCAAGGTCGAGGAGCTGACCGGCTTCCCCGAGTGCCTGGACGGCCGCGTCAAGACGCTGCACCCGCGCGTGCACGCCGGCATCCTCGCCGACCTGCGCCTGGAGGACCACCAGCGGCAGCTGGCCGAGCTGGGCGTCGAGCCGTTCGACCTGGTCGTCGTCAACCTCTACCCCTTCCGTGAGACGGTCGCCTCCGGCGCCTCCCCGGACGAGTGCGTGGAGCAGATCGACATCGGCGGCCCGTCGATGGTGCGCGCCGCCGCCAAGAACCACCCCTCGGTCGCCGTCGTCACCAGCCCCGCGCGGTACGCCGATGTCCTCGCGGCCGTCAAGGAGGGCGGCTTCGACCTGACGACCCGCAAGCGGCTCGCGGCCGAGGCCTTCCAGCACACCGCGTCCTACGACGTGGCGGTCGCCTCCTGGTTCGCGTCCTCCTACGCGCCCGTGGACGAGTCGCGGTTCCCCGACTTCCTGGGCGCCACCTGGGAGCGCGGCAACACCCTCCGCTACGGCGAGAACCCGCACCAGCCCGCCGCCCTCTACGTCGACGGCAGCGGCGGCGGTCTCGCCGAGGCCGAGCAGCTGCACGGCAAGGAGATGTCGTACAACAACTACACGGACACGGACGCCGCCCGCCGTGCCGCGTACGACCACGACGAGCCGGCCGTCGCGATCATCAAGCACGCCAACCCGTGCGGTATCGCGGTCGGCGCGGACGTCGCCGAGGCGCACCGCAAGGCACACGCGTGTGACCCGCTGTCGGCGTTCGGCGGGGTCATCGCCGTCAACCGTCCGGTGTCCAAGGAGATGGCCGAGCAGGTCGCCGAGATCTTCACCGAGGTCATCGTCGCGCCGGACTACGAGGAGGGGGCCCTGGAGGCCCTCGCCAAGAAGAAGAACATCCGCGTGCTGAAGGCCCCGGCCGCGCCCGCCAACCCGGTCGAGCTCAAGCTCGTCGACGGCGGCGCGCTGCTCCAGGTCACCGACCGCCTCCAGGCGGACGGCGACGACCCGGCGAACTGGACGCTGGCGACGGGCGAGGCGCTGAGCGCCGCCGAGCTCGCCGAGCTGTCCTTCGCCTGGAAGGCCTGCCGCGCGGTCAAGTCCAACGCGATCCTCCTCGCCAAGGACGGCGCCTCGGTCGGCGTCGGCATGGGCCAGGTCAACCGCGTCGACTCCGCGAAGCTGGCTGTCGAGCGGGCCGGCGCCGAGCGCGCGCAGGGCTCCTACGCCGCCTCCGACGCGTTCTTCCCCTTCCCCGACGGCTTGGAGATCCTCGTCGAGGCCGGCGTGAAGGCGGTCGTCCAGCCCGGCGGTTCGGTCCGCGACGAGCTCGTCGTCGAGGCCGCGAAGAAGGCGGGCGTGACGATGTACTTCACCGGGACGCGGCACTTCTTCCACTGAGTCGCGGGCGGTACGAGGGCGGCGGCGGGGTCTCACCCCGTCGCCGCCCTGCCGTTGTCAGTGCCGGGTGAGAGCCTGGCGGCATGATCGTGGAACGCGCGTACGCCCATGCGGCCGAGGACGAGCTCGGGCCCGGCGCCGACCCGGTGTGGCCCTGGTCGGTGCCGTGCGTGCGGCAGTTGCTCGACGAAGGACTGCGGTTCACCGCGCCGGTCACCTTCCTGGTCGGGGAGAACGGCTCGGGCAAGTCGACCCTCGTCGAGGCGCTGGCGGAGGCCTTCGGCCTCGACCCCTGGGGCGGTTCGGCGGGCCATCGCTACGCCGGTCCACGGGGGCCGTCGGTGCTCGGCGGCCGGATGCGGTTCGAGGCGACCGTGGCCGGGCGCCGGATGCTGCGCGGCCCCCACACCCGGCGCCGGGGCTTCTTCCTGCGGGCCGAGACCGCGCTCGACGCCCTCGGCCGCGAACGGAACACGGGCCGGCTGTCCGGCACCCCGGAGGAGATGAGCCACGGTGAGGGCTTTCTGATGGCGTTCCGCGAGCGCTTCCTCGGTCCCGGCCTGTACGTCCTGGACGAGCCGGAGTCCGCGCTGTCCTTCGCCTCCTGCCTCGAACTCGTGGGCGTGCTCGACGACCTCTCCCGCACCGGCGCCCAGATCATCTGCGCGACTCACTCACCCCTGCTCACCGCACTGCCCGGCGCCGAGATCATCGAGGTCGGCGCGCACGGGATGCGTTCCGTCGAGTGGCACGAACTGGAGCTGGTCGAGCACTGGCGGCGCTATCTGAACGACCCGCGGGCGTATCTGCGCCACATAGTCGGCTGACCGGCGGCCGGACGGCGGCCAGGTGGCGGCTAGGTGGCGGCTAGGTCGAACTCCGCAGCGCCGCCCACGTCTGCGGACCCACGTCCCCGTCGACCACCAGCCCCTTCGCGCCCTGGAACTGCTCGACCGCCGCCTCGGTGGCCTTGCCGAACTGGCCGTCCACGCCCGCGTCCCCGACGCTGTAGCCGCGTTTGGTGAGCATGCACTGGACCTGGACGACGCGTTGGCCCTTGTCGCCGCGGGTGGTGAGCTCGGTGCCGGAGTAGTAGGTGCAGTCGGAGATCCAGGCCGGGTCGGTGGGGGCGGTCGCGGTCGCCGTGACGGTGGCGGTCGGGGCGGGGGCGGCGCCGCCCGAGGTGCCGCCGGTGGTGGCGGTCGCGGAGGGCGTGCTCGCGGTGCCGCTGCCGGATCCGGGGGAGTCGCCGTCCGGCTCGGTCTGCTTCTCCTCCTCCTTCGCCTTCCCCTTCTTGTCCGATCCGCTCGGGGACGGGGAGGCTGAGGAGCCGGGCAGGGCGGAGGCCGCTTCGGCGTCCGAGGCGGGGCCGGTGCTCGTGCTCGCGGTCGGGGCGGCCGAGGCCGTCCCGTCGTGGGACGACCGGGTGAGGAAGAACGCGCCCGCGGCCACGGCGACCACGGCGAGGCCCGCCGCGAGGGCGAGAGCGGGCTTCTTGCGGCCCCGGCGGGCCTCGCCCCCGCCGGGGGTGTACTGGCCGGGCGGAGTGGACAGGCTGCCGTACTGCCCGGGAGCCGCGGCCCAGCCGCCGTACTGGCCGGGCGGCGTGGCGGGCCCGTAAGCGCCGGGCGGTGTGGCTGCGTACGCCCCGGGCGGTGTCGCGGGACCGAAACCCGGCCCGGGGACCGGAGCCGCCTCCGGAGCCGCCTCCGGAGCCGGCGCCGCCGGTGACGGTGACGTCGGTGCGCGGAGGTGCACGGTCTGCTCGGCCGAGGCCGATTCCAGTAACGCGCAGCCCTCCTGGCGGGCCAGCAGACGGCCGGCCAGAGGCTCCTGCCAGGCGGGGGTCTCGCCCTCCAGCTCGGTCTCGGCGGCGTCGATCAGCTGGCGCGGGGTGGGGCGGCCGGCCGGGTCCTTGGCGAGGCAGGCGGTCAGGAGAGCCGCCAACGGGCCGTCCACGGGGCCGAGTTCGGACATCACCTCCGCCTTCGGCTCCTCGAAGGCCACCCGGTGCATGACGTCGACCCCGGTCCCGTCGCCGAACGGGGCGTGTCCGGTGGCGGCGTAGATCAGCGTGCCCGCGAGGGAGAAGACGTCGGAGGCACCGTCGCAGCGGCCCTCCCGCAGATACTCGGGGGACATGAACGCGGGCGTGCCGACACGGCTGCCGGTGCCGGTGATCGCGCTGCTGTCGACGGCCTGCGAGATCCCGAAGTCAATGACATGCACGCCCTGCGTGGACAGCAGCACGTTGGACGGCTTGAGATCGCGGTGTACGACCCCGGCGGCGGCCAGCGCCGCAAGGGCCCGCCCGAGCTCCGCGACCAGCCGCCACACACCGGCCGGCTCCAGCCTGCCGCCGTGGCGCACGGCGTCGGCGAGGTTGACGCCGGGGATGTACGGGGTGGCCATCCAGAGCAGCTCGTGCTCGAACCCGGTGCCGAGCAGCCGCGGCGCGTGCGGGGTGTCGACCCGCCCGTGCACGGCGGCCTCCCGCTCGAACCGCCGCCGGAACTCCGCGTCCTCGGCGTACTCGGGCCGGATCACCTTCACCGCGGCGAGCCCCGCGGCGTCGTCGGCGGGCCGTGCCAGGAAGACCCGCCCCATCCCGCCGCTGCCGAGCCGCCCGAGCGGCACGTACGGTCCGATCCGGGCGGGGTCGGCGGGCTGGAGTGGATCGGCGCCCGCCTGTATGAGCGCGGCGCGGTACGGCGGCGTGGGGTGCCGCTGGTCCGTCATCTGTCCCCCGAGTGCTTTCCTGCCTCAACATGCCCAGGCGTCACGCCAGTTGAGGTGAATCTAGCGTGCCGAAGTGGGGGAGGCGGGGCCTATGGGGTTGCGGGGGCGGCAACCGTCCCGTGCCGTTCGGTCCCTGGAACGCCGACGGCCCGCCGGTCGGAACCGGCGGGCCGAGGAGCTCGGGTCAGCTGCAGCTGCTGTTGTTCTTGTAGCTCGCGTACTGCCACTGGCTGTTGTGGTAGACGCGGTACTTGCCGTCCGACGTGCGGAAGACCTCGAAGTAGTAGCGGGAACCGTGGTAACGGATCTTGGACTTCGTGGCGGACGTCGTGCCGGTGCTGCGGAACTCCAGCTCACCCGCGCCGGTCGAGGCGTTCCACTTGTCGTCCGCCGCGCCGAACGTCTTCTTGCCGACGATGCCGTCCTGCGTCAGCCCCCAGGCCTTCTGGAGCTGCTTGGTCGCGTACTTGGTGTTCGCGCCGAACTTGCCGTCGATGTCGGCCTTGTCGAACTGGGTGCCGTTGCTCTCCTTGACGCCCTCCGCGTACAGGATGATCTGCCAGAAGCAGGTCGCGTTGGAGTCGGTGTGCGACGAGGTCGACAGGGTGCCCTCGTCGGCGAAGTCGTCGTAGAACGAACCGCCGCCGCTCACATAGCCGTTGCTCGCGCTGGCCGAGGCGGGCGAGGCGCTCACGGCCAGGGCGCCGGCGACGGCGGCTCCGACGGTGGCGGCGGCCAGACGGGCGCGCGTGGTACGGAAGTGCATGGTGTTCCTTCCCCGTTGGTGCTGTGCGTGCGAACCGTGGTCATCCTGACCGGAGCGGGAGCGCGCGAGAACCCCGAGACTTCCAGGTTCCCCGACCCATGGCGCCAAGTCTGTTTTCGGCCACGGCAGTTGCTACGGCGTGATCATATACGCACGTGCGAACGACTCCGCAGGCCCGCTCGGCGGGAGCGGTCGGCGCCGACCGCGGTCCCGACCCTTGCGAGGAGCGCCCTCGGTACTGACGCGTTCGGCGTGTGTGGGGCCGAGACAGTCGAGGATGATCTCCCGCCAGGCACCCGGGCGATCCTGATCCGGTCGTCCGGCCGCGCGCATGCCGGAGGTACGACGATGACGCTGTACATGGATTCGTCCCCTCGCCCGATTCCATGAGGGCCACCCTCCCCCAGTCCAACGAAGGGGAGGGTGGGGGACGTTCCTCGAAGAGTCCGAAGCTTCTTCCTGATGCGGCGTGTCAGGTGGAGGGGGCGGGGAGAAATCGGCAGGGACGCAGAGAGCAGATCGGGACCTGGCGACCGTGTCAGTTGCCGTGGGGCCGTGTCTCCCTTCGTACGGGTGAGGCACGGCCCTTGGGCAGGATCGGCGCGAACTGTTCAGTCGCGAACGGGTCGTTCGTGAGCGGTCAGGTCGCGCACCGTTCAGTAGCGCGGGCGCGCGAACCACGCGGTGCCGCTGGGTACGACCGGGGCGGCCGCGATGATGCCGCCGAAGACGAGCCACAGCAGCGGGCCGACGACCGCCGAGGCGAACCCGGAGTCGAGGCCGACGAACAGGCCGAGGAGCCCGACGATGGCACCGAGCGCGCCGTAGATCACCGTGGTGATCCGGATGCCCTGGCCGCCCCGGCTGAACTTGACGCCGAGGGTGATGGAGAGGGTGGCCAGCGCGGCGGCGACCAGGGCGAAGACGCCGAAGACGCCGGCCGCCATGTCGGCGCCGTCGCTGCCGGTGCTGAACCCGAGCTCGTCGGCGCCGTCCGACACATCGCTCGCGAACGCGGCGAAGTAGAGGAAGACCAGCGCGCCGATGATCTGCACGGCCGAGATGATGAACAGGAAGACACGGGCCGTCATCAGCAGGCCCGGCATCGACTGCGGCACCATGTTGTTGCCCCCCGGGTAGCCGGGGTAGCCCGGGTACGCCTGCTGCTGCGGGTAACCGGGGTAGCCCTGCTGCGGCGGGAGGCCGGGCGGCGGCGGGGCCTGCTGCGGGTAGCCGTAACCGGGAGCGGGCGGCGGCTGCTGGGGCGGGGGCCCGTAAGGGTTGTTCGGATCGCCGAAACTCATGGCGGTGTTTCCTCCGTTTACCGAATGTGCGGGGACGACGAGCGGCACGGTTCGGAGGAATGTTCAACAGATGCGGTTCGTCCCCCCGGTACAGCCCGCGGCACTGTGGCCACAATCGTTCTTCAGTGGCCGGTTCGTTGTCCAGCCGCAATCCGCATGTGTTGTGCAAGTGCAACATCGCTGATCATGAGGGGATACGGCGGGACAGGTGCCCGGGGACCCGGATTGGAACCGGGACCCGGTCATCCGCGAGGATGGGGTCATGACCGCCCAGATTCTCGATGGCAAGGCCACCGCAGCCGCGATCAAGTCCGATCTGACCGCCCGCGTGGCGGTGCTGAAGGAGAAGGGCGTCACGCCCGGCCTCGGCACGATCCTCGTCGGCACCGACCCCGGCAGCCAGAAGTACGTCGCCGGCAAGCACCGCGACTGCGCCCAGGTCGGCATCGCCTCCATCCAGCGCGAACTGCCGGAGACGGCGACGCAGGAGGAGATCGAGGCGGTGGTGCGGGAGTTGAACGAGGACCCCGCCTGCACGGGCTACATCGTCCAGTTGCCCCTCCCCAAGGGCATCGACGAGAACCGCATCCTGGAACTGATGGACCCGGACAAGGACGCCGACGGCCTCCACCCGATGAACCTCGGCCGTCTGGTCCTCAACGAGCCGGCCCCGCTGCCCTGCACGCCCAACGGTGTCCTCACCCTGCTGCGCCAGTACGGCGTGGAGATCAAGGGCGCCGAGGTCGTGGTCGTCGGCCGCGGTGTCACCATCGGCCGCCCGATGCCGCTGCTGCTGACCCGTCGTAGCGAGAACGCGACCGTGACCCAGTGCCACACCGGCACCCGCGACCTGTCCGCGCACCTCAAGCGCGCGGACATCATCGTCGCCGCCGCCGGCTCCGCCCACCTGATCCGCCCCGAGGACGTGAAGCCGGGCGCCGCCGTGCTCGACGTCGGCGTCTCGCGCAGCGCCGAGGGCAAGATCGTGGGCGATGTGCACCCCGGCGTCGCCGAGGTCGCCGGCTGGATCTCCCCGAACCCTGGCGGTGTCGGCCCGATGACCCGGGCCCAGCTGCTCGTCAACGTGGTCGAGGCGGCGGAGCGCAGTGCAGGCTGACACGACTCCCCCCGGGGAGGAGGGCCCGGACATCGAGGTGCGGGACGCGATCAGCGCCCCCGACGCCGAGGGCAGGCCGCGTCGCACCACCCGCCGCTTCCCGCTGTTCACCAGGGACACGGCCCGCCCCGAGGGCGGCGGCCGGGCCGCGCCCCGTGACGCCCCGGCGCCCGCGCGGCAGTGGCCGATCCTCACCGTGCTCGGCGCGGTCGCCGTCGGCCTGCTGCTCACCGCGCTCGACGTCTTCCGCTACGGCACGATGCTGGTCGGTGCCGCGCTGGTGGCCGGAGCCGTGCTGCGCTGGCTGGTGCGGGACGTCGGCATGCTCGCGGTGCGCTCCCGCTTCACGGACATCGTCACCTACGGCGTGCTCGGCGCGGTGATCGTCCTGCTGTCGATGATGGCGCAGCCGGACCCCTGGCTGGAGATCCCGTTCCTGAAGGACACCCTGCACTTCACGGTCGACAGCTAGGTGCTCCCCATGTACGACGACGGCGGCCCGTCCTCTCCCCCGAGTAAGGACGGGTCGCCGTCTGTGTCCACCTTCTTGCACGGCGAACGCCCTGTTCAACGCCTGTCAGTGCGCTGTGGCACGGAAGTGACCGTTCCGCTACGGTGTCCGGTCCCTGCCACAAGGGGAACCGATCACCTCCCTGACGTCGTCCGACACCGTGGAGGTGAGCTGGATGAGTGCCTGGCAGCCGCTGCCGGATGATCTGCCGCCCGAGGTGCGGCACTTCGTGGAGCAGTTGCGGCGGCTCAAGGACCGCACGGGCCTGAGCCTGGCCTCGCTGGGTGCGCGCACCGCGTACAGCAAGTCCTCCTGGCACCGCTATCTCAACGCCACGCAGCCGCCGCCGCGGCAGGCGGTGACCGCCCTGTGCCGGATCGTCGGTCTCGCCGACGCCGACGTCGAGCGCGTCAAGGTCCGCTGGGAGCTCGCCGTGCAGGCCTGGCCCCGCGCGGCGACCGTCCCGGCGCGGCCGCAGGGGACGGAGGGGTCGCAGGAGTACGAGGACGACCCCACGCTGCCGTGGTGGGACGCGCCGCCGCAGGAGAAGGCGGAGCAGCGGGACGGTGGTCGGCTGCTCCGGTACGCGGGGCTGCTGTTGCTCCTGCTGCTGATGGTCGCCATCGGCGGTGCCGTGGCTTTTGGGTGAGTTTCCCGCCTAAGTGGACTGTGTGACAAAGTGTGTGCGGTCTGTGTGTCGATGTGTTGACAAGTTCGCGCATGTGCAACGAAGTCGTTCAACAACCGAGTTAGCGTGGCCAATCGGGACGGTCCGGGACGTCCCGCCGCTGGAAGACTGGACCGCGACGTGGTGGGCGTGCAACGGTGCATGCCCACAGCCCCGATGCACCCGTGCGCCCCCACCCCGGGAACTGAGATCCTTAGTGGGCGCATCCCTGTGGGTAGCCAGACGGGGTCTCGGCAGAGGGCACCACGCGCGGGGGAAACGCAGCAAGAGCCAGCACGAACCGGGGGGAAGAGGGGGGAAGCAATGCCTCGTTGGAGGGCCTTGCCCGATGAACTGGATCCGCAGGTCAGGGAGTTCGCCAGCCAGTTGCGGCGGCTCGTGGACCGCAGCGGACTGAGCGTCGCGGCGCTGGCCGACCGCACGGGCTACAGCAAGACGTCCTGGGAGCGTTATCTCAACGGCCGGCTGCTCGCGCCCAAGGGTGCGATCGTGGCGCTGGCCGAGGTCACCGGCACCAATCCCATTCATCTGACCACGATGTGGGAGCTCGCCGAGCGCGCCTGGAGCCGCTCCGAGATGCGCCACGACATGACCATGGAGGCCATCCGTATCTCCCAGGCGCGTGCCGCGCTCGGCGAGTTCGGGGCGCCCCCGGCGAACGCCAAGGGCGGCAAGACCGCCCGCAAGAGCAGCAGCGCCACGGCGACCCCGGGGGTGGCCGGGCCCGCGGGCGTGGCCCCCACGGTGCCGCCGCAGCCGACGTCGCCCGAGGTCAGGGACTCGACGCCGGAGGTCAGGGAGAGCAGGAACTCCTGGGGAGTGGCCGGGTACAACGGGCCCGCACCGTCGGGCGGACGCGCCCCGGAGAGCCCGTCCCGCCCGGTGCCGACCCCGACCCCGAGCCCGAGCCCGTCGTACGGCGAACCCCCGCAGGGTCCCCGCAGCGCCCAGCCCGCCGGGGGCGGCGGAAAGCGGCGGCTGACGATGTTCCTCGCGGGCGTCGTCGGCGTGCTCGTGGTGATCGGTGCCGCGTACTTCCTCACCAGCGGCGGCGGCGAGAAGAAGAACGAGGGCGGGGGCGCCTCGCCCTCCCCGAGCGCCACCACCTCCGTCGACCTTCCGCCCGGCGTCGAGTGCAGCGGTGACTCCTGCACCGGCAAGGACGCGGAGAGCATGGGGTGCAGCGGCGACCTGGTGACCACCGCCCAGACCGCCACCGTCGGCACGACGGTCGTGGAGGTCCGCTACAGCAAGACCTGCGGTGCCGCGTGGGGCCGTATCACGCAGGCCGCGGAGGGCGACAAGGTCGTGGTGAGCGTCGGCAAGAGCAAGCAGACCGGCTCGATCTCCACGGCCGGCGACACCATCGCGTACACGCCGATGGTCGCGGTGAAGGACGCCGGCGACGCCACTGCCTGCGTGACGCTGGCCGCGGGGGAGAAGGGGTGCACCCAGTAGCCGTCGAGCAGTCGGCGCGGCTCGGAACAATTTCGGGGCGGCAGGCATGGCCGGACGAATCGTGGGCACGCGAACCGTACCCCCACGGGAGTCCGGCCACGTCGGTACCCCCATACGGCGGCCGCCTTCGTCCCCCCTCTCCCGGACGGGCGGCCGCCTCTTTTTGCCTCCGGGGCGGTTCTGTGGGGTGGGCCACAGGAACCCGGCGGTCCGGGATCCCGGATGCGCGATAGCCTGACCGGTGGATCTCTTGATACCAAGAGATCGATCATTTGTACGTCCCACCCGGGCCCGGGGCAGTGCCGCCCCACCGCCAGCTGTCATACGGAGAACGCCATGACCCGCACTCCCGTGAACGTCACCGTCACCGGCGCGGCCGGCCAGATCGGTTACGCCCTGCTCTTCCGCATCGCCTCCGGCCAGCTGCTCGGCGCGGACGTGCCGGTCCGGCTGCGCCTCCTGGAGATCACCCCGGCGCTCAAGGCCGCCGAGGGCACCGCCATGGAGCTGGACGACTGCGCGTTCCCGCTGCTCCAGGGCATCGACATCTCGGACGACCCGAACGCGGCGTTCGACGGCGCCAACGTAGCCCTCCTGGTAGGCGCCCGCCCGCGCACCAAGGGCATGGAGCGCGGTGACCTCCTGGAGGCCAACGGCGGCATCTTCAAGCCCCAGGGCAAGGCCATCAACGACAACGCCGCGGACGACATCAAGGTCCTCGTCGTCGGCAACCCGGCCAACACCAACGCCCTGATCGCCCAGGCCGCCGCCCCGGACGTGCCGGCCGAGCGCTTCACCGCGATGACCCGCCTCGACCACAACCGCGCGCTGACCCAGCTCGCGAAGAAGACGGGCACCACGGTCGCCGACATCAAGCGTCTGACCATCTGGGGCAACCACTCCGCCACCCAGTACCCCGACATCTTCCACGCGGAGATCGCCGGCAAGAACGCCGCCGAGGTCGTCAACGACGAGCAGTGGCTGGCCGACACCTTCATCCCGACCGTCGCCAAGCGCGGCGCCGCGATCATCGAGGCCCGGGGCGCGTCCTCCGCCGCGTCGGCCGCCAACGCCGCCATCGACCACGTCCACACCTGGGTCAACGGCACCGCGGACGGCGACTGGACCTCCATGGGCATCCCGTCGGACGGCTCCTACGGCGTCCCGGAGGGCCTGATCTCCTCCTTCCCGGTCACCACCAAGGACGGCAAGTACGAGATCGTCCAGGGCCTGGACATCAACGAGTTCTCCCGCGCCCGGATCGACGCCTCCGTCGCCGAGCTCGCGGAGGAGCGCGAGGCGGTCCGCGCTCTCGGCCTCATCTGAGAGCCGTATCCGACGGCTTCTGTCACGAGCCTGCACGGGCCCTGTTCCGGTTTCTTCCGGAGCGGGGCCCGCGCCCGTTTTCACCGCTACCGTCAAGAACGTTACCCGCCAAGGTGATTCGGGGGGTTCGCGATGAACAGCGGATGGCACGGGAACGGAAACGGCTCAGGAAACGGGCACGGGCACGGCTACAGCTCCGGCTCCGACGAGCACGAGCCGAGCGAGGAGAGAGGCCAGGCGGCCTGGGGTGCGCCCGGACAGGGCGGCTCCCCGCCGCCGTGGGCGTCGGCGGAGACACAGACCTCGCACACGCCGCCGCCCTGGGCCGCGGCGGAGCCGCAGGCACCGGCGACCCCGCCACCCTGGGCGTCGGCCCAGACGCAGATCGGCGGGACGCCCCCGCCGCTGCCGCCCCCGGCGTACGTACAGCCGCCGCCCCCGCCACCGCCTCCCGCCACCGGCCCCCGCCGTCTCCTGGTGCTCCTCACCGCGATGGTCGTGCTGGGCTCGGGCATCGGCGCCGGTGTCTGGTTCCTGACCCGCGACGGCTCGACGACCCCCGGGGCGACCCCTGGCACGAGCGTCGCCGTCACGACCTCGCTCCCGCCGACCACGCCCGCCGGGACCACACCGCCCCAGACCCCGCAGGCCTCCACTCCGCCGCCCTCGCCCCTGGCGTCCACGCCGCCGACCCCGGCCGTCGGCTACCGGCGCGCCCAGGACCCCGTCGGCTACACGCTCTTCGTCCCGGAGGACTGGATCCGCCGGCAGGAGGAGGGCGAGAAGGCCCCGGTGGTCTTCTACGACGCCCCCGCCGACGGCCGTCAGCTGCAGATCTTCCGGCTCTCCGAGGACAGCCCCGCCGACTCCCTGCGCCTGGCCGAGAACGACCCCGGCTACGGCTTCGCCCACCAGCCCGGCTACCGGGCCCTGGAGCGGGACGAGGGCGCGTCCTGGTCGGAGCTGTCCTACCGCTACGACGACGAGGACAAGGGCCCGCGCCAGGTCATCGACCACCGCTTCGAGGCGGCCGACGGAGAGTTCTACGCGATCCGGGCGAGCGGTCCCGAGACCACGTCCATGGCCCGGATCCGTGAACCCTTGACGGCGGCCCTGGGCTCGTTCTGCCCGACGACGGGCGCGTGCCTGTGAGGGGGCGCCCTGGTGGTCGCGTGGTCAGAGGGAGGCGGGCAGGCGTTTCTCGAACCAGTGGTCGGCGTAGACGTGGTCGACGTACGCCGGGATCTCCCTGTACCCGCACGCCCGGTACATCGCCTGCGCCTCGGTGAGCGTGGCGTGCGTGTCGAGGCGTACGACGGTCAACTGCCGTACCGAAGCCGCCTGTTCGAGCGCCGCGAGGATGCGACGGGCGAGCCCCAGCCGGCGCGCCTCCGGGTGCACCCACACATGGCGGATCTCCCCGACACCGGGCTCCAGACGGCGCAGCGCCCCGCAGCCGACCGGCCGGTCCTCCTCGTACGCGACGAAGAACGCCCCGGTGTCCCCGGAGACCTCCTCCGGTCGTACGAGGTCGGACTTGTCGAAGCCCTCCGGGAAGCGTGCGTCGATGTCGGCGGCGTAGGCGTCGAGGCAGGCGCGGGCGTCCGGGGCGTGGCCGTCGACGAGGTCGACCGTGATGGCGGCGAGGCGCAGCAGGCGGCGGGTGGTGGCCAGGGCGTCGGTCAGGTCGGCGCGCTGGCCGGCGGTGAGGCCGGACAGCAGGCCTGCCGCGAGGGCGTCGGCCCGGCGGTTCTGCTCCTTGACCTCGGTGCGGCCGGCCGGGGTCAGCTCGACTCTGCGCAGCCGGTTGTCCCCGGGGTCGACGCTGATCCGGACCATGCCCTGGGCCTCCAGGGTCTTCGCCATCCGGCTCAGATACCCGGCGTCCAGTGCGAGACGGCTTCTGAGCTCGCGCAGGGACACGCCCTCGCCGATCTCGAAGAGCAGCCGTGCCTCGCCGAGCGGTCGGTCCTGGCCGAGGTAGTGGTCGTCGAGCGCTCCGATGCGGCGGGTGAAGTAGCGGTTGAACCGGCGGAGGGCCGCCACGTCGTCCGTCGACACAGGCTCGGTGTGTCCTCGCTTCATAGTTCTTTGACTTTAGTCAAAGGTTCCCGCGGGGTCCACAGTGCGTCCAGGGGTTCTCAGGTGTTCTGGAGCTCCTCCTGCAACTTGCCCACGTCCACCGACTCGCTCGCCGAGGGTGTCGTGGTCGGCACCGGCTTGCCGTAGTCCGTGAAGGTCAGCGTCGTATGGGTGCCGTCGCCCCGCTGGGTCGCCCTGACCAGTTGGTGCGGGGAGTCCGAAGTGACGTAGAGGACCGCCCTCTTGCCGTCCTCCGTGCCCCTCAGCGGGATCACCTTCGTGCCGTCGACGGTGGTCTCCTCGCCCTTCTTCAGCGGGGTCTCCTCGGAGCTGTCGTCGCCCTCGACCTGCTCCTGGAAGGAGGTCAGATCGCAGGTGTCGGCCATGCCCTTGAGCACGGCGTCGTTCGTGGAGCCGTGGATGTAGCGGTTCTCGAAGAGCTCGGCCACCGCCTCGCCCTGGCTGCCGGGCACCTGGGCCTTCCAGAAGGCCTCGTCCGGCTTCATCCACACCTCGTCGCCCTGTTTGACGATCTCGACGCTGCCGCCGCCCGAGCCCATCCGCATCGACCCCACGCAGTTGCCGTCCTGGTCGAGGGTGAGATCCATCGACGTCGGCTGCGTCTTGCTGGTCGTCGCGCTCGTGCCGCGGTCCGTCAGCCTCAGACGGACGGACTCGGCGTCGAGGAGATTGTCCTTCGCCTGGTCGGCCAATTGCCGGGCGGTCAGATCGTCGCCGTCGTCCGCGGCGATCAGGACCGGTGAGAGCAGCAGTGCCGCCGTCGCGCAGATCAACGCTTTGCCTGCCATGCGTCACCTCCGTGGACCCCTACTCAGCGTACGATTCACCCCTATTTGTCCGCATGTTCAGTGATGCGGCGCACTTTCAGGCATCGATTGCGCATGCAATGCGAGGGCGAGGGCAGGTGCTGACGGTCCCCGTGAGTGACACCCGTGTGACTCAGGGGAACTGAACAGGAACGGAAGGCAACAGCGATCATGGCCGGACAGCACGCGCGACAGACGCGGCAGACGATCCACGCGGGCGGCGAGTGGCGCGAAGCCGTCTCCGGGGCGACCCGCGACATCCTCGACCCCGCGGACGCGCAGCCGTTCGCCGTCGTCGCCGAGGGTGACGAGAAGGACACCGACCTGGCCGTGGCCGCCGCACGGCAGGCCTTCGACCACGGCGACTGGCCGCGCACCCCCGTCTCCGAGCGCGCCGCGCTGCTGTACCGCGTCGCCGATCTGCTGGTTCGCGATCGCGAGCGGCTCGGGCTGCTGGAGAGCCGGGACGCGGGCAAGACCCTCGAAGAGGGCCGCGTCGACATCGACTGTGTCGCCGACGCCTTCCGCTACTTCGCCGGCCTCATCGCCGCCGAGTCCTCAGGCCGCGTCGTCGACGCGGGCTCGCCCGACATCCACAGTGTCGTCGTGCACGAGCCGGTCGGTGTCTGCGCGCTGATCACGCCCTGGAACTACCCGCTGCTCCAGGCCAGTTGGAAGATCGCCCCCGCGCTCGCGGCCGGCAACACCTTCGTCGTCAAGCCGAGCGAGATCACCCCGCTGACGACGATCGCCCTGATCGAGCTGCTCGTCGAGGCCGGTCTCCCCGCCGGAGTCGCCAACATCGTGACCGGGCCCGGCGGTTCGGTCGGCGCCCGGCTCGCCGAGCACCCCGACGTCGACCTCGTCTCCTTCACCGGCGGCCTGGTCAGCGGCACCAAGGTGGCGCAGGCCGCGGCTCCCTCGGTCAAGAAGGTCGCCCTCGAACTCGGCGGCAAGAACCCCAACGTGGTCTTCGCCGACGCCTGCGCCACGGAGGAGGGCTTCGACACCGCCGTCGACCAGGCCCTCAACGCCGCCTTCATCCACAGCGGGCAGGTCTGCTCGGCGGGCGGACGGCTCATCATCGAGGAGTCCGTGCGGGAGCGCTTCGTCGCCGAACTCGCCCTGCGGGCCGGGCGGATCAGGCTCGGGCGCGGCACGGACGACGGGGTCGAGTGCGGACCGCTCGTCTCCGAGCAGCAGCGCGCCAAGGTCGAGGGGTATGTGGCCTCGGCGCTGGCGGAGGGCGCGGTGCTGCGGACCGGCGGGAAGCGGCCGGAGGGCCTGGGCGGGGACAGCCCGGGCGACGAGGCCCCCGGCAGCAGGGGCCTGCGTGACGGCTACTTCTACGAGCCGACCGTCCTGGACGCCTGCCACCGCGAGATGAAGGTCGTACGCGAGGAGGTCTTCGGCCCGGTCCTCACCGTCGAGACCTTCCGCACGGAGGACGAGGCGGTCGCGCTCGCCAACGACACCGAGTACGGCCTGGCGGGTGCCGTCTGGACCGCCGACGCCGGACGGGCCCGCAGGGTCGCGGGCCGGCTGCGCCACGGCACCGTCTGGATCAACGACTTCCACCCCTACCTCCCGCAGGCGGAGTGGGGCGGCTTCGGCAAGAGCGGCACGGGCCGTGAGCTGGGCCCCGCCGGGCTCGCCGAGTACCGCGAGTCCAAGCACATCTACCAGAACCTCGCGCCGCGGCCCGTCCGCTGGTTCGCCGGCTGAAGCAACCGCTCATCGCACGTCCTTGGAGTAACCCCCCATGCACCAGCACGAATACGACTACGTCGTCGTCGGCGGTGGTACCGCCGGCTCCGTCATAGCCTCCCGACTCACCGAGAACCCCGACGTCACCGTCGCCGTCATCGAGGGCGGCCCCAGCGACGTGGGCCGCGACGACGTCCTCACCCTGCGCCGCTGGATGGGCCTGCTCGGCGGCGACCTGGACTACGACTACCCGACAGTGCCGCAGCCACGCGGCAATTCCCACATCCGGCACAGCCGGGCCCGCGTCCTCGGCGGCTGCTCCTCCCACAACACGCTGATCGCCTTCAAGCCGCTGCCGTCCGACTTCGACGAGTGGGAGGCGAACGGCGCCAAGGGCTGGGGCGCGGTGCCCATGGAGGCGTACTACGCGCGCCTGCTCAACAACATCGTCCCGGTCGACGAGAAGGACCGGAACGCCATCGCCCGCGACTTCGTCGACGCGGCCCAGGCGGCGACGGGCGTCCCGCGCGTCGAGGGCTTCAACCGCAAGCCCTTCGACGACGGCGTCGGCTTCTTCGACCTCGCCTACCACCCCGAGAACAACAAGCGGTCCTCGGCGTCCGTGGCGTATCTGCACCCGGTGATGGACGAGCGCCCCAACCTGACGATCCTGCTGGAGACCTGGGCGTACAAGCTGGACCTGGACGGCACGCGCGCACGGGGCGTGCACGTAAGGGCCGCGGACGGCGAGGAGTTCGTCGTACGGGCCCGTCGCGAGGTCGTGCTGTGCGCGGGCGCCGTCGACTCGCCGCGGCTGCTGCTGCACTCCGGCATCGGCCCCCGCGAGGACCTCGAAGCGCTCGGCATCCCCGTCGTGCGGGACCTGCCCGGCGTCGGCGAGAACCTCCTCGACCACCCCGAGTCGGTGATCGTCTGGGAGACCCACGGACCCATCCCGGAGAACTCCGCGATGGACTCCGACGCGGGCTTGTTCGTCCGCCGCGACCCCGACCACGCGGGCCCGGACCTGATGTTCCACTTCTACCAGGTCCCCTTCACGGACAACCCGGAGCGCATCGGGTACGAGCGCCCGGAGTTCGGCGTCTCGATGACCCCGAACATCCCCAAGCCGAAGAGCCGCGGGCGCCTGTACCTGACGAGCGCCGACCCCGCCGAGAAGCCCGCCCTCGACTTCCGCTACTTCACCGACGAGGACGACTACGACGGCCGCACCCTCGTCGACGGCATCCGCATCGCCCGCGAGATCGCGCGGACCGAGCCCCTGGCCGGCTGGCTCAAGCGCGAGGTGTGTCCCGGCCCGTCCGTCACGAGCGACGAGGAGCTCAGCGCGTACGCCCGTCAGGTCGCGCACACCGTGTACCACCCGGCGGGGACCTGCCGCATGGGCGCCGCTGACGACGAACTGGCCGTGGTGGACCCGGAGTTGCGGATCCGCGGCCTGGACGGCATCCGTGTCGCGGATGCCTCGGTCTTCCCCACGATGACCGCGGTGAACCCGATGATCGGGGTGCTGATGGTCGGTGAGAGGGCCGTGGACCTGATCGGAGGCGGTGCGTGATGAGTACGACCACGAGTACGAGTGCCAGTACGGCTGAGGCTGTCGAGGGGCCGGTGTTCTCCGTCGACGGCCTGTGGAAGGTCTTCGGCCCGAAGGCGGACCGGATCCCCGCGGACCCGGAGCTCACGGGGCTGGCCCCCGCCGAACTCCGCGCCCGCACCGGCTGCACCGCCGCCGTCCAGGACGTCTCCTTCGACGTCCGCAAGGGCGAGGTCTTCGTGGTGATGGGGCTGTCGGGCTCCGGCAAGTCCACACTGGTCCGCTGTCTGACCCGGCTCATCGAACCGACGGCCGGCACCATCGCCATCGACGGCGAGGACGTCCGCGCCATGGACAGGTCCCGCCTGCGCGAACTGCGCCGCCACCGCGCCGCGATGGTCTTCCAGCACTTCGGCCTCCTCCCGCACCGCACGGTCCTCGACAACGTGGCCTACGGCCTGGAGATCCAGGGCGTCGGCAAGGCGGAGCGCCGGGCGCGGGCCGCGGACGTCGTGGCCAAGGTCGGCCTGGAGGGCATGGAACAGCGCCGGCCGAGCCAGCTCTCGGGCGGCCAGCAGCAGCGCGTCGGGCTGGCCCGCGCGCTCGCCGTCGACCCCCAGGTCCTGCTGTTCGACGAGCCGTTCAGCGCCCTCGACCCGCTGATCCGCCGGGACATGCAGGAGGAGGTCGTCCGCCTCCACCGTGAGGAGGGCCGCACGATGGTCTTCATCACGCACGACCTCAACGAGGCGCTGAAGCTGGGCGACCGCATCGCGCTGATGCGCGACGGCCGCGTCGTCCAGCTCGGCACCCCCGAGGAGATCGTGGGTTCGCCGGCCGACGACTACGTCCGCGAGTTCGTCCGGGACGTGCCGCGCGAGCAGGTGATGACGGTCCGTACGGCGATGCGGACCGCGTCGGCCGCGGAGCAGGGCAGCGGCCCGGCCGTCGCGCCGGACGCCACGGTCTCGGAGGCCATCGAGGCCGTCGCCCGGGCGGGGGCCCCGGCCCGCGTGGTCGACCAGGGCCGCTGTGTCGGGGTGGTGGACTCGGACGCACTGCTCGGGGTGGTGGCCGGGACCGCCAAGGAGGCGGTCTGATGGCTACGGTCTCCGCTCCCCTCCCTCGTACGCTTCCCGCCGCCCTCCGGCACCGCGCGGTGCACAAGCTCCTGCTGCTCGCCGCGGTCGCCGCGATCCTCGTACCGCTGGCGAACGCCCGCTGGGCGAGCGGAACCTGGCCCGACGCCCTCACCGTCGACTTCTCCGGCCCACTGACCACGGCCAGCGACTGGATCGTCGACAACCGGGACAGCCACCCCCTGTTCCTCTACTTCTTCGGCCACATCAGCAACGCGGTCGTCCTCTCCGTACGGGCCGTGTACCTGGTGCTGCTGGCGGCGGGCTGGGCCGGCGTCACCGCGATCGGCGCCCTCGTCGCCTGGCGGGTCGCCGGCGTCAGGCTCGCCCTCGGTACCGCCGCCGCGTTCCTCGCCTGCGGACTGCTCGGCATGTGGGTGCCGACGATGCAGACCCTCGCCCTCATGGTCGTGGCCGTCCTCGCCTCGGTCGTCGTGGGCGCGCTCCTCGGACTCGCCTCCGGCCTCTCCGACCGCCTCGACCGCGCCCTGCGCCCGGTCCTGGACACCATGCAGGTGCTCCCGGCGTACGCCTACCTCCTCCCCGTCGTCATGGTCTTCGGCCTGGGCGTCCCCGCGGCCGTCCTCGCCACCGTCGTCTACGCCGCCCCGCCCATGGCCCGGCTCACCGCCCTCGGCCTGCGCGGCGCCGACAAGGGGGTCCTGGAAGCGGTCGACTCGCTCGGCGCCACCGGCCGGCAGCGACTGCTGACCGCCCGTATCCCGCTGGCCCGCAGGGAACTCCTCCTCGGCCTCAACCAGACGATCATGATGGCCCTGTCGATGGCGGTCATCGCGTCCGTCATCGGCGCCGGCGGCCTCGGCGACCGCGTCTACCAGGCGCTCGCGTCGGTCGACGTCGGCGCGGCGCTGGCGGCGGGCATCCCGATCGTGCTCCTCGCCGTCGTACTGGACCGGGTGACGGCGGCCGCCGGAGACGGGACCGAGGGGTCCGGCCGCAAGGGCTGGGCGTACGCCCTCGTCGCCGCCCTCGCCGTGGCCGTGGCCGGACGTCTCGCGGGCCGCCTCGACTGGCCCGACGCCTGGGTCGTCCAGATCGCCCAGCCCGTCAACCGCGCCGTCGACTGGATGACCGCCCACCTCTACTCCGGCGTCCCCGTCGTCGGCGGCACCGCCGACTGGGCCGCCCACTTCACCACCTGGGTCCTGAACCCGCTCCGGGAGGGCCTGCAATGGCTGCCCTGGTGGTCGGTGCTGCTCGTGGTCGCCACCCTGGCCTGGCTGATCGGCACCTGGCGCACCGCGCTCACCGCGGTCCTCGCCATGGCCGCGATCGGCGTACTGGGGGTCTGGGAGCCGTCCCTGGACACGCTCTCCCAGGTCCTCGCCGCCGTCGCCGTCACCCTCGTCATCGGCTTCGCGACCGCCATCGCGGCCGCCCGCAGCGACCGGGTCGAACGACTGCTGCGGCCCGTCCTGGACGTCTTCCAGACCATGCCGCAGTTCGTGTACCTGATCCCGGTGGTGGCCCTCTTCGGCGTGGGCCGCGCCCCCGCGGTCGCCGCGGCCGTCGTCTACGCGCTGCCCGCCGTCGTCCGCATCACCACTCAGGGGCTGCGCCAGGTCGACCCGGCCGCGCTGGAGTCCTCGAGTTCGCTCGGCGCGACCCCCTGGCAGCAACTCCGCCAGGTCCAACTCCCGCTCGCCCGCCCGGCGTTGCTGCTCGCCGTCAACCAGGGCGTGGTCCTGGTCCTCGCCGTCGTCATCATCGGCGGCCTGGTCGGCGGCGGAGCGCTCGGCTACGACGCCGTGTTCGGCCTCGCCCAGGGCGATCTGGCGACCGGACTGGTGGCCGGCGCGGCCATCGTCTGCCTCGGCCTGATGCTCGACCGGGTGACCCAGCCGACGGAACGCCGTGCGAAGAAGGGAGCGTGACATGCGTATCCGTACGACTGCCGTGGTGGCCGGTGCCGCTTCCCTGCTGTTGCTCACCGGCTGCGGCGCCGCCGACATGACCCGGCAGGCCTCGCCCTTCGCCAACGCGCAGGGCGCCAAGACCGTGACCCTGTCCGTGCAGTCCTGGGTGGGCGCGCAGGCCAACGTGGCCGTCGCGCAGTACCTGCTGGAGCACGAGCTCGGCTACCGCGTCGACACCGTGCAGGTCGACGAGGTCCCCGCCTGGGACGCGCTCAGCCAGGGCCGGGTCGACGCGATCATGGAGGACTGGGGCCACCCCGAGCAGGAACAGCGCTACGTCCAGGACAAGAAGACCATCGTCAAGGGCGGCGGCCTCGGGGTCACCGGGCACATCGGCTGGTACGTCCCGACGTACTTCGCCAAGGCCCACCCCGACGTCACCGACTGGAAGAACCTCAACAAGTACGCCGCGCAGATGCGCACCGCGGAGAGCGGCGGCAAGGGCCAGCTGATGGACGGCTCGCCGTCCTACGTCACCAACGACAAGGCGCTGGTGAACAACCTGAAGCTCGACTACCAGGTCGTGTTCGCCGGTTCTGAGGCCGCGCAGATCACCCAGATCAAGCAGTTCGCCAAGGAGAAGAAGCCCTTCCTCACCTACTGGTACGCACCGCAGTGGCTCTTCAAGAAGGTCCCCATGACCGAGGTGAAGCTCCCCGCCTACAAGGAGGGCTGCGACACCGACCCGGAGAAGGTCGCCTGCGCCTATCCGCACACCCCGCTCCAGAAGTACCTCAACGCCGACTTCGCCCGCGGCGGCGGAAAGGCGGCGGCCTTCCTGAAGAACTTCAAGTGGACGACCGAGGACCAGAACGAGGTCTCCCTGATGATCGCCGACCAGAAGCTGACACCCGAGGAGGCGGCGAAGAAGTGGGTGGCGGGCCATAGGTCCACTTGGCAGGCGTGGCTGTCGTGACCGAGGGCCGGAGCAGCGGCGGGGAAGCACATCCCTTCCCCGCCGCTCGCCGGGCCGCACCGTCAGCGCATCTCCTCGGCCAGCTCCGCGAGGATCTCGGACGAGCGCCGCTGGAGGCCCGGCCCGAACGTGACCCGGGTGGCGCCCCGCTCGCCGAGTTCGGCGGGGGAGAGGCCACCGCCGACCATCGCGATCACATTGATCGGCCCGTGGATCGCGGCCCGCAGCAGCGGCAGCACCTTCGCCGGGGCGCCGATCGGATACACGCAGTCGGCACCCGCCGCCGTGTACAACGCCGCCCGCTCGATGGTCGGTTCGGGATCCTCGACCCCGCGCACGAACGTGTCGATCCGGGCGTTGACGAACAGCTCGTCCCCGGCCGCGTACCGCACCTCGGCGAGCCACTCGGCGTGCTGGTGCGGGTCCTTGAGGACACCCCCGTTGGAGTCCTCAAGGTTGCAGCCCACGGCACCCGCCTCCAGCAGCCGCTCCACCAGCTCCTTGGGAGCCATCCCGTACCCGCCCTCGACATCCGCGGACACCGGAACGTCCACGGCCCGGGCGATCCGCGCCACCGCCGCGAACATCTCGTCGGCCGGCGTCTCCCCGTCCTCGTGTCCGAGGGCGGCGGCGATCCCCGCGCTGGGCGTCGCGAGCGCCGGATAACCGGCCTCGGCGAAGACACGGGCGCTGGCCGCGTCCCAGGGACCCGGCAGGACGAGCGGATCGTCCGGTGCCGGGCGGCGGTGCAGTCTGCGGAAGATCTCGACCTTGCTCATGGTGTGTGGCCTCCCGGCGGGATACGGCGGCTCACCATCACCCGGTTCCAGTTGTTGATGGCGACGATCAGCCCGGTGAGATGGGCGAGCCCGCTGTCGTCGAAGTGCTTGGCGGCCCGCTCGTACACCTCGTCCGGCACGAACCTGTCCGTGGGGACGGTCACCGCCTCTGTCAGCGCGAGCGCGGCCCGTTCCCGCTCGTCGTAGACGTCCCCGGCCTCCTCCCACGCCGCCAGCAGCTCCAACTTGCGCTCGCTCACCCCGTGTTCACGAGCGATCCGCAGATGCATGTCGAGACAGAACGCGCAGTGGTTGAGCTGCGAGGCCCGGATCATCACCAGTTCGGCCAGCGCGGGTTCCCCGAGCCCCTTCTTCGCGGCGGCGCTGAGCGCGGACATGGCCTGGCCGACTGCCGGGTCCAACAGCCGCGTACGGCCCGTCACTTGTTCCCCGGCCGGTAGTGCCCCGGAACCAGCCGACAGGTCACCCCGAAACGGTTCCACGCGTTGATGACGGCGATCGCGGCGATCAACTGCGCCAGCTCGGCCTCCGTGAAGTGCTTGGCCGCCCGTTCATACACCTCGTCCGGCACGAACCCGTCCGTCAGGACGGTCACCGCCTCCGTCAGCGCCAGCGCGGCGAGCTCCTGCTCGGTGTAGAAGTGCTCCGACTCCTCCCACGCGCTCAGCTGGACGATCCGCTCGACGCTCTCGCCCGCCGCGAACGCCTCCTTGCTGTGCATGTCGACACAGAGCGCGCAGTGGTTGATCTGGGAGGCGCGGACCTTCACCAGCTCCAGCAGCTTCGGATCCAGGCCCTTCCGCGCGGCGGCGTCCAGGCGAACCATCGCCTTGAAGACCTCGGGAGCCTGCTCGGCCCAGTTCAGCCGGGGGGTGTGTTCAGGGGCGTACTCCACGGTCGTCGGACTGTCCTCGGTGTGCGTCGTCATGACGTCGACGCTATGCGTGAGGCTGCCCACGGGTATGGTCCATTTCCATGCCGAAAACCTGGGCCACTCTGGGCGTCGACCTGCACCTGGAACCCACCGGTCCCGGCCTGCGCCGCGGCCTGACCGACGCCCTGCGCGAGGCCGTCCGCACCGGCCGTCTCGCCCCGGGCACCCGTCTGCCCTCCTCCCGCTCCCTCGCCGCCGACCTCGGCATCGCCCGCAACACGGTCGCCGACGCCTACGCCGACCTGGTCGCCGAAGGCTGGCTCACCTCGAAACAGGGCTCCGGCACCCGGGTGGCGGACCGCGCGGTGGTGCCGCCCTCGGGCACGCGCCCCGGCCGCCGCGCATCCCACCTCCCCGCCCACGACTTCCGCCCCGGCACCCCCGACCTCACCGCCTTCCCGCGCACCGAGTGGCTCAAGGCCACCCGCCGCGCCCTCCTCGCGGCCCCCCACCACTCCCTCGGCTACGGCGACCCGCGCGGCAGCGCCGAGCTGCGCACCGCCCTGGCCGGCTACCTCGCCCGCGTGCGAGGCGTCCGCACGGATCCCGACCGCATCCTCATCACCGCGGGCTGCGCCCACGGCCTCCGCATCCTCGGCACGGTCCTGCGGGCCCGCGGCGTCCGGTCGGTCGCGGTGGAGTCCTACGGCCTGGACGTGCACTGGAACCAGCTGACGGCGGCGGGCCTGCGCGCCGAGGCGCTCCCGTACGACGAACTGGGCACGAACCTCGGAGGGTTGGCCGGAGCCGGAGCCGGAGCCGGAGCCGGAGCCGGAGCCGGAGCCGGTGGCGGGGTCGAGGCTGGGGTCGGGGCCGTCCTCCTCACCCCCGCCCACCAGTTCCCCATGGGCGTCCCCCTGCACCGCGACCGGCGGACCGCGGTCGTCGACTGGGCGCGGCGCACCGGAGGCCTGGTCCTGGAGGACGACTACGACGGGGAGTTCCGCTACGACCGCCAACCCGTCGGCGCGCTCCAGGGCCTGGACCCGGACCACGTCGTCTACCTCGGCACGGCCAGCAAGTCCCTGGCCCCCGGCCTCCGTCTGGCCTGGATGGTCCTCCCACAGGGCCTGGCGGAGGCGGCCGCGGAGGCGAAGGGCAAGGTCGACACCTGCGGAGTGCTGGACCAGCTGACCCTGGCCGAGTTCATCGTCTCCGGCGCCTACGACCGCCACGTCCGCGCCTCCCGCCTCCGCTACCGCCGCCGCCGAGACGCCCTGGTCGCGGCCCTGGCCCAGCACGCCCCCGACGTCCACGTCACCGGCATCGCCGCCGGCCTCCACGCCGTCCTCCGCCTCCCACCCGGCACCGAACAGTCCGTCGTCCAGTCCGCCGCCTGGCAGGGCGTGGCCCTCCACGGCCTGTCCTACTTCCGCCACCCACAGGCGGTGGCCGAGCGGCTGGACGCCCTGGTGGTGGGGTACGGGGCGCCGTCGGACCGGGGGTGGGCGGGGGCGTTGGAGGCGCTGTGCCGGGTCATGCCGTAGCCGTGGGGCGTGGTCCGATGCGGTCGGCGAGGGCGCCGGGGCGGGCGGACAACAGCAGCATCAGGGCGTGAGTGGTGAGCGTGGAGGCGTGAGCGGTGGGCGGGGGTATGAGCCGTGGGTGGGGAGGTGTGAGCCGTGAGCGCAACCACGTCGAACCGTCACACGCCGACCGACTCCTCCTCCGCCGGCGCCTCCCCGAACCGCGCCAACCCCAACGCTCCCGCCACCGCCACCAAGAACCCCAGCACCGCGAGCCATCCCAACCCCTCCCGTGTGCGGTCCCCGAGCCACACCACCCCCACCAGCGCGGGCCCCACCGTCTCCCCGATCACCATCGCGGCGGTCGCCGTCGTCACCGACCCCCGTTGCAGCGCCGACGTCAGACACAGGAACGCCGCGCCCCCGCCCAGAAGCAGCGCATACGTCGCCGGATTCGCGAGCAGCTCCGACGGCGCGAGCGAGTCGATCAGCCGTACCGACACCTCGACCACCCCGAACCCGAACCCGGCCCCCAGCCCGAGCAGCGGCCCCCGCCACCGCTCCGGCAGCCGCCCGCCGGCGAGCCCGAGCAGCAGCACACCCACGGCGACGGCGAGCATCACGTACTTCAACGCGCCCGGCCCCTCCAGCTCCCCCTCCGTCCCCGACGCGACCCCCAGCATCGCGAGCCCGGCACACACCACCCCCACCGCACCCCACTCGACCCGGCTCAACCGCACCCGCAGCAACCGTGCCGCGACCACCGCGGTCACGGCGAGACTCGACGCCAACGCCGCCCCGACCGCATAGATCGGCACCGACCGCAGCGCCGCGATCTGCAACAGGAACCCCACCCCGTCCAGCCCCAGCCCCGCCAGATACCGCCACTGCCGCACCGCCCGCAGCAGCAGCGCCGCCTCCCCACCGCCCCCGCTGCCCGCCGCCCGCGCGGCAACCGCCTGCAACACCGTCGCGGTACCGAAACAGACCGCCGCACCAAGCGCACACACCATCCCAAAGAGCACAAAGCGACTGTAGGGGAGGGGGTGTGACGGGCGGGGCGCCTGCGTGGCGCTTATTACCGATCTCTAGGCTGACCGCCGGACAACCCAGAGACGAACAGACGAACAACGGGGAGACGCGAAAATGGCGGACACACGGCGCCGGTTGCGCTCGAGCACGGTCGTGCTCGGCGGCATGGGAGTCGTCGCGGCGGCACTCACGTCCTGCGGCTCGGAACCCGACCGCCGCTGCGTCGACCGCGACAGCTACACCTACGAGGGCTACAAGGTCGTCGCCGACAAGAACTGCAACTCCTCCAGCTCCGGCTCCTCCTCGTACGGCAAGAGCGGCAAGAAGAAGACCGGCAAGACCGCCGACGCCGCCTGGTACTACGACGCCGACGTCAGCTCCGGCTACGCCGACTACGGCACCTTCAGCAAGAGCGAGGCTGTGGACCGCGGCGGCTTCGGCTGCTCCGGCGGCAGCAGCGGCGGCTGAGCGGACACGGGACGACGAGCAGACGTACGCCATGGAACGCCGCACCACCGAACCCCGCCCCGGCTGGCAGCAGACCGTCGAGGAACAGGGGCTCATCTACCCCCTCACCCGCCACCCCGACGACTCGCTGCGCCCCTACTGGGACGAGAGCGCCTACTACGTCTTCTCCCTCGACGAGGTCGAGGCGCTGGAGGAGGTCGTCGAGGAACTCCACCGCATGTGCCTGCGGGCGGCGGACCACATCGTCACGGCCGACCGCTTCGCCGACCTCGGCATCACCGACCCGCGCGTCGCGGACGCGGTGGCCGAGGCCTGGCGCCGCCGCGCCGAACTCCCCTCCCTCTACGGCCGCTTCGACCTCCGCTACGACGGCACCGGCCCGGCCAAGCTCCTGGAGTACAACGCCGACACGCCCACCTCCCTCGTCGAGGCCGCCTCGCCCCAGTGGTTCTGGATGGAGGAGCGCTTCCCCGGCGCCGACCAGTGGAACTCCCTCCACGAGCGCCTCATCGCCGCCTGGAAGAAGCAGGCCGCGCTGCTCCCGCCCGGCGGCCCCCTGTACTTCGCGTACTCCTCGGCCGACGAACTCGGCGAGGACCTCATGACGGTCGCCTATCTCCAGGAGACCGCCGAGCAGGCCGGCCTGGACACCGCCTGGATCTCCATGGAGGAGATCGGCTGGGACCCGCTGTCCGGCCGCTTCGTCGACAAGCAACTCCGCTTCATCCGCAGCTGCTTCAAGCTCTACCCCTGGGAGTGGCTGACCACCGACCGCTTCGCCGGCCACGTCCTCGACACCCTCGACAACGGCGGCGGCACGGGCAGCACCCTGTGGATCGAGCCCGCCTGGAAGATGCTGCTGAGCAACAAGGCGCTCCTGGCGATCCTCTGGGAGCTGTATCCCGGCCACCCCAACCTCCTCCCCGCATATCTGGACGGGCCACGGGAGTTGGCCGATACACAGGGGTACGTCGCCAAGCCGCTGCTGGGCCGCGAGGGCGCCGGCGTGACGATCCACGAACCCGGCGCCGCGCCCGTCCCGCGTGAAGAACCCTGCTGCTACCAGGAGTTGGCCCTGCTGCCCGACTTCGACGGCAACCGTGTCGTCCTCGGTGCCTGGGTCGTCGAGGACGAGTCCGCGGGCCTCGGCATCCGCGAGTCGTCCGGGCCGGTGACTGACGAATACGCGCGCTTCCTGCCCCACGTGATCCTCTGACGCGACAGAATGACCGCCCCGTGACGAACGGAGAGGGGCGATCGGTGAGCGACACGGCCACGGTGGAGAACGGATACGTCTTCGACCCGTCCTGGGAGCGCGAGCACAGCAGGCTCAGCGCGCTGGAGGAGATCTACGACGGCCAGAGCAAGCACCGGCTGACCGAACTGGGCGTCGCCGACGGCTGGCGATGTCTGGAGGTGGGCTGCGGCGCCGGCAGCATCGCCCGCTGGCTGGCCCGGCAGGTCGGCGCCGCGGGGCGGGTGCTCGCCGTCGACCTCGACACGCGCTTCGCCGCGGCCCACGCCCTGTCCAACCTGGAGGTGCGCCGGCACGACATCCTCGCGGACCGGCTCCCCGACGCCTCCTTCGACCTCGTGCACGCGCGGGCCGTGGTGGAACACCTCTCCGACCGCGACGAGGCACTGCGGCGCATGGCCGCCGCGACCCGACCGGGCGGCTGGGTGCTCGTGGAGGACTTCGACATCGACGGACCGATGTACCCGGCCGCCGCCCGCTACTACCCGCCTCAGTACCTGGAGGTGGCCGAGCGCCTCGGCCGCGCGCTGCGGGCCGCCTTCGGCGCCGCCGGGGTGGATCCGGGCACCGGCCGCCGCCTGCCGCAGGCACTGGCGGACGCCGGGCTGACCGAGGTCGGGGCGGAGGTCTACGCCCCCGTCCTGACCGGCGGCTCCGCCGCCTTCTTCCCCCTCACCCTGCGCTCCCTGCGGCCACGGCTCCTGGAGACGGGCGAGGTGAGCGACGCGGACATCGAGGAGGTGATCACCCTGACGAAGCTCCAGGGGACCACCTACATCCCCAACTTCATGGTCCTCGCCTGGGGCCGCAAGCCGTCCTGACCCCGCCTGCCGCACCGGGCCGCCCCCGCCGACCGCGGACGGCGACCACGGCCCGGAGCAGGGTGATTCCTCGCTCGCATGGTGGACGCCGGGCCTCCCCCGTCCGGGCCGCCCGGTAGGCTGGCCGCGGGCCGTGACTGGCGCGCTGGGATGGGACGGACCATCGGGGAGCGGCCTGTGAGTGACAGTGCCGTGCGCCTGGGCCGAACCGTGAATCGTGACCGCAACCGCCACGCCATCCGGAGGCCGCACATGTCGGAGCAGCAGCCCCTCTCCACCGAGTCCACCGCCTTCCGCGCCGCCCTCGACGTGATCCGCGCCGTCGAGCCGCGCGTCGCCGACGCCATCGGCCAGGAGGTCCACGATCAGCGCGAGATGCTCAAGCTGATCGCCTCCGAGAACTACGCCTCCCCGGCCACCCTCCTCGCGATGGGCAACTGGTTCAGCGACAAGTACGCCGAGGGCACCATCGGCCGCCGTTTCTACGCCGGCTGTCGCAACGTCGACACCGTGGAGTCGCTCGCCGCCGAGCACGCCAAGGAGCTCTTCGGCGCCCGCCACGCCTACGTCCAGCCGCACTCCGGCATCGACGCCAACCTCGTCGCCTTCTGGTCCGTCCTCGCCGACCGCGTCGAGGTCCCCTTCCTGGAGAAGGCCGGCGCCCGTCAGGTCAACGACCTCACCGACGCCGACTGGGCAGAGCTCCGACAGGCCTTCGGCAACCAGCGCATGCTCGGCATGTCCCTGGACGCCGGCGGACACCTCACCCACGGCTTCCGCCCCAACATCTCCGGCAAGATGTTCGACCAGCGCTCCTACGGCACGGACCCGGCCACCGGGCTCATCGACTACGAGGCCCTGCGTACCAGCGCCCGCGAGTTCAAGCCGTTGATCATCGTCGCCGGCTACTCGGCGTACCCCCGCCTCGTGAACTTCCGGATCATGCGGGAGATCGCCGACGAGGTCGGCGCGACGCTGATGGTCGACATGGCGCACTTCGCGGGTCTCGTCGCCGGCAAGGTCCTCACCGGCGACTTCGACCCGGTCCCGCACGCCCAGATCGTCACCACCACCACCCACAAGTCGCTGCGCGGCCCGCGCGGCGGCATGGTCCTGTGCGACGACTCCCTCAAGGACCAGGTCGACCGCGGCTGCCCGATGGTCCTCGGCGGCCCGCTCCCGCACGTCATGGCCGCGAAGGCGGTGGCGCTGGCCGAGGCCCGCCAGCCCTCCTTCCAGGACTACGCCCAGCGCATCGTCGACAACTCCCGCGCCCTCGCCGAGGGCCTGATGCGCCGCGGCGCCACCCTCGTCACCGGCGGCACCGACAACCACCTCAACCTGATCGACGTCGCCTCCTCCTACGGCCTCACCGGCCGCCAGGCCGAGTCCGCCCTCCTCGACTCGGGCATCGTCACCAACCGCAACGCGATCCCGGCCGACCCCAACGGCGCCTGGTACACCTCCGGCATCCGGATCGGCACCCCCGCCCTCACCACCCGTGGACTGGGCACCGCCGAGATGGACGAGGTCGCCGGCCTCATCGACCGCGTCCTCACCACCGCCGAGCCGGGCACCACCAAGTCGGGCGCCCCCTCCAAGGCCTCCCACGTCCTCGACGCCAAGGTCGCCGACGAGATCTCCCACCGCGCCACCGACCTCGTGGCCGGCTTCCCGCTGTACCCCGAGATCGACCTCGGCTGACCAACGCGCTCTTGAGTTGTCAAAGAACGGCGACTCTCACAGGTCGATGAGTTCCTGACGTGCCCCCTCCCGCGGCGGTCCGGCTCCCCGCCGGTCCGCCGCGCGGCGTATCAGCGGCGTCCCGCCGGCCCCGCCCGCGAACCCGACGACCGGCCCGACTCCCGGCGCCACGGAGGCAGGCACCCGACGGCCGGCCCGACCCCCGGTGCCACGGAAGCCAGCCCTCATACGTCCCTCAGTTCCTGCCGGGGCCCCGGCTCCCGCACCCTCCACCGCCGCAGCGCCGGCACCTCCGGCAGCCGGGTGGCGAAAGGCCGCAGCACCAGCGCCAGCACCGCACCGGCCGCGAGGCCCGGCAGCGCCCACCACCAGTCGGCGCCGTCCCCCGAGCCGGGCCGCTGGGCCGGGGCCGCCGCGGGTGTCGCCTCGGTGGCCTCCGCCGACTCCGTGCCGTGCATGTCCCAGGGCGGGGGGTACTCCACCGAGGAGGCACCGTCGGAGGCCTCGCCCATCACGCCCAGGTTCTCCAGGAGACCGCGGAGGACGGCCGGCTGCTCGGCGCGGTGCCAGGTGCCGTTCGTCGACGCCTCCAGGTTCGCCGCCGTGTGTATCCAGACCGCCTTGGAGTCCGCCGCCGGATAGACCCGGTCGACCCGCCACGGCGTCACGTCGTGCAGCATCCAGGTGACATTGATCTGCGGACCGGTGACCAGATCGGCCTCGGGAGGCTTGGCCGCCGAGCCCGCGCCCGGTTCGCCGAGGAGCTGCTGCAACTCGCCGTACTTCTCGTCGGAGTGGTAGAGCGAGGCCGTCTCCGTGCTCTCCGGCGAGACGATCAGCACGCTGGTCGGCCCACCCGCCGAAGCGGACCCCGCGCCCCCCAGGGCCAGCCCGACCGCAGCCGCCAACACCCCTGCCAGCGCCGCCAGTCGACGCCGCCCACCCCTCCAGCCGCCCATCCGCCTGTGCATCAGAACCCCCAACCAGCCGATGCCGTACGGCCCGCCCCCGTCCGCGCGAGCCGTGTGTCACTTCTGGTACACCGCCCGACCCCTCGGGGTTCCCACCCCGCCCGCACTATTTCGGAGACTTCTCCAGCGACTTCGCGATCTCCACCGCCCGCGCCTTGGACGCGACGCCCTCCATCCGCAGCGTCACGTCCTCGGTGCCCACCGCATGGCTCCACAGCAGGGTCGGCCCGGCGGTCCGCGCCTTGTGGGCGTAGCGCTCCCCGTCCGCGTCCACCAGCCAGAAGGTCAGCAGGTGGGGGCGCGGAAACCACAGGGCCGTGCCGTTCGCCGCGCCGATGTCCGAGGGCTCGTCGCCCAGGGAGATCCACTCCGGCTGCTCGCGCACGGTCTTCGTGAACGCGATGTCCAGGCCGGCCGCGAACTGGTCCAGCCGGATCGTCTTCCCCCGCTCACGCCAGCACAGGGTCACCAGAGTCCGCCCCTGCGACCCAGCGGTCACCGCCACCGCGTCAGGGCTGCCGAGCGCCTCCGGAACCAGCGGCGCGAACCCGGCCCGCCGCCCCGCCTCCGCGAGGGACACCGAGTGCCCGCAGCCGGGCACCTCGGCACCGGGCGAGGGCGTCGCCGACGGGTCGTACCGCACCTCGACCCCGCCGAAGTCGAACCAGTCGTAGACCGCGGCCCGCACCGGCGGCGTGAGCGCGAGCACCGTCAGCAGGCCGCACAGCGCCGCGCTCAGGGAGCGCCACCGCATCCGCGTCCAGCGCCGCACCGCGCTCAGCCGCTCACGGGCGCGTGGCGGCTCGGCCACCGGGACCGGCAGCTGGTCGGCGAGTATCTGCCCGAGCACCCGCTCGACCATGGTCTCGGAGCCGAAGGACCCACCGGCCTCGTCGGCCCCGGGCGCGTCCAGCGACCTGCCCAGCGCCCGCAGCTCCTCCGGAAGCCGCGAGGCACCGCCGTCCGGCGCCCGCCCATGGCCACGCCCCCGCGGAGCCGGACCCCGGTCACCGCCACGACCGCGCGGACCCCGGCCACCGGCGCCCGCGGGCCCACGGCCGCCCTCACCCCCGTACGGCTCCCGTCCCTCACTCACGCTCATCACCCCCTTCCCGAGGCTCGAAGTCCGGCAGCAGCCGACTCAGTTTCCGCAGCGCGCGGTTCAGCCGGGACTTCACCGTGCCCCGGGGCCAGCCCAGGGCCTGGGCGGTCTCGGACTCGTCCATCTCCAGCAGATAGCGGTAGGTGACGACCAGGCGATGCTCCTCGCTCAGCTTCTCCACTGCGGACAGCAGGGCCACGCGGCGCTCCGTCTCCAAGGTGGCCACCGCCGGGTCCGCCGATTCCGGTATCAGCGGCTCAGCCTCCGCGAAGGCCGCCTCGCGGCCGGCGAGCGTGCGCTGGCGGGCAGCCGTACGCACTGTGTTCCTCGTCTCATTGGCCACGATCGACAGCAGCCACGGCTTGAACGACGCGCCGTCCTTGAACCGGCCCAGCGCGCAGTACGCCTTGACGAAGGCCTGCTGCACCACGTCCTCCGCGTCCGCACCCGCCCCGAGTGCCGCGGCCGCCCGCATCGCGATGCCCGTGTGGGCACGCACCAGCTCCGCGTACGCCTCCGGCTCCCCGGCGCGTACCCGTGCGATCACCGCGGCCTCATCGACGATGCGGCCCCCCTCCCGCGTTCTCACACCTTTGTTACACCGCAGGAGACGGATCGGTTCCCATCTGTTTCCGACCAGTTCCGGATCGGGGGCCGACACCTGAGAGAATGGTGAGCATGGCCTCTGATCGTCCCCGCGTGCTCTCCGGAATCCAGCCCACCGCAGGCTCGTTCCACCTCGGCAACTACCTCGGCGCCGTCCGCCAGTGGGTGGCCCTGCAGGAGTCCCACGACGCGTTCTACATGGTCGTCGACCTGCACGCGATCACCATTCCGCAGGACCCGGCGGAGCTGCGCGCGAACACCCGGCTGGCCGCCGCCCAGCTGCTGGCCGCCGGTCTCGACCCCGAGCGCTGCACGCTGTTCGTCCAGAGCCATGTCCCCGAGCACGCCCAGCTCGCCTGGGTCATGAACTGCTTCACCGGCTTCGGCGAGGCCTCCCGCATGACCCAGTTCAAGGACAAGTCCGCCAAGCAGGGCGCGGAGCGGGCCTCCGTCGGCCTCTTCACGTACCCGATCCTCCAGGTCGCCGACATCCTGCTGTACCAGGCCAACGAGGTCCCGGTCGGCGAGGACCAGCGCCAGCACATCGAGCTCACCCGTGACCTCGCCGAGCGCTTCAACGGCCGGTTCGGGACGACGTTCGAGGTCCCGAAGCCGTACATCCTCAAGGAGACGGCGAAGATCTACGACCTCCAGGACCCGTCGATCAAGATGAGCAAGTCGGCGTCCACGCCGAAGGGCCTGATCAACCTCCTCGACGAACCGAAGGCCACCGCCAAGAAGGTCAAGAGCGCGGTCACCGACACCGACACCGTCATCCGCTACGACGCCGAGAACAAGCCCGGTGTCAGCAATCTGCTCAGCATCTACTCGACCCTCACGGGTACGGGAATCGCGGAACTGGAGCAGAAGTACGACGGCAAGGGCTACGGTGCGCTCAAGACGGACCTCGCCGAGGTCATGGTCGAGTTCGTGACGCCGTTCCGGGAGCGCACCCAGCAGTATCTGGACGACCCGGAGACGCTGGACTCGATCCTGGCCAAGGGTGCCGAGAAGGCACGCGCCGTCGCCGCGGAGACGCTCGCCCAGGCCTATGACCGGGTCGGCTTTCTGCCCGCCAAGCACTGAGGCGTAAGCCCGCACACACGTACCACTGGACAGAGCGCTGCACATCACTACGGTTGCGCCTGCCCACAACACAGCCGTGGCCGTACAGTCGATAGCCGTACGGCCGGGACGAACCCGAACAGGAAGACAGGGAGACGACGTGGGGACCGTAACGATCGGCGTGTCGATCGCGGTCCCGGAGCCTCACGGCAGCCTGCTCCAACAGCTGCGCGCGGGCTTCGGCGACGCCGCGGCTCACGGCATCCCCACGCATGTCACGCTGCTGCCGCCGACCGAGGTCGACGACACCGCGCTCCCGGCCATCGAGACGCATCTGACCGAGGTCGCCGCGGCGGGCCGGCCGTTCCCGATGAAGCTGTCCGGCACGGGGACCTTCCGGCCCTTGTCGCCGGTGGTGTACGTACAGGTCGTGGAGGGCGCCGAGGCCTGCACCTGGCTGCAGAAGCAGGTCCGCGACGCGTCCGGGCCCGTGGCGCGTGAGCTCCAGTTCCCGTATCACCCGCACGTGACCGTCGCCCATGGCATCGAGGACGAGGCGATGGACCGGGCCTACGAAGAGCTCGGCGACTTCGCTGCCGAGTGGCCCTGCACCGGGTTCGCGCTCTATGAGCAGGGCTCGGACGGAGTGTGGCGCAAGCTGCGCGAGTACGCGTTCGGCGGGGCCGTGGTGCCGCCGCAGGGTTCGGCGCCGGTGCAACAAGGAACGACGGCCTAAAGCCGGCCGCACCGGGGTTCGCCCGAACCGCTCAGATCGGCAGCCTTCGGAACAGCTCCCGCGGTACGTGCCGCAGCACCGACATCACCACGCGCAGCGCCCCCGGCACCCACACCGTCTCCGAACGGCGCCTGAGCCCCAGCTCGATCGCCGTCGCCACCGCCTCCGGTGTCGTCGCCATGGGTGCCTCCGGAAGGCCCGCCGTCATCTTCGAGCGCACGAACCCGGGGCGTACGACCATGACGTGCACGCCGGTGCCGTGCAGCGCGTCGCCCAGGCCCTGGGCGAAGGCGTCGAGGCCGGCCTTGCTGGAGCCGTAGATGAAGTTGGAGCGACGGGCGCGTTCGCCGGCGACCGAGGAGAGGACCACCAGGGAGCCGTGGCCCTGGGCCTGCAACGCGCGCGCGGCGACCAGCGCGGCCGACACCGCGCCCGTGTAGTTGGTCTGCGCGACCCGCACCGCGCTCACCGGCTCACGCTCGTCGTGCGCCTGGTCGCCGAGGATCCCGAAGGCGAGCAGCACCATGTCGATGTCGCCCTCGGCGAAGACCTTGCCGAGGACCGTCTCGTGGGACTCGGGGTCCAGCGCGTCGAAGGTGACGGTGTGCACGTCGGCCCCCAGCGCGCGCAGATCGGCCGCGGACTGCTCCAGCGCGGGGGAGGGGCGCCCCGCCAGCCACACCGTGCGGCAGCGCCGGGCGACGAGGCGGCGCGCGGTGGCCAGCGCGATCTCGGACGTGCCGCCGAGGACGAGCAGGGACTGGGGGATGCCGAAGGCGTCCTTCACGACAGCAGCTCCTTGAGGTTGCCGGGTTTGCCTAGAGGGAGAGACGGCGCGACAGGTCCGAGACGAACACCGCGCGCGGGTCCAACTCGGCGCGCAGCGCCCGGAAGTCGTCGAGGCGCGGATACATCGCCGCGAGCAGCTCAGGCCGCAGCCGGGAGTCCTTGGCGAGGTAGACGCGGCCTCCGGCGGTGGCCACCTCCTCGTCCAGTTCGTCCAGGAGGGCGCCGAGGCCCGGCAGGCCCGTGGGGAGGTCGAGGGCGAGAGTCCAGCCGGGCACCGGGAAGGAGAGCCAGCCCGGGTCGGCGTCGCCGAAGCGCTTGAGGACGGCCAGGAAGGACGGGCAGCGGCGCTCCGAGAGGCGGCGCACGATCCGGCGCAGGGTCTCCTCCTGGCCGTACCCGACGACGAACTGGTACTGCACGAACCCGCCGCGGCCGTAGACGCGGTTCCAGTGGGGCACGCCGTCCAGGGGGTGGAAGAAGGCGGAGATGCTCTGGAGCTGCCCGGTACGCGCGCGTGGCGCCTTGCGGTACCAGAGCTCGTTGAACAGGCCCACGGTCGTCCGGGTGAGCAGGCCCTCCGGGAGGTGGGCGGGCACCGCCGGGAGCCGGGAGGTGCGGAAGGCGAGCGGCTCTCTTCGCGCGCGCGTGCCCAGCGCATCCAGGGGCGCGTGGTCGCCGCGGGTCAGTACCGCGCGCCCGGTCGCCGCACCGCGCGCGAGCAGGTCGATCCAGGCGACCGAGTAGCGGTACTGGTGGTCGGCGTCCGACAGCCGGGCCATCAGGTCGTCCAGGTCCCGCGTCCGCTCGGTGTCCACCGACATCAGCGCCGTCTCGACCGGCTGGAGCTGGACCGTCGCGGTCAGGATCACGCCGGTCAGGCCCATGCCGCCGGTGGTCGCGTCGAACAGGGGAGTGCCGCGGCCCACCGTGCGGACCTGCCCGTCGGCGGTGAGGAGTTCGAAGGACAGGACGTGCCGCGAGAAGCCGCCGCAGACGTGGTGGTTCTTGCCGTGGATGTCGGCGCCGATCGCCCCGCCGACCGTGACGTAGCGCGTGCCGGGCGTCACCGGCACGAACCAGCCCAGCGGCAGCAGCACCCTCATCAGCCGGTGCAGGGAGACGCCCGCGTCGCACAGCACGATGCCGTTCGCGGCGTCGATCACGTGGACGCGGTCCAGGCCCGTCATGTCGAGCACCGCCCCGCCGGCGTTCTGCGCGGCGTCCCCGTAAGCCCGTCCCAGGCCCCTGGCGATTCCTCCGCGGGCACCGCAGTCCCGGACGGCGGCCGCGGCCTCCTCGTAGGTCCGTGGGCGGATCAGACGGGCCGTGGTGGGCGCCGTGCGGCCCCATCCCGTGACGGAAACGGTCTCGGCAGACATGCCGGTGACCGTATCGCCCTTAAGTGGGCGATTGATTCCCAAACATTCCGGGACATTCACCCTCTCCCCGAAATGGGTGATTAATGGGATGTCGCTCAATATTGCCGGAGTTATCGCGGCGTTGACGTGAACAGTGACTCCACATGGACCCATTCGACGACCGCGACCAGTGCGACCGCCTCGACGTCGTCCTCGAAGGCATGGACCACCGAATCCTTTCGGCGCTCCGGGCGTGCGGTGCCGACCCGCGCGTCGGCGGTGCCGCCCGCGCCCTGTCCCGGGCCGGGGAACACGGGGCGCTGTGGCTCGCGGCGGGCCTCGCGGGGGCCGCCGTGGACGGCGCGCGGCGCGGCGCCTGGTTGCGCGGAACAGCGCTCATCGTGGGCGCGCACGCCGTCAGCATGGGCGTGAAAAGGGTGGTGCGGCGCCCGCGCCCCGCGCATGTCGAACCCCTCGTCACCACCGCGGGCCGGCACTCCTTCCCGAGCTCGCACGCGACCTCCGCGACGGCCGCCGCGGTCGCCTTCGGCGTGCTGGGGGCGCGTGCCGTCCCGCCCCTCGCCGCCGCGATGTGCCTCTCGCGCCTGGTCGTCGGCGTCCACTACCCCTCGGACGTCGCGGCGGGCGCGGCCCTGGGGGCGCTCACGGCGTGCGCAGGAGCGCGCTGGGTGAGAGGGGGAGCGCGTGACTGAGACAGCGCCGTTCACCAACAGCGCGCACTCCAAGAACACGGCGCTCCTGGAGCAGCGCGCGCCCTCACGCCGTACCCCACCACCCCGCAAGGGATCCCTCCTGGGCGGCCTCGTCAGGACCGCACGCCCCAAGCAGTGGGTCAAGAACATCCTCGTCATCGCCGCCCCGGCCGCGGCGGGGCAGCTGTTCACCGCGCACGCCCTCACCCGACTCGCCCTGGTCTTCGCCCTGTTCACGGCCTGCGCCGCGGCCGTCTATCTGATCAACGACGCACGCGACGCCGAGGCCGACCGCGCCCACCCCGTCAAACGCCACCGCCCGGTCGCCGCCGGACAGGTCCCCGTGCCCGTCGCGTACGCCGTCGGAGGCATCCTCGCCGCCCTCGCGCTCGCCGCGGCCGTCTGGCTCACCCCGCCGCTCGTCCCGGCCCTGCTGGCCGCCTACCTGGGCATGCAACTGGCCTACTGCGTCAGCCTCAAGCACGTGCTGGTCGTCGACCTCGTCCTCGTCACGACCGGGTTCCTGATGCGGGCCATGGTCGGCGGGCTGGCTCTCGGCATCCCGCTGTCACGCTGGTTCCTGATCACGACCGGCTTCGGGGCACTGTTCATGGTGGCGGCCAAGCGCTACTCGGAAGCCGTGCAGATGGCCGGGAAAGCGGGCGCCACGCGCGCGTTGCTGACCGAGTACACCACCGGATACCTGCGGTTCGTCTGGCAGTTGGCGGCCGGGGTCGCCGTCCTCGGGTACTGCCTGTGGGCGCTGGAGGAAGGCGGGGCGCACAGCAGCGCGCTGCCCTGGCGTCAGCTGTCCGTGGTCGCCTTCATCCTCGCCGTCCTCCGGTACGCCGTCTTCGCCGACCGCGGCACGGCGGGCGAACCCGAGGAGGTCGTCCTGGGCGACCGCGCCCTCGTCGTCATCGGCCTGGTGTGGCTGGCGATGTACGGGCTGGCGGTGACCCGTTGGTGAGCACACGCGCGTGGACGAACCGCCAGGAACTCCTCGGCTTCGCCACCACCGGTCTCCTCGCCTACGCCGTCGACCTCGCCCTGTTCACCTGCCTGCGCGGTCCCGCCGGTCTCGACCCGCTCGCCGCCAAGGCGCTCTCGTTCGCCGCCGGCTGCTCGGTGGCGTACGCGGGCAACGCGCTCGGCACCTATCGGCACACCGGACAGCGGGGCCCGAGGACATACGCGGCCTTTCTCGCGGTGAACGCCGCCGGCGCCCTCGTCCAGCTCGTCTGTCTCACCGTCAGTCACTACGGCCTCGGTCTCACCTCGCAGACCGCGGACACCGTCTCCGGGGCCGGAATCGGCATGGCACTCGCTACTGTCCTGCGCTTTTGGGGTACCCGCACATGGGTGTTCCGCGCCGAGGGGAGAGTCGGATCATGGACTGGCTGAAGAAACTCCCTGTGGTCGGGCCGGCGGCGACCCGGCTGATGGCCACGCACGCGTGGCGGTCGTACGAGCGGCTGGACCGCGTGAAGTGGACCAGGCTGGCCGCCGCGATGACGTTCATCAGCTTCGTCGCGCTGTTCCCGCTGCTGACGGTCGCCGCCGCGGTCGCCGCCGCGACGCTCAGCACGTCGCAGCAGAAGGAGTTGCAGGACAAGATCGCCGACCAGGTGCCGGGTATCTCCGACCAGCTGAACATCGAGAGCCTGGTCGCGAACGCCGGCACCATCGGGCTGATCGCCGGCGCCATCCTGCTGTTCACCGGCATCGGCTGGGTCGGCAACATGCGCGAGTGCCTGCGCGCGGTGTGGGAGCTGCCCGACGAGGAGGAGAACCCGATCCTGCGCAAGGCCAAGGACGCGGGCGTGCTGCTCGGCCTCGGCGGCGCCCTGCTCGTCACGATCGCCGCGTCCACCGTGGGCTCCGCCATGGTCGGCTGGATCAGCGACCAGCTCGGCATCGACCGGGAGGGCTGGGGCGCGGTCCTGCTGAGGATCGCCGCGCTCCTGATCGCCGTACTCGCCGACTTCCTGCTGCTGCTCTACGTCCTCACCCTGCTGCCCGGCGTCCAGCCGACGCGCCGCCGGCTGCTGGTGGCGGCGCTGATCGGCGCGGTCGGGTTCGAACTGCTGAAGCTGCTGCTCAGCGGCTATATGCAGGGTGTGGCGTCGAAGAGCATGTACGGGGCCTTCGGCGTCCCCATCGCCCTGCTGCTGTGGATCAACTTCACATCGAAGCTGGTGCTGTTCTGCGCCGCCTGGACGGCGACGCAGAGCAAGGAGGCCGAGGACAAGGACGTCAGTGCCGACGACGTACAAGATCCGGCAGCGGCCACCGGCGGTTGACCAGGAACGCGCCGGCCGCCAGCAGCACCAGCACACCGCCGGTGATCGCCAGCGCGACACCGATACCGCCCGAGCCCCCCTCGACGGCGGCCGCCACCGGCTTGCCCGAAGTCGAGGCCGAAGGCGAGGCGGAGGCCCCGCCCGCCTGGCCGTTGTCGTTCGCCCCGGGCTGCGCGCTCGTCTGCGCCCCCCTCGGCGGCACCAGTTCGCCCACCGGCTCGACCTTGCCCGCGGCCTTGAAGCCCCAGTCGAAGAGCTTCGCGGTCTCCTTGTAGACCTCGTTGTGGTCGTCCTTCTCCGGGTTCATGACCGTGACCAGCAGCACCTTGCCGCCCTGTTCGACGACGCCGGTGAAGGTCGCGCCGGCGTTGGTGGTGTTGCCGTTCTTCACGCCTGCGATGCCCGGGTAGACATCGACGTCGGAGTCGCCGGACAGCAGCCGGTTGGTGTTCTGGATCTCGAAGGACCCGCGGACCTTCTTGCCCTTCTTGTTCTTCTTGGTCTCGCCGGGGAACTTCGCGGTGACGGTCGAGGCGTACTCGCGGAAGTCCTTCTTCTGGAGCCCGGAGCGGGCGAACAGCGTCAGATCGTACGCGCTCGACACCTGCCTCGGGGCGTCGTAGCCGTCCGGGCTGACCACGTGTGTGTCGAGGGCCTGGAGCTCCTCGGCGTGCTCGTTCATCTCCGCGACGGTGTTCTTCACGCCGCCGTTCATCGCCGACAGCACATGCACCGCGTCGTTGCCCGAGCGCAGGAAGACCCCGAGCCACAGATCGTGGACCGTGTAGGTCTCGTCCTCCTTTATCCCGACCATGCTGGAGCCGGCGCCGACGCCCGCCAGGTCGGAGGGGACCACCTTGTGCTCGGTGGTGCTGGGGAACTTCGGCAGGAGCGTGTCCGCGAACAGCATCTTCAGGGTGCTCGCCGGGGCCAGCCGCCAGTGCGCGTTGTGCGCGGCCAGCACGTCGCCGGACTCCGCGTCGGCCACGATCCACGACCGCGCGCTGATGTCCTTCGGCAGCACCGGCACCCCGCTCGCCAGATTGACCTGCGTCCCGGCCTGTCCGAGCCGGGCGCCGCCGACGGTCGACATGTTCGCGGGGGGAGTTGCCGACGGACTGGTCGAGGCCGACGCCGAGGACGAAGCCGAAGCCGAAGCCGAAGCCGAGGTCGACGGCGTCGGACCGGGGGCCGCGAAGGCGGGCGCGGCGGCCAGTGCGAAGGACGTCAGGGCGGCGGAAGTGACCAGCAGGGAGCGCCTGGCGGTCTTCTGAGGTGCGGACACGGTCGGAAACGTACATGCCACGGGCCGGGAAGTCCCGCCGCCCGCCCCACCCCGGCGGCGGAACCGGACACCGGGCGGAGATACTGGGCGTATGAAGCTCAGCCGCCCCGTCTCCTGGTTCCTGCTCGCCTTCGGGGTGTGGAGCTGGATCATCTGGATCACTTTCGTCAAGAATCTCGTCAAGGACGGCAGCGGGCTCGCGTTCGACGACGCGGGCGACCCGACCGCGTACTTCTGGGTGCACCTGCTGCTTGCCGTCGTCTCCTTCGTATTGGGGACGGTCGTCGGGGTCATCGGGTTGCGCGGAGTGCGCGCACTGCGCCCGACGTCATAACAGAGAACTGAGGGGATCCGACTCCGTGGTCATCGTCTTCGCGCTGCTCGCCCTGGGCGTCCTGGTGACGGGCAACTGGTACGTGTGGCGCCGGTTGTTCCGCGACACCACCGAACGCCCGGGCCGGGTGCGCCGCGCGGGTGCCGCGCTGATCGCCGGCGGCTGGCTGATGGCCGTCGGCGCCCTCGTGGCCGAGCGCGCCGGCGCGCCCTTCTGGTTGCAGCAGGTGCTGGCGTGGCCCGGTTTCCTGTGGCTCGCGCTGTCGATCTACCTGCTGCTCGGTGTGGTGGCGGGTGAGGTCGTACGACCCCTGCTGAGACGTTTCCTCGAACGGCGGGACCGTAGACGGGCGCCCGCCGAGGTCGCCCTGCCGCGGCCGGAGTCCGTACCGCGGCCGGAATCCGTACCGGCGGGCGCGCCGCCCGAGGAGCCGCGGGAAGCCGAGCCTGCGGAAGCAGGCTCAGAAGCCACCCCGGACACAGACCCGGCAGCCGCCCCGGGGGCGCCCCTCCCCTCCCGCCGTCTCTTCGTCTCCCGCGTCGCCGCCGGTGCCGCGGCCGCCGTGGCGGTCGGAACCGTCGGGTACGGCACCTACGGCGTCCTGCGCGGTCCGAAGGTCAAGCGGGTCACCGTGCCGCTGGCCAAGCTGCCGCGCGCGGCGCACGGTTACCGCATCGCCGTGGTCAGTGACATCCACCTCGGTCCGGTCCTGGGCCGGGGCTTCGCGCAGACGGTCGTCGACACGATCAACTCCACCCAGCCCGACCTGATCGCGGTCGTCGGCGACCTCGTGGACGGCAGCGTGAAGGACCTCGGTCCCGCGGCGGCGCCCCTGGCCGGGCTCCGGGCGAAGCACGGCACGTTCTTCGTCACCGGCAACCACGAGTACTTCTCCGGCGCCGAGCAGTGGGTGCGGGAGGTGCGGCGGCTCGGTATGCGCCCGCTGGAGAACGACCGTACGGAACTGCCGTACTTCGACCTCGCCGGCGTCAACGACATCGCGGGCGAGAGCGAGGGCCAGGGCCCCGACTTCACCAAGGCGCTCGGCGACCGCGACCGGGCACGCGCGTGCGTGCTCCTCGCCCACCAGCCGGTCCAGATCCACGACGCCGTCGACCACGGGGTGGACCTCCAGCTCTCCGGCCACACCCACGGCGGCCAGCTGTGGCCCGGCAACTTCGTCGCCGAGCTCGCGAACCCGACCGTCGCCGGGCTGGAGCGCTACGGCGACACCCAGCTCTACGTCAGCCGCGGCGCCGGCGCCTGGGGTCCGCCGACCCGGGTGGGTGCCCCGTCGGACATCACGGTGATCGAACTGGCGTCGAAGCAGGCATGAGGAGCAGGTCCGGCGACCCTCGCGGAAGGACTCTGTGAGGGCCCTGTGAAACCGGGCGGTAACACCTTGCGGCAATGACTTTCTCAACTCTCAAGATCCCCCTTCCCCCGCCTGAAACGCGTGTGGTTAGGTGAGCCGCGCCGCCAGGGGAGGCGGCGTTTGCGCTTGGGGCCGAGGGGGCCCGGGGAGGCACCGATGCGATCGGTTCGCATACGGATTCTCGCGACGCTGCTGGTGCTGGCGGCGGTCGGAGTGGGCGGCTGGCAACTGATGCCGTCGCCGGAGGATTCGGGCAAGACCATCAAGGTGGGCACGTCGGACGTCGTCACGTCACTCGACCCGGCAGGCGCCTACGACGCCGGGTCCTGGGCCCTGTTCAGCAACGTCTTCCAGTCCTTGCTGACCTTCGAGGCGGGCGGCACCAAGCCGGTGCCCGACGCGGCGAAGAGCTGTGGGTTCGAGGGCGGCGACCTGAGCACCTACCGGTGCACGCTGCGGGAGGGGCTCGTCTTCCCGAGCGGGCGCGCGATGACCGGCGAGGACGTGAAGTACTCCTTCGACCGCGTCAAGAAGATCAAGTCGGACGTCGGTCCCTCGGCCCTGCTGGACACCCTCAAGTCGGTGTCCGCGAGCGGTCTGACCGTCACCTTCCGGCTGTCCTCCCCGGACGCCACCTTCCCGTTCAAGGTGGCCACCGGAGCCGGCTCGATCGTCGACCGCACCAAGTACCCGGCCAACGGCCTGCGCACCGACAACGGCGTGGACGGCACCGGACCGTACGAGCTGACGGCGTATACGAAGGACAAGAAGGCGGAACTCCAGCCCAACGAGCGCTACGAGGGCGCGGTCAAGGACGCCGGGCGCCCCATCGAGCTGCGCTACTACAAGGACGCCGACGCGCTCGACAGCGCGTGGAAGAAGAAGCAGATCGACGCCGCCACCCGGCAGCTGCCGCCCAAGACGCTCGCCGAGCTGAACCCGAGCGACCCGACCATGCGGGTCTCCGAGGCCGACAGCTCCGAGGTCCGCAACCTCTACCTCAACACCCGCTCCTCCTCCCCGTTGCGCGACACCAGGGTCCGCCAGGCGATGGCCTGGCTGATCGACCGTGAGCGGCTGGCGGCCACGGTGTACGAGGGGACCGTCGACCCGCTGTACTCGCTGATCCCGACGGGCATCACCGGCCACACCACGGCGTTCTTCGACGCCTACCCGCAGCGGAGCGCCCAGAAGGCCCGCGCCCTGCTCACCGAGGCCGGGGTGAGCCTGCCGGTCCGTTTCACCTACGGCTACGGCATCGGCCGCGCCTCCGCCGCCGAGGAGGCGAAGGAGCTCAAGCGGCAGCTGGAGGCGAGCGGGCTGTTCAAGGTGACCGTCAAGGGCTACGAGTGGACCGACTTCCAGAAGCGCTGGGTCGGCGGCAAGCTCGACGCGTACGCGGTCGGCTGGGTCGCCGACTACCCCGACCCGGACACCTACGGCGCCCCGCTCGTCGGCACCGACGGAACCATGAGCACCGGGTACAGCAGCGGCCAGGTCGACGATCTGATCAAGGCCAGTCAGCGGTTCGAGGACCGCGGCGAGGCCACCGAGGACTTCCGCTCGCTTCAGGACGCCGTCGCCCGGGACGTTCCGGTCATTCCGCTCTGGCAGGCCAAGGAGTACGTCGTGACCAGCGAGGACGTCGGCGGTGGCCAGTATCTTTCGGACGGCACCGGTGTCTTCCGGCTCTGGCGGCTCACCTGGATCTGACGCGATCTCGCGGCATTGACATTCGCCGGAGTGACGCGGGGTAGCAGCCCTACGCAGCACCATGTGACGGAGGTGTGCGTGGGGTGAGGAGCAAACGTGTTGAGACGCAACTCCTTCCGGCTGCCCCGGCATCCGGCGTCCGTCGGTCTCGCCCGGCGCCGGGTGCGGGACCATCTGGCCGACTGGGGGCACGGGACCGACGATCCGGCGCTGGCGGACGCCGTCCTGCTGGTGTCCGAGCTGGCGACGAACGTCGTACGCCACGGGCCTTTGCTGGAGCGCGAGTTCGAGGTGGCGGTGACCGCGCTCGCCGACGGCTCCTGCCTCATAGAGGTGTCCGACGAAGGACAGCTGGAGCCGCGGCTCAGGGTGGTCGGGGAGTGGGAGGAGACCGGCCGCGGGCTGCATCTGGTGGAGAACGTCGCCGCCGCGTGGGGCGTGTGGAGCAGGGGGCGGCACGGCAAGACCGTATGGGCCCTGGTGCTGGCGCACACCTGACTACGCCCGCGACGGCAGGATGACCGTCACCGCCAGCCCCTCACCGGGAGCCGTCCGCACCGCCACCCGCCCGCCGTGCGCCTGGACGACCCCCTGCACGATCGCCATGCCGAGCCCGCTCCCCGCGCCCCCGCCGGCCCGGAAGAACCGGTCGAAGACCCGCGCCGCGTCCTCCTCGCACAGCCCGGGACCCTCGTCCGCGACACACAGCCGCACCACCCCGTCCGCCCGCTCCACCGCCAGCCGCACCGGCACGTCCGCGGGCGTGTGGGTGCGCACATTGCCCACCAGGTTGCCCAGCACCTGCCGCAGCCCCGACTCGTCGGCGCGCACCAGCAGCGCGCCCTCGGCGCCGACGCTGACCGGCCGGTCCGGCTGCTGCACCCGCAGGTCCTCGGCCGCGTCGCGCACCAGACGGCTCAGATCGACGTTGCGGAACCGCAGTTCGGGCTGCTGGTCCAGGCGGGCGAGGGTGAGCAGCTCGTCCACCAGCCGACCCATCCGGTCCGCTTCCGCCATCACCCGCGCCCAGGCCCGCTTGCGCTCGGCCTCCTCGCGCAGCATGCCCTTGTCGTACAGCTGGAGATAGCCGCGTATCGCGGACAGCGGGGTACGCAGCTCGTGCGAGGCGTCGGCGACGAACCGGCGCAGCTGGGACGCGCTGCGCTCGCGCGTGCGGTACGCCGACTCCACCTGCTGGAGCATGGAGTTGAGGGCGACGCGCAGCTGCTCGACCTCCAGCGTGGCCTCCCGGCTGGACGGCACCCGCCGGGTCAGATCCCCCTCGGCGATCGCCGAGGAGGTCTCCACCATGTCCTCCAGCGGCCGCATCCGGCGCCGCACGCTGAACATCGTCAGACACGCCAGTACGGCCAACAGCAGGGTGCCTATGGCGAGATCGAGCTTGACGGCCTTGCCGACACCTCTGTGGACGGCCTCGGTGGAGGTGGCGAGCAGGACGTACGTGCCGTCGGCGAGGCGGGTCGCGGTCGCCCGGTAGGCGTCGCCGCGCACCCGGATGTCGTGCGGCTCCGAGTCGGCGGCCAGCGCGCGCGGATCGCCCACGGCGGTCGCGAAGTCCCGCTGGACGTCGCTCGGCGTGTATCCGGCCAGGGAGAGCGTCCCGCCCCGCTCGTCGACGAGTGTGAGGAGCTCGTCCGGCCGCGGGTCCTCGACGCTCTGCCGCATGAACTGCTCACGCACGATCGCCAGGTCGCTGAGCCCCTCGATCATCTCCAGGGTGAGCTGGGAACCGCCCAACGACTTGCGGGTCTGGTCGAGTTCGCCGTCGATCTGGTCGAGCAGGTAGTACCGCATGCCCATCACGCTCACCGCGGTCGCCGCGACGATGCCGAGCGCGAGCAGCACCACGTTGGCCACGGTGAGCTTGCCGCGCAGCGAGCGGGTGCGCGGGAACCTCATGCGAGCCCGTATCCGACGCCCCGCCGGGTCGTGATGACCGGCGGCCCCAGCGCGTCCAGCTTGCGCCGCAGATAGCTGATGTAGGTCTCCACGATCGTCGACTCGGGCGGAGTGTGCTCGTACTGCCAGACGTGGCGCAGGAGTTGCTCCTTGGGCACGATCCGCCCGCCGTTGCGCACCAGGAAGCGCAGCAGCGCGTACTCGGTGGGGGTCAGCTCGACGGTGCGTCCCGCGCGGTGGACGCTGTACGTCGTCTCGTCCAGCTCCAGATCGCCGTACGTCAGCGGCGGCCGCTGCGGCAGCACGTCGGCCCGGCGGGTGCGCCGCAGTACCGCCGTGACCCGGGCGATGACCTCGTCGATGTTGAACGGTTTGGTGATGTAGTCGTCGCCGAAGCCGAGGGCGCCGACGATCTCGCCGGGCGAGTCGCGCGCGGTGAGGAACACCAGCGCCATCTCGGGGCGCTCGGCGCGGAGCCGGCGGCCCAGGGCGCGTCCGTCGCCGTCGGGCAGCATGACGTCGAGCAGCGCCACGTCGGGCCGGGTGCGCTCGGTGAGCGCCAGCGCCTCGCGGACGGTGCCCGCGATCATCACCTCGAACCGGTGGTAGCGCAGCGCGATGGCGAGGACGTCCGCGATGGACTCCTCGTCCTCCACTACCAGCACGGTGCCTGGAGCCGTCGTCATGCCCCCAGTATCGGCGGAGCCACTGACAGCCGGGCCGGTTCGGTGCTTTGGAGTTCCTTGAGAGTCGGTCGTATCCGGTGTCCGCGCGCGCGTGCCCGCACCAATGCTGTTGCCCAGGACCTGGGGGACCAACCGACCGACAAATAGGGAGCGTTGATCGTGGCGGCATTGGCACGGTGGTGCTATCGGCACCGGCTGGTGGTCCTGTTGCTGTGGGTGGGGACGGTGTTCGGTGTGGGCTTCGCGGGTTCCGCCGCGGGCACGGACTACGCGAACACGTTCTCGCTCCCGAACACGGACTCCACGCGCGCGTACGACCTGATGGAGAAGGCCTTCCCGCAGAGTGCGGGCGACACCGACACGGTGGTGTGGAAGGTCGACGAGGGCTCCGTACGGGACGAGTCCGTACGGTCCCGGATCGAGCCCGCGCTGAAGGAGATCGGCGCGATGAAGGGGGTCGGCGAGGTCACCAGCCCCTACGCGGGGGCGGGCGGCGCGGCGCAGATCAGTGAGAACGGGCGGATCGCGTACGCCCAGGTCACCTTCGTCGAGCAGGCCAACGCCGTACCCAAGGAGCTCGTCGAGGACGTCGTCGACACCGCGCAGGCGGCCGAACGCGACGGACTCCAGGTCGAGTTGGGCGGCCAGGCGATCACCCGGACCCAGGAGCCGCCGACCGGCATCGCCGAGATGGTCGGCATCGTCGCCGCGGCGATCGTGCTCTTCCTGGCCTTCGGCTCGCTCTTCGCGATGCTGCTGCCCCTGGTGGTCGCCATCGCGGCCCTCGGCACCGGCCTGATGGCGACCTCGCTGCTCAGCCATGTCACCGACGTACCCGAAGTCGCCCCGCTGCTCGGCTCGCTGATCGGCCTCGGCGTCGGCATCGACTACGCCCTGTTCATCGTGACCCGGCACCGCCGCGGCATCCTGCGCGGCATGAAGCCCGAGGAGTCGGCGGTCGTCGCGCTCAACACCTCCGGGCGCGCGGTGCTGTTCGCGGGCGGCACGGTGTGCATCGCGCTCGCCGGCATGCTCGTGATGAACATGCGGTTCCTGGACGGCGTGGTCATCGCGACCTCGCTGACCGTGGTGCTGAGCGTGCTGGCCGCGATCACCCTGCTGCCCGCGCTCCTCGGCTTCCTCGGCATGCGCGTCCTCAGCCGCCGCCAGCGGCGCAAGCTGGCCGAGGCGGGACCGGAGCCGGAGCACACGAGCGGACTCGCGGCGCGCTGGTCCTCGTACGTCCAAAAGCGCCCCCGCGCGGTCGCCGGACTGGCCCTCGTGGTCATGGTGATCCTGGCGCTGCCCGTGCTCTCCATCCGGCTCGGCGCCACCGACCAGGGCAACCACCAGGAGTCGACGACGACCCGGCAGGCCTACGACCTGCTCGCCGAGGGCTTCGGGCCCGGCTTCAACGGCCCGCTCCAGGTGGTCGTCTCCGAAGGCGACGCCCAGGGGCTGGTCTCGCGGATCGAGGCCACCGAGGGCGTGGCGCGGGTGGCCGCCGTGCCGCCCGCGAACGGTGTCACGCTGATCCAGGTCGTCCCGACGACCTCACCGCAGTCGGAGAAGACCGACCAGCTCATCGACCGGTTGCGCGACGACGTGATCCCCGCGTCCGGGGCCGAGGCCCATGTCGGCGGTGTCACGGCCGTCTTCAAGGACTTCGCGTCCGTGACCGGCGAGCGGCTGCCGTACTTCATCGCGGCGATCATCTCGCTGGGCTTCCTGCTGCTGCTCGTCGCGTTCCGCTCGCTGGTGGTGCCGCTGACCGCCGCCCTGATGAACCTGATCGCGGCCGCCGCGTCCTTCGGCGTGCTGGTGGCGATCTTCCAGTGGGGCTGGGGGACGGAGCTCATCGGCATCGGCAAGGAGGGCCCGATCACGGCGTTCCTGCCGGTCATCATGCTCTCCCTGCTCTTCGGCCTCTCGATGGACTACCAGGTGTTCCTGGTGAGCCGGATGCACGAGGAATGGGTGCACACGAAGGACAACGCGCGCGCGGTCCGGGTGGGCCTGGCGGAGACCAGCCGGGTCATCAACTGCGCGGCCCTGATCATGATCTGTGTGTTCTCCGCGTTCGTCCTCAGCGGTGACATGGAGGGCGCGATGGCGGGCATCGGCCTGGCGGCCGCGGTCGCCCTGGACGCGTTCATCCTGCGTACGGCGCTGGTGCCGGCCGCGATGCATCTGCTCGGCAAGTCCAACTGGTGGCTGCCGGACGGGCTGGAGCGGCGGCTGCCGCATCTGGCGGTGGAGCCCAGGGAGGAGGCCGTCGTGGAGGCTCCCGTGGCGGACGACGGCCCGTCCTCCGTCGTCCACGGCTTCGTCCGGGACACCGACGGCGAGCCGGTCGCGGGGGCGGCGGTGACGCTGCTGTCGAGGGGTGGCCGCCAGCTGGACCGGGTGGTGTCCCTGGCGGACGGCTCGTACATCGTGTCGGTGCCGGCCCCGGGAACGTATCTGCTGTCGGCCTCGGCGCCCTCGTACGGCTCGCGCGCGGGTCAGGTGGTCGTGGGGGAGGGGCCGCTGGTGTACGACGTGGAGCTGGCGGAGGGTGAGCTCGACGCCGTCAATTGAGGTGACTAGGGCTTCTTGCCGGGGTCGGGCAGCATCCTCGTCATCCCCGGCAGGAAGTCCGTGAACAGCTCGTGCACCTCGCGCACGAGCGGCCGCAGCACCCGGAACCGGGCGAGCGCGACACCGCGCGCGGTGAGCCGGGCACCGCGCTCGGCGAGCCGGTAGCTCCGCTCGCGCCCCTCGGTCCGGTCGAAGATCCAATAGAGCACGAGCCCCATCTGCGAGAGCCACATCAGCTCGGGCAGCACGTCCCGCAGATCCTCCGGCACCTTGGTCTTCGTCCCGGCCAGCACGTCGCGGTGCACGCTCACGGCCTCCACGCGCGCGTGCTCCGACTCGGGGGAGAACGGGCTGAGCGGGCTGTCCGGGTCGGCGGCGTTCTTGAAGAACTGCACCGCGAACTCGTGGTACGGCGTGGCGATGTCCAGCCACGCCCGCAGCACACCCGCGAGCCGCGCCTCCAGATCGGTCTCCCGCTCCAGGATCTCGCGGACGGCCACCTGGTGCTCGGCGGCGATCCGGTCGTAGAAGCCCTGGATCAGGTGTTCCTTGCCCTCGAAGTAGTAGTAGGCGTTCCCTACGGAGACGCCGGCCTCCTTGGCGATGGCCCGCATGGTCGTCTTGTCGTAGCCGCGCTCCTGGAACAGCCGCATGGCCGTCTCCAGGATCAGGGCGCGGGTCTGTTCGGACTTGCTGGGCGTACCGCCCTCTTCGTTGTTCGCGGGCACGCGATGAGCCTAACCAGTCGCGCGGACCGCGCTGCCACGTGCTCCGGCTCAGCGTGCGGGGCCTGCAGCGCGGGAGGGCGCGGGCCGTGTCACGGTCGGCGTCCCAGCTCCGGCCGCTTGCGGTAGTCCGTGAACCCCAGGACGTTGCCCCACGGGTCGGCGATCTCGACGGTCCAGCCGGTGGCCGTGGAGAAGGGCCCGTCGAGCAGGGCGATGTCCGCGTTCCGCAGTTCCCGTGCCGCCACGCGCGCGTCCGGCACCTCCAGCCACACGCGCGGGGAGGGCCACGGCGGCGGACGGTGCCCGAACCCGTCCTCCCGCCTGAGCAGGATCCCCGGCGTCTCGCCCCCGACCCTCAGCACCGCGATCCCGGCCTCGTCGAGCCGGAACGCCACCGCGAACCCGGCGCGCTCGTAGAAGCCGACGGCTTCGGCGAGGTCGCCCACCGGCAGCAGGACGTTGTCGAAACCGAGCAGCTCGTACGACTGTTCATCTGACATGCCATCACATTAGGTGCGGGGCCGACGGTTGCCCGGCGGGCTTTCCGCGGGGTCACTCATTGGGCCGAGACAGGGGTCCTCGCGTCGGTACGCTGAGCCGTCTTCAGTGCCGCGTGGCGTAGGGGGCGGGAATGGTTGTGGGAACAGAGGCCTTCCTCGACGAAGTGCGAGTGGCTTTCGCGGACGTCGCCGGGAGACTGGGCCTGAGCGGCCCCGGCGAGGGGGAACGGGACCGGCACCTCGCCGTCGCGACCTACACGGGCTCCGGCGTGCGGTACCGGATCGTCCTCGGGCTGTGGGACGGCGACGTCGAGACGCACGCCTGCCGCGAGACGGGACCGACCGAGTGCAAGGTCGGCATCGGGAAGCTGGCGCTCGCCGCGGGGGTGGCCGACAGCCGGGTCTCCTTCGGCGCCCGCAGTCTGCGCCAGCTGAGGAAGTCGCTGGCCGGGCAGGTCCGTTGCGTCGAGCTGGTGCATCCGCTGGTCTCGGGGGAGCCGGAGGCGGCGGTCGCGCTGATGCGGGCGGCGGGGGCGCGGGAGTGGAGCAGGCCTGCGCTGCGGTGACGGGCGGAGCCGGAGCCGGGGGCGGGTGGCGGGGGGTGCCGGACGGGTTCGGGAGCGGGGCGGCGTGCGGTGCCGGACGGGCCCGGAGCGGGGCGGCGTGCGGTGCCGGGCGGGCCCGGAGCGGGGCGGCGTGCGCCGGCGCCGGGGCCGTTGTCAGTGGTGGGTCGTACTGTCGGCGGCATGGGAATCGTGACGTTCGTCGACGAGACGACAAGCGGGGGCCGTAGCGACGGCTGGGGGCTGGAGATCGCCGAGGAGCGGCTCAGCGTACGGGAGTTGATCCGGCGCCGGGTCTTCCAGGAGGTCGCCGAGTACAACGCCCGTACGCCGGAGGTCTTCCACGGCCTGGTCCAGCCCGAGGACACCGAGCGCGTCCTGAACGGCTACGCCCTGCGCACACCCCGCCGCATAGACCCCGAGAAGCAGACCGCGCTGGCGCTCAAGGCGTTCGCCGGCAACGGCTTCCTGGTGCTCGTCGGCGACCGCCAGGTCACCGAGCTCGACGAGGAGATCGAGCTGGTGCTCGGCACGGAGGTCACGTTCCTGAAGCTCGTCGCGCTGGTGGGTGGCTGATGGTGGGGAACGTCCAGCGGTACAAGGACCTGATCGGCAAGCGCTCCGCCGACGGGCAGCCGGAGGCGCTCGCCGCCGACATGCTCAAGGCGGCGGTCGTCAACAACGGCAACTGGACCGGCCTGTGGAGCGGCGTCCTGGACCGGCTCTGCGAGCTGCCGCCCGAGACGCGGGCGCGGGTCGCCGACGGCCTGGTGACGCAGTACCACTCGCAGGAGGCCGGCCCGGACGCCCGGAGCAATGCCCTGGCGCTGCTCGGGGTCGTCTCCCGAGGACTGGAGCCCGACGACCGGCTCACGGCCGAGCGCCTGAAGCGGCTCGACGACCTCGGCCGGCAGCACTCCTTCTGGTACGGATCGCGCTACGAGGGCCTGGTCGAGGCCGAGTTGGCCGCAGGCCGCCCGCTCGCACCGGCCGTGGTGGCCGTCTTCCGGCGTACGGCCTCCAGCACCACGTACCGGGACGCCACCCTGAGCAAGGTGGTCAGGAAGCTCACCCACCCCGCCCTCAACGTCGGCGAGGAATGGGCCGAACAGGCCCTGAGCGACGCCGGGGACGACGCCGACTGGCAGGCCCTGCTCGCCCACGTCGCCACCGCCACCAGCGCCAAGCCCACCGCGAAGTGGGACGCGCCGGCCCGCGCGCTCATCGAGGCCCTCGGAGCCGACCGCGTCCGCGAGGCGGCCCTGTCGTGGCTCGCCCTCGTCGGCCGCCCCCGCACCTTCCCGCTGGAGGGCTGGGCGTACGGACCGGACGTCAACGGCGCCTACGACCCCTACAACGCCGACGCCCTCCGCGGCCTCGCCTGGCTGCTCTCCCTGCTCCCGCCCCACCCGGACACGGCCCGGGCCCTCGGCGCCCTCGTCGAGACCTCCCTCAAGAAGGTCGCCGGCCTCGGCCCGCGCAACCCCAAGGTCGCCAACGCCGGCGTCACCGCCCTCGCCCGGATCGACAGCGAGGCCGCCCTCGCCGAACTGGCCCGGCTCGCCACCCGCGTCACCTTCAAGGGCACACTGAAGCTGCTCAACGGCGCCCTGGACGCACGGGCCGAGGCGATGGGGCTCAGCCGCGAGGAGATCGAGGAACTGGCGGTGCCCGCCTACGGGTTGACGGAGGTGGGACGGGCCGAGCACCCGCTCGGGGACGTCACATGTCTGGTCGAGGTCCACGGCACCAAGGCGGTGCTGAGCTGGCGCAACGCGAGCGGCAAGGCCGTCAAGAGCGTGCCCGCCGCCGTCCGCCGGGACCACGCCGACGACCTCAAGGATCTCAAGGCGGCCGTCAAGGACATCGACAAGATGCTCTCGGCCCAGAGCGAGCGCCTGGACCGCCAGTTCCTGGCCCGCCGCACCTGGCCCTACGCCGCGTGGCGTGAGCGCTACCTCGACCACCCCTTGGTAGGCACCCTGGCCCGCCGCCTCCTGTGGAAGGTGGACGGCAGGACGGCCGGCTACACCGACGGCGCCCTGCGCACCCTCACGGACGACCCGGTGGACAGCGGCACCGAGGTCTCCCTCTGGCACCCGGTCGACCACGAACCCGCCGAGATCGTCGCCTGGCGCGACTGGCTGGAACGGCACGGCATCACCCAGCCGTTCAAGCAGGCCCACCGCGAGGTGTACCTGCTGACGGACGCGGAACGCGCGACGGGCACCTACTCCAACCGCTTCGCCGCGCACTTCCTGCGCCAGCACCAGTTCCACTCCCTGGCGGCGGTCCGAGGCTGGCGCAACAAGCTCCGCCTCAGCGTCGACGACGAGGCGCCCCCGGCCACCCGCGACCTCCCGCAATGGGGCCTGCGCGCCGAGTACTGGATCGAGGGCGACGGCGGCGAGCACTACGACGACATCACCGAGTCCGGCAGCTTCCTGCGCCTGCGCACCGACCAGGTCCGCTTCTACCCGATCGACGCCCCGGAGAACTCCGCGCACTGCTGCGGCGGCGAGTACCGCATGTGGCTGCGCGACGGCCAGGACCCGGTCGAGGCCCTGCCCCTGGACTCGATCCCCCCTCTCGTCCTCTCCGAAGTCCTGCGCGACGTCGACCTGTTCGTCGGCGTGGCCAGCGTCGGCAACGACCCCACCTGGCAGGACGGCGGCCCCGACGGCCGCTTCCAGGAGTACTGGACCTCGTACGGCTTCGGCGAGCTGGGCCAGAGCGCGGAAACCCGGCGCGTCCTCCTGGAACGCCTCATACCCCGCCTCGCCATCGCCGACCGCTGCACCCTGGAGGGCCGCTTCCTCCAGGTAAAGGGCGACCGCCACACGTACAAGATCCACCTCGGCTCCGGCAACATCCTCCGCACCCCGAACGACCAGTACCTCTGCATCGTCCCGAAGTCCAACGCGTCTGCCCCACAGGCGGGTTACCTCCCTTACGAGGGGGACCGCATGCTGGCGGTGATCCTGAGCAAGGCGATGATGTTGGCGGCCGACACAAAGATCACGGACCCGACGATCCTGAGCCAGCTCTGAGACGGGCGCCGGGAGGTAAGGCATCGGATCACTCGTCTAGGTGAGGCAGCTGTCATTTGCCCCTGGGTACGCTGAATCGTCAGGCGAGACTCCGTCCCATGGGAGCACCGATGAGCGCCGTATCCGACGACGAGCAGGACGACGAGTCGGCGTACCGCTGGCCGATCCCGCCCCCCGAGGGCTGGACCGCTGACGACCTCGACCGGATTCCGGGCCTCCCGCCGCACACGGAGTTGATCGACGGGAGTCTCGTCTTCATGAGTCCGCAGACCGCATTCCACGCACGCTGTATGCGTCTGATGGAGAACAGCCTTCTCGAGTGGGCACCGGATCACCTGGATGTAATGCGGGAGATGGCGATCAAGTTGGACGCGAAGAACCGGACTGAGCCGGACGTCCTGGTTTTCCCGCTGGAGGCGAACACCGGATCCAAGCAGACCTGGTACAACGCCGACGACATCCTCCTCGCAGTCGAGGTCGTCTCCGCCGACTCCCGCGAGCGCGACCGCGAGGTCAAACCCCGCAAGTACGCGGCAGCGGGGGTCCCGAACTTCTGGCGCGTGGAGGAGGACGACAGCAAGGGCCTCCCCGTCGTCTACGTCTACGAACTCGATCCCGCCACCAAGTCCTACGGACTCACCGGCATCTTCCACGACCACCTCAAGGTCTCCGCTCCGTTCGACATCGAGATCGACCTCACGGCGATCGATCGACGCCCTGGCGGCTCATCGAGCGGATGACCGCACCCTCCCTCCACCTCGTTTGACAGCGCGCCTCATACTGAACACCGCATAGGGGCGTATGGGGAGGGTGGGCTTCGTGCGAAGGGCGCTGGCGGTGCATTTCGCGCCGTGCGCGCTGTTCGTCACGGGGGTGCTTGCGCTGGTGCGGGCGGGGAGCTTTTCGAGAGGGAGCGATTGGGGAGCCGTATGGCCGCAGAGTCCGAGCGCGGCACTCGGAACACTCGTGACGATCGCTGCCTGTGCCGCATTGCTGGGTCTGTTGCTGCAGCCGTTCCAAGTCCGCGCGGTGCGGGTGCTGGAGGGCTACTGGGACCGGTGGTCGCTCACCGCCCGACTCGCGGGGGCGCTTGTCAGAGTGCAACGCAGGCGGTGGCAGGCGTTGCGACGGCGGGCCGACAAGCCGCCGGCCGGGGAAACGGAATTGCGGGTAGGGGCTGATGCTCACCGGCGTCTCGCCGCGCATCCGCCGGTGGGAGTCCTGCTGCCCACGGCCCTGGGAAACGCCTTGCGCGCTGGAGAGTTGAGCGCCGGTGAGCGTTACGGGCTGACGACGTTGACCTCCTGGCCGCGCATTTTCCTCCAGGTGTCCGACCGTATGGCCGACGTACTTCGGTCGACCCGCGATGCCCTCGACAGCGCTGTGAATCTCTGCTGGGCCTTTCTCGCGCTCGCCGGGATGGGCGTCGCGGCCTTGTACGACGATCCGTCCGCCTGGTGGTGGTGCGGCGCTTGTCTGGTGCTGGCGGCTGTGTCGTACAAGGGCGCGGTGATCGTGGCGCAGACGTACTCCGGTCTGATGCACGTGGTGTACGACCTGCACCGCTTTGATCTGCTCGACGCGCTGCACTATCCGCTTCCGGAGGATCCGGACAGCGAGGAGGCCGTGTTTGCCGAATTGTCGGACGAGTTCGACGGGTATCGGCGGCGCGGGCGTTCGTACGGCCATGTATCCAGACCCGATCGGAAAGATCCGACGGAGAACTAGCAGTCGTCGAGGACGGCCTTGACCTGCTTGAGTCGGTCGATGAGCCCTTTGTCCCGGCATAGTGCCACCACGGCGGGCGGCAGACACCCGAGGGGGCAGGCGGGTTTGTGCCCCACGTCACCGGCCCCGGACGCGGCCAGATGTGCTGTGACTGCGGCCTTCATGTCCCCGTGCTGCTCGAAGATCGCGTCCCATTTCGCGACGTCCTTTTGCGTGTAGGAGCCCTGGAAGGTCACCTGGCAGTCGATGTGAGGACACTTGTAGGTCGGTGTCTTGTGACCCGGCAGCGTCACGTCGTAGAGCATCAGTCCGTGCCTCCGTCCAGTGATTTCGGCGTGGGTTTCGGATCGGGCGGCTCGTACGTCTCCTGAGAGAGGCGGTAGATCCACCAGGCCTCGACGACGGCTCCCGCCAGGGCGAGGCCAACGGAGATCCACCGCACGACGTCGCCGTTGTCGCGGGGCAGCAATGCGCTGGTCACGGCAAGGGTCAACAGCATGGTCCCGGTGTTGAAGGCGATCACTGCCCGGCGGACGCGAATCGTCCACTCGCCGAAGTGTTCGCTGCGTTCCTCCCAGTCCCGGGTGGCCTTGGCGGATTCGCCGTACCAGGCTCTGATCGTTTCCTCGTTGTACAGATACTGGCGGGCGTTCGCGCCTATCTGGATGGTCGCGATCAACGCAATGGACGCCGTGAGGACGAGGAGCAGTGTCACCTCGGGCCACTTGAAGTGCTTTTCGCCCTCCACTATGAGCACGCCGAGCAATGCGAGCGACGCGCCCGCGAGCAGAGGTGCGGCCACCGTCTGCGTCGATGTGGTCGCCTCCGCGTAGCCGAGGGGATAAGGCGCCCTCGGCAGCAATGTTGGTTCCACGCTCTTCGACATGAACCGCCCCCAGGCCTTGGGCATTTGTGCACGGAGCATGACAGGCGGAGCCAGTGGTTCAGTAGGCGGGAAATCCAGCCAAAAACACCAGAGGGCCCCGTTCCCGAAGTGACGGAAACAGGGCCCTGAGGCAGACCTGCGAAGATCAGAACCGGCGCGTGATCAGTGCCTTCTTCACCTCGGCGATCGCCTTCGTGACCTCGATGCCGCGCGGGCATGCGTCCGTGCAGTTGAAGGTCGTGCGGCAGCGCCACACGCCGTCACGGTCGTTGAGGATCTCCAGGCGCTGCTCCCCGGCCTCGTCGCGCGAGTCGAAGATGAAGCGGTGGGCGTTGACGATGGCGGCCGGGCCGAAGTACTGGCCGTCGTTCCAGAAGACCGGGCACGAGGACGTGCAGGCCGCGCAGAGGATGCACTTCGTCGTGTCGTCGAAGCGCTCGCGGTCCTCCGCGGACTGGAGGCGCTCACGCGTGGGCTCGTTCGTGTCCTTCGTGATGAGGAAGGGCATGACGTCGCGGTACGCCTGGAAGAACGGCTCCATGTCGACGACCAGGTCCTTGAGGACCGTCAGGCCCTTGATGGGCTCGACCGTGATCGGCTTCTCGGGGTTGATGTCCTTGATCAGGGTCTTGCAGGCAAGGCGGTTCTTGCCGTTGATCCGCATCGCGTCCGAGCCGCAGATGCCGTGGGCGCAGGAACGGCGGAAGGTGAGCGTGCCGTCCAGGTCCCACTTGATCTTGTGGAGGCCGTCGAGGACGCGCTCCTTGGGGTCGATCTCCAGCTGGAAGTCTTCCCAGGTCGCCTCGGCCGAGATCTCCGGGTTGAAGCGACGCACGCGGAACGTGACCGTGATGTAGGGAGAGGCCGCGGACTCCGCCTCGACCTTGTCCAGAACAGGGGTTGCCATCAGTACTTACGCTCCATCGGCTGGTAGCGGGTCTGGACGACCGGCTTGTAGTCGAGACGGATCGACTCGGCGCCGTCGTCGCCCACCTCGCGGTACGCCATGGTGTGGCGCATGAAGTTGACGTCGTCGCGGTTGGGGTAGTCCTCGCGGTAGTGACCGCCGCGCGACTCCTTGCGGGCCAGGGCGGAGACCGCCATGACCTCGGCGAGGTCGAGCAGGTTGCCGAGCTCGATCGCCTCCAGCAGGTCCGTGTTGAACCGCTTGCCCTTGTCCTGGATCGCGACGTTCTTGTAGCGCTCGCGCAGCTCCGCGATCTTCTCGACCGCCGTCTTGATCGTCTGCTCGGTGCGGAACACCATGACGTTGGCGTCCATGGTCTCCTGGAGCTCGCGACGGATCACGGACACCCGCTCGGTGCCCGTCGACGCGCGCAGCCGCTCGACCTGCTCGACCACGAGCGACGCCGGGTCCTCCGGCAGCTCGACGAAGTCCGCCGTCTGGCTGTACTCCGCCGCCGCGATGCCCGCCCGACGCCCGAACACGTTGATGTCCAGGAGCGAGTTCGTGCCCAGACGGTTGGCGCCGTGCACCGAGACGCACGCCACCTCGCCGGCCGCGTACAGACCGGGAACCACGGTCGTGTTGTCGCTCAGCACCTCACCCTCGACGTTCGTCGGGATGCCGCCCATGGCGTAGTGCGCGGTGGGCTGGATCGGGATCGGGTCCGTGTACGGCTCGATGCCCAGGTAGGTGCGGGCGAACTCCGTGATGTCCGGGAGCTTCGCGTCCAGCTGCTCCGGGGGAAGGTGCGTCAGGTCCAGGTAGACGTGGTCACCCTCGGGGCCGCAACCCCGGCCCTCGCGGATCTCCGTGTAGATCGACCGCGATACGACGTCCCGGCTCGCCAGGTCCTTCATGACCGGCGCGTACTTCTCCATGAAGCGCTCGCCGTCCTTGTTGCGGAGGATGCCGCCCTCACCACGGGCGCCCTCCGTCAGCAGGATGCCCATGCGCCAGATGCCGGTCGGGTGGAACTGGAAGAACTCCATGTCCTCCAGCGGCAGACCGCGACGGTAGACCGCCGCCTGACCGTCACCGGTCAGCGTGTGCGCGTTCGACGTCACCTTGAAGAACTTGCCGGTGCCGCCGGACGCGTAGATCACGGCCTTCGCCTGGAAGACGTGGATCTCACCGGTGGCGAGCTCGTACGCCACGACACCGGCCGACTTCTTGACGCCGTCGACCTCGGTGATCAGCTGGTCCAGGACGTAGAACTCGTTGAAGAACTCCACGCCCTCCTTGACGCAGTTCTGGTACAGCGTCTGGAGGATCATGTGGCCGGTGCGGTCCGCGGCGTAGCAGGACCGGCGGACCGGGGCCTCACCGTGGTTGCGGGAGTGACCGCCGAATCGGCGCTGGTCGATCGTCCCGTCGGGCGTCCGGTTGAACGGCAGGCCCATCTTCTCCAGGTCGAGGACCGCGTCGATGGCCTCCTTCGCCAGGATCTCGGCGGCGTCCTGGTCGACCAGGTAGTCACCGCCCTTGACCGTGTCGAAGGTGTGCCACTCCCAGTTGTCCTCCTCCACGTTGGCCAGCGCGGCGGCCATGCCGCCCTGCGCGGCGCCCGTGTGGGAGCGGGTGGGGTAGAGCTTCGTGAGCACGGCGGTACGGCTGCGCTTCGTCGACTCGATCGCGGCGCGCATGCCGGCGCCGCCCGCGCCGACGATGACGGTGTCGTACTTGTGGATCTTCATCAGGAATTCCTCAGCCCCGTGCCTAGCGGATGTTCGGGTCGAAGGTGAAGATCACCAGCGTGCCCAGCAGGATGGTGAACACCGTGGCGGTGTAGAGCAGGCCCTTCAGCCAGAGCCGGGTGTTCGCGCGCTCCGCGTAGTCGTTGATGACCGTGCGCAGGCCGTTGGCGCCGTGCAGCATCGCGAGCCACAGCATCAGCAGGTCCCAGACCTGCCAGAACGGGGACGCCCAGCGGCCGGCCACGAAGGCGAAGCCGATCTTGGAGACGCCGCCGTCGAGCACCAGCTGGATCAGCAGGTGGCCGAGGACCAGGACGACCAGCACGATGCCGGACAGGCGCATGAACAGCCAGGCGGCCATCTCGAAGTTGCCGCGGGTGGACCGCGGGGTCTTCTTGGTGCGCTTGCGCGGGGCCTCGATGAGGGGAGCCGGGTTGTCGACGTCGTAGAGGGACTCGCCCTCGACGGGGCCGATACCGGACGCGGTCTTCTCGGTGATGGACATACGCGTCAGCTCCCGAACAGTTCACGAGCGGCGTGACCGAGGACGGGGTAGATCGCCCCGATCATCAGCACGACCCACAGGCCGACGACCGACCAGAGCATCTGCTTCTGGTAGCGCGGGCCCTTCGACCAGAAGTCGACGGCGATGACGCGCAGGCCGTTGAGTGCGTGGAAGAGGATGGCGGCGACGAGGCCGTACTCCAGACACGCGACGAGCGGGGTCTTGTAAGTGGCTACGACCCTGTCGTAGTCCTCGGGGGAGACACGGACGAGAGCAGTGTCCAGCACGTGAACGAACAGGAAGAAGAAGATGAGGACGCCGGTGACTCGATGAGCCACCCAGGACCACATTCCTTCCCGGCCGCGGTACAGCGTTCCAGCCGGCACGGAAGTCCCTCCGGGAGCGGGGATTGGGGCCGCCGGCTTGTGCTGTCGGTCTGGCCCGGCCGGGTACGGTCCACCGGCCCCCAGCATGTTATCGATGCGGCGGTGTCTGGCTTACGCCGGGCCTATCGGTGTGATCAAAGTGGCACGCGGATGGGTGAGTGGTGCGGCTAATGGGGTGGGGTGTCCTGTTATTTGCCGGGTGCGGGCTCGTTGTGGCTGGTCGCGCCGTTCCCCGCGCCCCTAAGTGCTTCTGCCAACCGTCCTTTTGCAAGGCGCCGCAGTTCCTCCGCCGCCACCACCCGCTCCTCCTCCGGATCGTTTGTCAATCGTGACCGGATTCCTGCCAGTACGTGGTCCAGGGCTTCGCCCTTTGACAGGCCGTCCAGGCAGATGACGAAGGAATGGCCGAACTTCGCCTCATATGCCGCGTGTGCCGCGCTCAGGGCCATATGGGCGGCTTCGTACATTCCGTCCGGCAGTGACGGCAGCGTTTCTCCCGCCAGCGCCTCCGACAGGTCGCCCGGGGACAGGTCGTACGCCGCCTCGTCCGACGCGGCCTGCAAGGACTCCAGGTCCGGGTACGGGCGGTGGTCTGCGACCCGGCGGGCCCAGCGCAGGCTGCGGAGGCATGCCAGAAGGAGGCGGTGGGCTTCGTCGGGGGACGCGGTGTTGAAGGCGTCCAGCAGAGTCGGCGACCGTGGGGTGCGGGTCTGCTCGGGCAGGGCCGGTATGGCGACTCGGCCGGGAAGGTGTGTGGGCGTCACGTGTGTTTCGGCAGGGGAAGCTGTGTGAGGTGTGGCGTCACGTTATCGAGAGTGGGCATGACGTGTCTGACGGACAACCGAATTTCACTCGAACGGCAGAGTTTCGGAACGTCGGGTGGACACTTCCGGCCACCCCTCATGTCTAGGTTGGCCACGTGAGCCAGCACAGGCGCCGGCCGTCGGCGGAGAAGGTACGGCAGACACGGCAGATGAGGACACGCGTGGTCGTCGTCGCCGCGGTGGCGGCGACCGTCACGGCGGGGGTGGGGCTCGGGCTGTGGGCCTCCGGGGACGACGGGGCCGGCGGGCCCGCGGGATCCGCGCTGCCGACGTCCTCCGTCGGGGCCTCGGCGGCCGCGCCCAGCGCTCCCCGGGAGACACCCAGCCCGTCCCCCACCCGCTCCTACGCCCTCTCGCGGACCCCGCGCACGATTCCCGCCGTCCAGGCCCACACCCCGGCGCGCGGCCCCGGCTGGCGGCCGCAGCGCGGGGCGCGGGTCGTGGTGAGCGACGCGGGACTGGCGGAGGAGGGGCGGCTGGTCGCGGGTGAGCTGGGGCTGACGTACGCGGGGGAGCGGGGTGACGACAAGGCCGGAGACCTGCGGCTGGCCCTCGACGAGGGCGAAGGGGGCGATCCGGAGTCGTACACCATGACCGTGCGCGGGGGGCGGGTCAGCATCAGCGGGCCCGCCGACTCCGGGGTCTTCTACGGGACCCGCACCCTCAAGCAGGCGGTGCACGGCGGCGGTACGGCGCCGGAGGGCGTCGTACGGGACGCGCCGGCCAAGCCGGTGCGCGGGTTCTCCCTCGACATCGCGCGCAAGCACTTCACCGCGGGCTGGATCGAGGACCGGGTCCGGGAGCTGGGCGATCTGAAGTTCAACCAGCTGCAACTGCACTTCTCCGACGACCAGGGGTTCCGGATCGAGTCCGACTCGCACCCCGAGATCGTGTCCGCCCAGCACCTCACCAAGGCCGAGGTCCGGAAGATCGTCCAGCTCGCCGCCCAGCGGCACATCACCGTCGTACCGGAGATCGATTCCCCCGGACACCTGGGTGCCGTGCTCGCCGCGCATCCCGAACTGCAACTGCGGAACGTCTCCGGGGTCGCCACGCGCGGCGCGATCGACATCTCCAAGGAGGGGTCCGCCGCGATCGTCGACGATCTGCTCGACGAGTACGCCGACCTGTTCCCCGGCGTGCCCTGGCACCTCGGCGGCGACGAGTACCAGGCGCTGGTGGTGAGTGACCCGGAGGCGTCCTACCCGCAGCTGGCGGCCGCCGCGAAGGAGGCGTACGGGGCCGGCGGGACCGTCGCCGACCTCACCACCGGCTGGCTCAACGACCGCGCCGACACCGTCCGCGCCCACGACAGGACCCCGTTGGCCTGGAACGACGGCTTCTTCCGGGGGACGTCCGTGCAGCCCGACGCCGACATCCAGGTCGCCTACTGGACCGGCAAGGAGATCGGGGCGCGGCAGCCCGTGGAGTATCTGAGCGCGGGGCGTGAACTGGTCAACTACAACGACGAGTTCCTCTACTACGTCCTCGGGCAGCCCAACAACTTCGTCTATCCGACGGGACAGCGGATCTACGAGCTGTGGACGCCGCGGGTGGTGCGGGGCACGCTGGCGGTCCCGGCGAGGTACGACGACCAGATCCGCGGCGGGTACTTCGCGGTCTGGTGCGACCTCGCGAACTCCCAGACCCAGGAGCAGGTCGCGGCCGGTGTCCGGATGCCGCTCAGGGCGCTGACCCAGAAGCTGTGGGACGAGGGGAAACCGGCGCTGTCCTGGGCGGACTTCAAGGCGCTGGCCGATCGGCTGGGCTGAGAGTGACGAGTGGACTTACGGGGCTGGTGAACCGTATCTTCCGCTTGCCGTGCGTGAGGCTCTGGGGAGGGCTGGGTGCGGCGTTCCGTTTTCTCAGTACTCGGGGGGCAGCCTCACCATGATCGAAAATCCGCATGCCCGGCTCGACGCCGTACCGGCCGTCTGGCTGCGATCGCCGATCGGGCTCGGACGGGCCGCCGTCGCGGGGCTCGGTGTCGTCATCGCCACCGACCTGTTCGCGGTCTGGGCGGACGTCGTCATGCGCGACGTGACCGGTGACCTGGCGAGCGGCGTGGCGGTCGGCGACCGCGCCGACCGCGCGGACCGGCTCTACTCCGTCGCCGGCACCGCCCAGACGGTCGCGCTGCTCACGACCGCCGTGCTGTTCCTGTGCTGGTTCCACCGGGTGCGGGTCAACGCCGAGGTGTTCCGGCCGGACGGCCACAGCAAGACGCGGAGCTGGGCGGTCTGGGGCTGGATCGTGCCGATCGTCAACCTCTGGTTCCCGCGCCGGATCACCCTCGACATCTGGGACGCCAGCAGCCCCTGGGGCGCGCCCCGGCCGCACGGGCTGGTCAACACTTGGTGGACGTTCTGGGTCATCTCCCTGCTCTCCGGACGGGCCGCGTCCCGTGCGTACACCCGTGCCGAGAGTGCCGAGGAGATCCAGGAGGCGGCGGGGCAGATGCTGTTCGCGGACGTCATCGACATCGTGGCCGCCGCGCTCGCGATCGTGGTCGTCCTGCGGCTGACACGGATGCAGAACGAGAAGGCCCACGAGGGGCCGCCGGTCTTCGCCTGAGACACGGGCTCGCGCCGCCGCCCGAGGGGCTGGCTCGCGGCGGCGCTGGGGGGCCGGGCTCGCGTCGCGGGCTGAGGGGCTCGCTTCGTCGCCGGATGGGCTGGCCCTCGGCTCCGCCCGGAGGGGCGCCCCGTCCCCGACTGGGGCCGCGGCCTTCGTCTACGTCTGAGGTGCCTTTCCCCACCAGCCTGAGGCATCGACGCTCGTCGCCGGGCCCGTGCCCGTCTCCGGCTGGGGGATCGGCGCCCGTCTTCGGCCGAGGGGCCCTCCGCCCCGCCTGACGTGCCGGTCCTCGTGGCCGCCTGAAAGGCCTGCACATGTGCATGTCTCAAGGGGTGGATTGTCCGATACGGCTGCGAACTGCCGTACGACTGTGGTGTATTCGGCCCGAGCCGCAGCCGAGACGCCGGGGGGAGCCGGAGATGGGCTACTGGGGGTATTTCGTGGTGGGTCGCAGTGAGCGGCCATTGGGGGAGATGGAGGCTTTGGCGGGGGCCGAGGGGCTGAGCCTGCGGGTGGAGGCGTCCGGGGGATGGCAGGTGTGGGAGTACCCGAGCGGGGAGGGGGACGTCGGGTCCATGAACTCCCTGGCCCGGGAGACCGGGGCGCCCGCGCTCTTCGGGTACGTGATGGACAGCGACTGTGTCGTCGTGGAGGCGGCCGGGCCGCGGAGCGGGGCGTGGACGACGTGTCTGGCGCGGACCGCGATGGCCGAGTACATCGGCGGCGGCAAGGAGGGACTCACGCTGGAGGACTACTTCCTGGAGCCGCCGGACGCCGCCGAGCGAGCCGTCTCCTGGGCCGAGGAGGCCGGGCACGACGTGGCGGCCGAGCGGGTGCTGGAGGTGCTGACCGCGGACCCCGACCCGTTGGCCGAAAACCTGTTCTTCCGGCTGCTCGACCGACTCGCCGTGGTGCCCCTGTGACACTCCGGCGCCGTCGCACGCAGTAAGGGGAAGTGCGGGCTCCGTCAGGGAAGCCGCAGGCGAGGGAGGCGTGGATGAGTCTGGTGGAGCTGATCGCTCAGGCCGACGAACGCGGACTGGCCGCCAGCGGGTTGGCTTGTTTGGATCGGTGCGTGCCTCTGCTGGGCGGTGACGACGAGCTCCTGAGACCGCTGTGGGCGAGCCTCGCCGACACCGGCGACTGGGGTGCGGGTCTGGAGGTCGCGCGCGGCAAGCTCGGGGGCGGGGAGGAGTCCGCCGAGGACGAGGCCGCGGCACTCGCCCGCCGGATGCTCGACGCCGCGCCCGCCGCGCCGGACGCCGCCGAGGTACGGGTGTGGGCCGACGCCTGCTCCGTCGCCTCGCTCCAGATCCACCGGCTCCTGGACCCCGTCGCCGCCGACGCCCCGCTCGGCGCCTGCCGCGAAGGCCGCACGCAGGGCATGCCCCCGCTCGTCGCCGCCGAACTGCGCCGCCAGGTCACCGTCCTGGAGGTACTCGCCGGGCACGGCACGGCGGGATTGCGGCGGGCCCTGGAGGTGTCGGTGGAGGGCCGGCGGGTGCTGCGGGCGGTGGTGTCGCGGCGGGCTCGGGGGCGGAGCTGATGCTCTGAAGGGTGAACGGCCCGGCCACTTGGCCGCTGCGAGGCTCGACGGGTCGGCCCCCCGGTCACCCAGCCCCACCAGCCCCCGGTCACCCCGCCCCTGGTCACCCGACCCCCGGTCCCCGGCCCCTGGTCACCCGACCCCCGCGCAGCTCACAACACCAGCCACTTCACCACCGCATCGCCATACTCCGCCGTCTGCCCATAGAACGCCGTCAGATCCCGGTGCGCCGCCGCGAACGCGCCCCGCAGCTCCGGCTCCGCGTCCTGCCCGTCGTACGGCTTCAGGAGGTCGTCGCGCGCGTTGCGCCACAGCGTCTCGAAGTCGGCGGTGGCGAGATAGGTGGCGACGCGGTTCGTCTGGGCGGCGGTCAGCAGCAGGAAGGGGGGTGAGGAGGGGTCGCGGTGCGGTATCCGGCGGCCGCCGAGGATCACCTGGGTGTGCGGGCCCTCGCCGGTCAGGGCGTCGGCGTACAGGTGGTCTTGGTCGAGGTAGCCGCCGTCCAGCACCTCCTCGCGGTGGCGGCCGATCCGCTCCCGTACGGCGTCCCAGTCGTCCTCGAAGAGCTTCTCCAGCCAGGCCGGGCTGTTGCGCAGAGCGGCGGGCGGAATGGCGCGGAAGTGGAAGTACATGCTCATCAGTGACAGGAGCGCACGGGAGCGGCGAACCGTCACTCCCGGGCAAAACGCGCACCTGAGAGCGGACTGTGTCCGTCGTGGGGCGGAGGTGGGGCGGTCCTGCGCCGGTATCGGGGACCGGGCCGGAAACGGGTGACGAACCGGCACCCCCGCACGCTCATGGGAGTGTGACGACCCATGTGACGACACAGCAGATGACCAGGCCCCCGGCGGCGACGAAGCCGATGCGATGGGCGGCGGACGCGGTGGCGACGATGCGCGAGGGCGCGCGGGTGCGGCTCGACTACTCGGCGCAGAGTCTGTGGCGCGTCGACCGGATGGTCGAGGACCTGCGGCGCGAGGGCACGCCGTACGACGCCGTCGAGGCGGTGCTGCGCGGCTTCGGCGCGTACGCCGGTGAGGTGATCGTCCGTCAGTCCGGTGCCGAGTGGTGGGCGAGCGGGGGTGACCACTGGATCCGTACGCCTGACGGGCTGCTGTGGGATCCGATGGACGAGGCCCGGCGGTGCTTCGCCGGGCACGGCTCGCTGCGGTTGCTGTGCCGGGACGCGACGGGCGCCGCCCGGCCGTAGGGCCGTTCCTGGGACCGCTTCCCGAGACTGCCGGGGCCCCGCCCACTGCACGGGGCCCCGGCTGTCGTTCCGGTGGCCTACGGCGCCAGCGTCTGGCCCAGCCGCGCGTCGGTCGGTGTCGCCAGTGTCGTCTTGCTGTAGATCACCGCGTCCGCGTACCCGAGGCCCGTGCTGTTGCTCGGGAGGTGCAGGAGGATGCCGTCGCCGGCGTCCTCGTTGTCGGCGCCGAAGGTGAGGTCGGCGCGGCCGTAGCCGGACAGGTCGGTCAGCGAGACCGAGGAGCCGAAGCGGTCGTCGGTCTCCGTGGACCCGGGGATGCCCGAGGTGTCCTGCGAGACCGCCACCGAGCCGGCGCCGGTGAGGCCCGACGCCGTGCCCTTGACCAGGATCGCGTTGCCCGCGTTGGTGCGGTTCACCCCGTCGCGGACCAGGTCCTCGCCGGGGGCGCCCGCGAGGACGTCCGCGTAACCGTCGGCGTTGAAGTCGCCTACGGAGACCGAACTTCCGAGCGCGTCGCCGGACTCGTTGCCGCCGGGGACGGACGCCGTGTCCTGGTGGATCACCGTCATGCCCGTGGTCGTGAAGCCCGTCGAGGTGCCCGGCACCATCGTGATCTGGCCGCCCGACTTCCCGCCGGACTCGGAGGCGATCGGCTGGCCGATGACGATGTCGTCGTAGCCGTTGCCGTTGACGTCACCGGCGGCGATGGACCGGCCGCCCTTGACGGAGATCACGCCCGCCTTGGTGAGACCGGTGGCCGAACCCGCGAAGCGGACCACACGGCCGATGCCTGCGCTGTCGCGGTAGTTGAGGGCGATGTCCGCGTAGCCGTCCCGGTTGAAGTCGCCGGTCGCGGCGTCCAGGTAGGCGACCGCGCCGGTGGCGGAGGTGAGCGTGCCGTACGTGTACTTCCCGGTGCCCAGCCGCACGTTCCAGTTGCCGCCCTTGCCGGTGCCCGCCGAGAAGACGTCCGCCTTGCCGTCGCCGTCGAAGTCACCCACGGCGACTGTCGAACCGAGCTTGGCGCCGGCCGCGGTGACGCCCGAAGTGGTGTACGAGAAGCCGGTGTCGAGCGCCGGTCCGTACATCACCGTGACGTTGCCCCGGTCGGCGTTGCCGCTGGTGTCGTCCTCGCCGGGGGAGCCGACGGCGAGGTCGGCGTAGCCGTCGCCGTTGACGTCGCCCCAGGCGGTCGAGGTGCCGAAGGCGTCGCCGGTCTCGGAGGAGCCGGGGACGCCCGGGCTGTTCTGTGTGAGCGTCACCTTCGCGGCCGTGGCAGGTCCGTCGACGCCGCCCGGGATCACCTTCACCGCGTTGGCCTTCGGCACGCCCGCGACCAGGTCGGTCACGCCGTCCCGGTTGTAGTCGGAGGTGGCGAGGGCGTGGGAGACGCCCGGTGTCTTCGCGAGCGAGGCGATCTGCGGCAGCTTCGCGTAGAGGTTGGCGCCGGGGCAGGCCGTGGCGTTGGTGTCGCGGTGTCCGAAGACCCGGGGCAGCGTGATCGAGGTCCCCTTGGCGACCTTGTTGCCGTCGACGCCCGCGGCGCTGCCGGAGACCAGGGTGACCTTGCCGGTCGGGTCGATGCCGTACATCCCGAACTTCCACGCCACGATCCGCGCGATGGCGTCGAGCGCGGCCTTGCTCGGCTTGGCGCTCTCGTAGTTGCCGATGTACGAGATGCCGACCGTGTTCGTGTTGAACCCGACGTCGTGCGCGCCGATCACCGGCAGGTCCATGCCGCCGCTGCGGCCCTCGAAGATCTGGCCGCACTTGTCGACGACGAAGTTGTAGCCGATGTCGTAGTAGCCGCGTGCGAAGTGCTCCTGCTGGATGGAGCGCAGCCGGGCCCGGGAGTCGGCGCAGGACAGGGTGTTGTCGCTGTCCATGCCGGTGTGGTGGATGACGGCGGCCTTGATCTCGGTGCCGTAGCCGGGGGTTCCGTCGTAGTCCGTGGACGCGCCCCACTCGGCCTGGGTGATGACCGGGGGCTTCACGACCGTGGAGGGGCGGGGGGCCGGGACGGTGGGGGTGGGGGACGGGGAGGGGTCGGCCGAACCGGACGGCGACCCCGACGCGGAGGGTGACGTCGAGTCAGAGGGCGACGCCGGCACGGAAGGCGAGGCCGAGTCAGAGGGCGAGGCCGAGTTGGTGGGCGAGGCCGAGTCGGACGGTGACGCCGACGCTGTGCCCGTCTCCGCCACGAACGCCGCCGGTTCCACCCCACCCCCCTCGGGATCCGTACCGGGATCGAGCAGCTTGACGTCCATCCCGGCCGGCTGCCCACCCGCCTCCGTGCCGTCCGCGTTCACGACCCGTACCTCGACACCGTCGGAGTCACCGGTCCACAACGACTCCGTACCGCCCCGCAGCGCGGCCCGCTCGCCCTCGGCCCCGTCGGCCTGGCTCGGGTCGTCCTGGAGCTTCTGCCAGCCCGACCACGTGCCCGACTCGGCGTCCCGGGTGCGTACTTCGGCGGTGCCGGGGGACTTCGCGTCGGGGTCGTCCCAGGTGACGAGGACCGCGCTGAAGCGGTCCGTCTCCCGCCGGTCGAGCCCCTTGCGGCCCGAGCCCTCGCTCTGGAGCTTGAGCGTGTGGACGGCCGACGCACGGCTCCCGGCCTTGCCGTCGGACTGCGCGCTCGGATCGGCCATGGCGTACGTGACGATGCCCGCACCGCTCAGCACGACGGCTCCGGCGGTCAGCCAGGCCCGTCTTCTGAGACTGAGCGGTCTGTACGCACGGCTGCTGCGAGGACTCAAGAATCCCACCCCTGAAAGATGAACACGGTCGTATCGGCCGCCACTTGGGCAGCACCTACACACAGCGCACACCTCTGGCCAAACATCACGGGTTGCGTCACCGACGACGTACGAGAAAACAAAAGGTTGCACGGATCTTGTGAGGCATCTGTGTGGGAAGGGCCACGCCCGCGACCCGTGATGTTCCTGGGGCGGCATCCGCTGGGACAGCGGGGAGTGCAAGCCGAACGAAGGGGTGGGGCCCATGGAGAAGCAGGCCGAACGGGTGCCGTGCGCGAGCGGGATGCGGGCGCGGGCGGCGGAGTTCGTCGCCGGGATCACCGCCCGCAACCGGCTGCCTCTGGACTACTCCGTGGCCAGTCTGCGGGTCGTCGACTTCCTGGTCGACGGCTTGCGCAAGGGGGGCGCCGACCAGGAGCGGGTGCGCGGACCGCTGCTCGCGCTGGGTGCCTACGTCGGTGAGGTGCTGGTGCGCCGGGCGGGCGCGGTGTGGGTCGACCTGGACGAGGCGCAGCGCGGGTACTTCGGTCAGCCGGTCGGCGTCCGGATGCCCGACGGCCGGGTCTGGAACCCCCTCGGCAAGGTCCTCAACCGCTTCGAGGCGGGCGGCCCCGAGGAATCCCTCCAGACCTTCTACCTGACCCTGCACGGCCGGGCCCGGCGAAGGAGCGCGGCGTGAGGCGCACCATCGAGGTCGCGTACGGCATGGGCTGGGACGCCGGGTCCGTCCTGGGGGCGATCGGTCCCGGGGCGGCGGCCGAGCGGGACGCGGCGGGGCAGCCGTACGCCGTCGTCCTGCGGGAGACCGGCAGCCCCGAGGCCGTCGTGGCACAGGTGGCGCGGGCGCGGAACCACCTCGGTATCGCGGTGTACGACGCGCAGGGGCGGCGCTTCCTGGAGGTCGACCTGCGGCAGCTGGACGCGGACCGCCTCTTCCTGCGGCGACGCAGTGCGTGGGCCTACCCGGACGACCTGGCACCCGAGTTCGCGCCGGACGCGGGGCGGGTCACGGTGACGCTGTGGCCGGACGGACGGGGCTCCGAGGTCGTCGAGCCACAGGGCGACAAGGGCGTCTCGCGGCACACGGTCCCCCAGGTGCCGGACGAGCAGCGGTGGTTCGAGGTGCCCCGATTCGGGTGCTGGGAACGGCTGTTCGCGCCGCTGGGCATCGAGGGCGCGGACGGCGTCGAGCTGCGGGAGATCACGGACGTAGCGCAGTCCGGGACCGTCGAGCCCAACTGGCGGGCGCCCGAAGGGATGCGGCCGCGCCATCTTGCCGAACTCTTCGTCGCGGGCACCCGGTTCTCGTCGCCCGACGGCGAGTACACCGTGCGGGAGCCGATCGAGGCGGGGACGCTGCTGCTGCCCAGCGGACGGCTGGTGGCGAAGGACCCCACGTACGGGGCGAGCGACGAGGACGCCGGGTTCACCGTGACGGTGGCGCCCGGGAGTTACCCCGTGCAGATCGCCCGCGCCGCCGCGAAGTTCGAGGAGTACGTCGCCGCGCGCGTCCTGGTCCGCGACCGGCCGGCCGTGCGCTGGGAGGCCGCACTGCTCGACGGGCAGGACGAACGGCTGCTGGGCGAGGGCGAGTTCTACGGTTTCGGGGTCGACGCCGGTACGGCCGCCTTCACCGACGCCACCGCCGCCCCCGACCTCGGGCGCCGGTACTGGGACGGGCTGGTCGCCGGTACGCAGGAGGAGGACGTCCACGGGGTCGCGGTCGTCGACGACCCGGCGAACGGCACCAATCTCATCGCCTACCCGAGCGGCCGGGGCGACGGCTCCTACCCGGTGTGGGTGGGCCGGGACCGGGAGGGCGAGGTCACCTGCTTCGTGGCGGACATGCTCGTCCTGCACCGGGCGGAGCCGCGCACCGAGGAGGCAGCCACCTGACCAGGCCGTGGACGCGGCGGTCCGGGGAAGCCCGCCGTGTCCACGGCCGTCCCCCGCGACACGCGGGGCCCAGTGACACATCTGTGGCGTCCGGCGCTGTTGACCGTGGGGGCAGCCCCGCAAGGGCGGTCAAGGCGAACGGTGTCGAACCGCTACGAAACGGTACGGACGAGGACAGTTCTTGGGTCGAGGAGGGGAACCCCGCCGCGTGCAGGCGTACGACGGGGAGCTTGGCGCGGCTGTCGCGCGGGCCCAGGAAGGCGACGAGGCCGCCTTCGCGGTCGCGTACCGGCTCGTGCAGCCCGGCCTGCTCGGCTACCTTCGCGGGATCGTCGGCGACGACGCCGAGGACGTGGCCTCCGACGCCTGGCTGGAGATCGCCCGCGACCTCGGCCGGTTCCGGGGCGACGGGGCGGGCTTCCGCGGCTGGACCGCCACCATCGGGCGGCACCGGGCGCTGGACCATCTGCGCCGGCTGAAGGTGCGGCCCCGGTCGGCGGCGCTGGAGCAGGACGTACTGGATCTGCCGGGCCCGCACAGCACCCACGACCAGGCGCTGGAGTCCATCTCCACGGACCACGCCCTGGAGCTGGTCCGGGGCCTGCCCCGCGACCAGGCGGAGGCCGTGCTGCTGCGGGTGGTCGTCGGTCTCGACGGCCCCGCCGCCGCCCGCGTCCTCGGCAAGCGGCCGGGCGCGGTGCGCACCGCCGCCTACCGGGGCCTGAAGCGGCTGGCTCAGCAGCTGGGCGTCGAGAGTGTGACGGATGACGATCCCCGAACGCTGGGGGAGTCGAAGTAGTGAACGGCGACGACGGCGGCAGGCCGGACAGGGACAGGGACGGGAACGGACATGGGTGAAGGGCGGAGCGGCAGCGGGGTCCCCGGCCGTCGGCATGTGCACCCTGGCGGCACCGGTTCCCCGAACGCCGACGGGGCCGACGGTCTGGAGAAGCTGCTCGCCGCCGCCGTGCGCGAGGACGTCGCCCGGCACGAGGGCCGCGCCGGTGACGCCGGGGAGCGGCAGGCCCTCGCCGCGTTCCGGGCCGCCCGCGACACCGGGGCGCATCGGGCCCGCACCCGCCGCCGGGACGACTGGCGGCCCCGGGAGCAGCGCCGGCTCTCCCGCTCGCTGCGGACCACGCTCTCGGTGTTCCTGGCCAGCCTCACCCTCGGCGGCGTCGCGTTCGCCACGATCGGCACGGACGGCTCGTCGCCCGAGGCGGAGAAGAAGGACTCGCCCCGGCCGCAGACGTCCGCCCCCGTGCGGCAGCCGAGCACCACCGCCCCCGCCACCGAAAGCCCTTCCGCGCAGCCCGACCGCCCGGTCACCGCCCAGGACACCGAGGCCCACTGCCGTGCCTACGAGAAGGTGCGGGGTCGCGGCAACGCGCTGAACTCCACGGCCTGGCGGCGGCTCGTGGAGGCGGCGGGTGGCGAGGGGAACGTCGCGCGGTACTGCGCCGACCAGGTGGCACAGGGCCAGCAGGCGGACAAGCCCGGCAAGAGCGAGAAGAACGCCGACGACAAGGCCGGCAAGAAGAAACAGTAGCCCCGCAGGGCCCCGCTGCCAAAGCAACGGCCGGGGCCGCCACCCCCCACAGGAGAGGCCCCGGCCGTCGCGCGGCACGGGCCGCGCGGCGACCCGTACTTCCTACAGCGCCATGGATGCGTTTTCTGTCACACCCGGGGGAGTACCCACCCCATCACGAGGTAGTTGCATCTTGTACGGACATGGACGAGCAGCGGTTTCAGGTCGTAACGTGCCTTTCGCGCCGAGCGCGGAAGCGAGAGATCACCGCAATCGCAGGCGGCCTCGGGGCCGCGACCATCGACTGAGGAACCATGCGTGCTGGGGGATGACGCGGAGCTGACCGCCGCGGTGCTTGCGGCACAGGACGGGGACGAGACCGCGTTCCGGACTGTGTACCGCGCCGTGCACCCACGGCTGCTCGGGTACGTCCGGACGCTGGTCGGTGATCCGGACGCCGAGGACGTCGCCTCCGAGGCGTGGTTGCAGATCGCGCGGGACCTTCAGCGGTTCAGCGGGGACGCGGACCGCTTTCGCGGCTGGGCCGCCCGTATCGCCCGCAACCGCGCCCTGGACCACATACGCATGCGCGGCCGCCGCCCCGCCATCGGCGGCGACGAGACCGAACTGACCGCGAAGGCCGGCGAGTCCGACACCGCGGGCGAGGCCATCGAGGCCCTGGCCACCGACAGCACCCTCTCCCTCATCGCCCGCCTTCCGCAGGACCAGGCAGAGGCCGTCGTGCTGCGGGTCGTGGTGGGCCTCGACGCCAAGACCGCCGCCGAGACACTGGGCAAGCGGCCGGGGGCCGTACGGACCGCCGCGCACCGGGGTCTGAAGAAGCTCGCCGAACTGCTCGGCGCCGATCTGGAAGCCGACGGTGTGCTCGACGCGCTCCCTCCCCAGCGAGAACCGCACGCTCGTGCGGTGTCGTCCGCGAGTGTGACGCATACGCGTCCGCGGACGCAGAAGGACATGTGATGGCCGACAAGCAGTACGGGTGGCTGGACCGCGAAACGGCGGAGCGTTTGCTGCGCGGCGAGTCACTGGACAACGCTGTCGACCCCGCCGCCCGCGACGACGCCGAGCGCCTCGCCAAGACCCTCGGTGCGCTCTTTGCCGAACCCCCGATGAGCGCCGCCGAACTCCCCGGCGAGGCCGCCGCCCTGGCCGCCTTCCGCAAGGCGCACGGGGACCACGAAACGGCTGCCGGCTCCGCCCGCGCCCCCTCCCGCCACACCCCCTCCGCCGACGCCGGGCTCATCCGCATCGGTCCCCCCGGCCACCCTGCCCCGCGTCCCCGTCACCGGCGGCCCGTGCGGCTGGGGCTGGCTGCCGCGGTCGCCTTCGGGATGGTCGGCGGAGTGGTCGTCGCGGCCGCGACCGGGGTGCTGCCGAGGCCGTTCGGGGAGGACCAACCGCGGCCCGGTGCCTCGGTGTCGGCCGCCGTGACGCCGGACCGTCCGCTCGTGTCGCCGTCGCCGGACGACGCCGCGCAGGGCGAGCCGTCGCCCGACGGGTCCGCCGGCGCGTCCCCCGAGCAGGGCACCCCGCGCACCGACGCGGGCGTGGCGCCCAGTGCCACCCCCGGCGCCGACGGAAAGGGCCGCACGGGCGGCTTCGGCTCCTGGTGGGACGGGGGCCCTTCGGCCTGCCGCGACCTGCGCGACGGCAGGCAGCTGTCCCCCGACCGCAGACGCGCCCTGGAAGGGCAGGCGGGCGGCTCCACACGGGTGGGGAAGTACTGCGAGGGCGTACTCGAGACCTCGGACGGTCCGGCCGGTCCGGAGGACGACCGCAAGGACTCGGGCAAGGACCGGGACGGCAGCGGCGGCCGGGGCGGTGACGACGAAAGCCACCACGGAGCCCCCGGCGGCAACGGCCACGGCCACGGCAACGACCACCACCAGAACGGGGGCTTCACCACCCCCTCGCCGTCCCCGTCGGACGACACCACGCCGCAACCGAAACGGGCCGCCGCCGTTCCCGAACCGTCGCCGAACCCGTCGTACTCCGCCCTCTGACCTGCACTTTCATAGAGCGTTGAACTTTTTTCGCGACGGGTGTGACATTTTCGGCCGCGGTGGCGCTGAGATGAGTGAGCCGACTGGTCATCGGCCGTCGCACAGAGCCGGGGTTCCCCCCGTACTCACGGCTCGTGCACCTCGGCGCGGGGGGGGGCCCGGGCCCCCCCCCCCCCCCCCCCCCCCCCCCCCACAGGTCACCAGTACACGACGACCTTGTCGCCGCTGCGCACCTCGTCGAACAGCTCCGCGATCGCCGCCTCGTCCCGCACGTTGACACAGCCGTGCGAGGCACCCGCGTAACCCCGGGCCGCGAAGTCGGACGAGTAGTGCACCGCCTGGCCGCCGCTGAAGAACATCGCGTACGGCATCGGTGAGTCGTAGAGCGTCGAGACGTGGTGGCGCGACTTCCAGTAGACGCTGAACACGCCTTCGCGGGTCGGTGTGTACTCCGAGCCGAACCGCACCGGCACCGTGGTCACGGTCCGCCCGTCCACCATCCAGCGCAAGGTGCGGCTCGACTTGCTGATGCACAGCACCCGGCCGGTCATGCAGCGCGCGTCCGGCGCGGCGGCCGGCTGCCCGCCCATCAGATACAGCTCCCACTTGCCCGGCTCGTGCGTCATCCTCAGCAGCCGCTGCCAGGTGACGGTGTCGGTCTCGCCGGTCTTCGGAAGCCCGCGCTTGCCCTGGAACCCCTTGACGGCCTCCTCGGTCGTCCCGTCGTACGTCCCCGTCGGCCCCTCGAAGATCCAGGCGACCTGCCGCAGCCGGGCCTGGAGCTCACGGACGTCACGGCCGGTGTCGCCGGGGGCGAGCAGCACCTTCGGCGGGGTCTTCGTCGGCTTCGGGCTGGGCTTGTCGTCCTCGGCGCCGGCCGGGGAGGAGGGGGAGCTCTTGGGCAGCTCGACCCGCACCGGGCTGTCCCCGTCGCCCTCCGCCGCCTGCACGGTGCAGCCGCCCACGGCCGCCACCGCCACCAACGCGGCGATCACTCTCCTCATGCCCTCTGTACGCATGTCCGCCCCCGCCTTCTCACCACTGGTGTCACCAGAGATGGCTTCCCGCGGATGACTGGTTGCGAACGGCACGGCATTGTTGTGAGGAACCGGCGAGTGAATCCTCAGCGGGAGGCGGCACACCATGGCGCGCGAGTCGGAGTCCGGACTGCCCATCGAACCGGTCTACGGTCCCGGCGACCTGGACGGCTGGGACCCCGCCCAGAAGCTGGGCGAACCGGGCGCGTACCCCTTCACCCGAGGCGTCTACCCGTCGATGTACACCGGCAGGCCCTGGACCATGCGCCAGTACGCCGGCTTCGGCACGGCGACCGAGTCCAACGCCCGCTACCGGCAGCTGATCGCCCACGGCACCACGGGCCTGTCGGTCGCCTTCGACCTCCCGACCCAGATGGGCCACGACTCGGACGCCCCGATCGCCCACGGCGAGGTCGGCAAGGTGGGCGTCGCCGTCGACTCGGTCGACGACATGCGGGTCCTGTTCGACGGGATCCCGCTGGACCAGGTCTCCACGTCGATGACGATCAACGCGCCCGCGGCCCTGCTGCTGCTGATGTACCAGCTGGTGGCGGAGGAACAGGGCGTACCCGCACGGCAGCTGACGGGCACGATCCAGAACGACGTGCTGAAGGAGTACATCGCGCGGGGGACGTACATCTTCCCGCCGAAGCCCTCGCTGCGGCTCATCGCCGACATCTTCAAGTACTGCCGGACCGAGATCCCGAAGTGGAACACCATCTCGATCTCCGGCTACCACATGGCGGAGGCGGGTGCCTCGCCCGCGCAGGAGATCGCCTTCACACTGGCCGACGGCATCGAGTACGTCCGCACCGCGGTCGCGGCCGGAATGGACGTCGACGACTTCGCCCCGCGGCTCTCCTTCTTCTTCGTGGCCCGTACGACGATCCTGGAGGAGGTCGCCAAGTTCCGTGCCGCCCGCCGGATCTGGGCCAGGGTGATGCGGGAGGAGTTCGGCGCCCGCGACCCCAAGTCGCTGATGCTGCGCTTCCACACCCAGACGGCCGGGGTCCAGCTGACGGCCCAGCAGCCGGAGGTGAACCTGGTCCGGGTCGCCGTCCAGGGCCTCGCGGCGGTGCTCGGCGGCACCCAGTCCCTGCACACGAACTCCTTCGACGAGGCGATCGCCCTGCCGACGGACAAGTCGGCGCGGCTGGCGCTGCGCACCCAGCAGGTCCTGGCGTACGAGACGGACGTGACCGCGACGGTCGACCCGTTCGCGGGGTCGTACGCGATCGAGAGGATGACGGACGACGTGGAGAGGGCCGCGCTCGACCTCATGCGCCGGGTCGAGGACCTCGGCGGCGCGGTGGCGGCCATCGAGCACGGCTTCCAGAAGAACGAGATCGAGCGCAGCGCCTACCGCATCGCCCAGGAGACGGACGCGGGCGAACGGGTCGTCGTGGGCGTCAACCGCTTCCGGCTCGACGAGGAGGAGCCGTACGAGCCCCTGCGCGTCGACCCGGCCATCGAGGCCCAGCAGGCCGAGCGCCTGGCCCGGCTGCGCGCCGAGCGCGACCAGAGGGCGGTGGACTCGGCCCTGACGGCCCTGAAGAAGGCCGCCGAGGGCGAGGACAACGTCCTGTACCCGATGAAGGAGGCGCTGCGGGCCCGGGCCACCGTCGGCGAGGTGTGCAACGCACTGCGGGAGGTCTGGGGGACCTACGTTCCGTCGGACGCGTTCTAGCGTGCGAGACTCCCTCTCATGTTCGGCGTCATCGACCTCCCCACCTATCTCGCGGGCCTTGTCCTGATCGTCCTCCTCCCCGGGCCCAACTCCCTGTACGTGCTCTCCGTCGCCGCCCGGCGCGGGGTCCGGGCGGGGTACACGGCGGCGGCCGGGGTGTGGTGCGGGGACGCCGTGCTGATGACGCTGTCGGCCGCGGGGGTCGCCTCGCTGCTCCAGGCCAACGCCGTGCTGTTCGGGATCGTGAAGTACGCGGGCGCCGGGTATCTGACCTGGCTGGCGTTCGGGATGCTGCGGGCCGCGTGGGCGATGTGGCGGGCGCGGGGCGAGACGAGCGCGGTCGCGGAATCCGGTACGGCCGACGAACGGCCCTTCCGCCGCGCCCTGGTCGTCAGCCTGTTCAACCCCAAGGCGATCCTGTTCTTCGTCGCCTTCTTCGTGCAGTTCGTCGACCCCGGGTACGCCTACCCCGCGCTGTCTTTCGTGGTGCTCGGGGTGTTCGCGCAGGTCGCGAGCTTCCTGTACCTCAGTGCGCTGATATTCGGCGGGACGCGGCTGGCGGAGGCGTTCCGGCGCCGGAGGCGGTTGTCGGCGGGGGTGACGTCGGCGGCGGGGGCGTTGTTTCTCGGGTTCGCGGTGAAGTTGTCTCTGGCCAGTGCGTGATGGCGGCTGCGGGCCACCCCTAAAGAAGGCCTGCTGCGGTGAGGTATTTCTGCAAGCCCACCGGCGTCTCCCCTGCCCAGCCCACATAGCCGTCCGGGCGCACCAGGAAGAGGCCCGTTCCGTACGACTCCTGCGCCTCTCCTCGTACGACCTTGATCGCCCCCGGCACCTCCGGCGCCTCCGTGCCCACCGCCACCAGCGTCCAGTGCGGTCCCCGGAACGCGTCGAAGAGGCGTGTCCCGCCCAGCAGTCCGTCAGGTGCGCGGTCGCCCGCGCGTACCCCGGTCACCGCCTCCCTCGTCTCCTGGGTGAGGGACGAGTCCCGGTACCCCAGCCCCAGCTGACGGGTCGCGTCGCCGCGTCGGGTCTCCCCGCGGTGGACGCTGGCCGTCAGGCCGAGCATGTCCGCGGCGATGGGGCGCCGCTCCTCCTCGTAGGTGTCCAGCAGGGTTGCCGAGGCGTCGCCCCGCAGTACCGCGCCCAGCTTCCAGCCCAGGTTGTAGGCGTCCTGGACGCTGGTGTTGAGGCCCTGGCCGCCCGCCGGCGAGTGGATGTGGGCGGCGTCGCCGGCGAGGAAGACCCGGCCTGAGCGGAAGCGGTCGGCGAGGGCCATGCGGGGGCGGAAGTCGGAGGCCCAGCGGACCTCCGTGACCGCCGAGGGGTCGAGGTGGGAGCGGGTGGCGATCACCTTGCGGACGCCGTCCAGTGACAAGTCGACCGTGGTGTCGGCCGGGAACTGGGCCGCCACCTGGAAGTCCTCCGTACCCGCGAGCGGGCAGATCGCCAGGAAGCCGTCGCCCTCCCCGTTCGGCGGGAAGGCGTGCCAGTGGTCGCGGTCCAGGCCGGTCAGGCGTACGTCCGCCACCAGCGTCGGCTGCGGGTCCACCGTCTCGCCCGTCATGCCGATGCCGAGCGCGCGCCGCACCGCCGAGCGGCCGCCGTCCGCCGCCACGAGATACCGGGCGCGGATGTCCTCGCCGTTCGTGAAGTGAGCGGTCACTCCTTCCTCGTCCTGGGTGAGACCGGTCAGCTCGCGTCCGAAGGCGACCTCGCCGCCGAGCTCCGTCAGCCGTGCCGCCAGGATCCGCTGGGTCCGCCACTGCGGGACCATCCACGGCTCGTTGTAGGGGGAGTCCTCCGTCGCCTCGGCCGGGTCGAACATCTGGTGCTCGCCGACCTGCTTGCCGTCCTGCCAGATCATCCCGACCGGGTAGCCGCCGCCGGCGGCGCGGATCGCGTCGAGGACCCCGAGGTCGTCGAAGACCTCCATGGTGCGCGGCTGGATGCCCTTGCCCCGCGAGCCGGGGAAGAGCTGCCCGGCCTTCTCCACCACCTGGGCGTCCACCCCGCGCCGGGCCAGATCGACACCGAGGGCGAGGCCGGTCGGGCCCGCGCCCACGATCAGTACATCGGTGCGCATATCCGTACGCATGCGGATCACTCTCCTTAACGCTGTTAAGTGCCGTCGCTCATGAGCCTGCCCTTAACGCCGTTAAACTGTCAAGCGTGACTACGGAACGACGCGCCCCCCTCGACCGCACCCGGGTCGCGGACACCGCCCTGAAGCTCCTGAACGAGGTGGGCCTGGACGGTCTGACCCTGCGTGCCATCGCCAAGGAACTCGACGTCAAGGCACCCGCCCTGTACTGGCACTTCAAGGACAAGCAGGCGCTGCTCGACGAGATGGCGACGGAGATGTACCGGCGCATGGTCGCCGGGACCGACCTCGACGCCGGCGACACCTGGCAGGAGCGGCTGCTGAAGGCCAATCGCGGGCTGCGCGCCGCCCTGCTCGGCTACCGCGACGGCGCCAGGGTCTTCAGCGGCTCACGCTTCACGAGCCTCGTGCACGTGGAGCAGATGGAGGACAACCTGCGCCTCTTCACGTCCGCGGGCCTCACCCTCTCCCAAGCGGTCAGGGCCTTGTCGACGACGTACCTCTACACCCTCGGGTTCGTCATCGAGGAACAGGGCGTCGAGCCACTGCCGGGCGAACGCCACGAGGGCTACGACATCGACGAACGCGCCCGCCTGATGGCCGACTATCCGTTGTCGGCCGCGGCGGGCGCGGAGATCTTCGCGGACTATGAGAGGCACTTCGAGGAGGGCTTGGCGCTGGTGATCGCGGGAATTGAGGCACGGTACGTCAAGAACGCCGGGTAGGGCCGCGCCCCGAAGGGGCGCGGGGAACTGCGCGACCAGCCACCACGGGCCCGCAGCCGAAATCAGACCTGACGAGCCCGCACCCTGCGCACGGCCCGCGTGACGACCGGCGGCAGCAGATCCACCGCGATACGCCGGGCCGGCGACCGGCGAGGCGCAGGCGCGCGGACGGGCTCCACCACCGGCTCCACGTAATGCCGAGACTTGGGAAACTCCGGCGCCCGCATCCCCTGCGCCCGAGCCCGAACCAACCGATGCCCCGCCGCATGCTGCACACTCAACCCGCAGTCCGCCCGCCCCCGCAGCATCTCCAGCAACTCCTCCTGCACGGACGAAGGATCACCCCACGTCCCGTACAGCTTCTGCGTACTGAGACAGATCGGCCGCAACCCCCGGTTCAGCACCGCCTCCCACGCCGCGACCGACACCCCCGGCGTGTGCTCGGACCGGAAGTCGTCGAGGACCACCACACCCTCCGGCAGCAGGATCTCCCGAGCCGCACCGATGTCGTCGCGGACATGCTCGTACAGATGCGAGGCGTCGATGTGGACGAAACGGCAGCTCCCCGCCGCGACCTCGGAGGAGATGACGGAGCTCGGCGCCTCGATCACCCGGGGCAGCTCCTCATGGAAGGAGAGGTAGTTCCGCTCGAAGGACTGCCGGGTGAGGGAGGCGTACGACTTCGCGGTCTCGGCCTTGTTGGCCCCGTCCGGCGCGTCGCCGCCGAAGAGGTCGCAGACCGTGAACCGCTCGCCCTCCGCCAGGTGCCGGCCGAGCAGGATCGCGCTCTTGCCCATGTAGGCGCCGAGTTCCAGGAGGTCGCCGGAGAAGCCCCGGCTCCGCTGCCGGTCGAGGAACCAGGTGAACAGCACCTGGTCGAGAGGCGGGAACCAGCCGGGTACGTCGCCTAGTTCGCCGGGGTACGTGTACGTCTGCTGTGCGTTGGCCATGGAGCATGTCTGCTCGCTGGAGCCCGCCCTAACTTTCCCCGCGCTGAACGTCCGGTGAACAACCTCAGCGAGCCTTGGCCAAGGCCGAACGCAGCTTCGGGGTCAGCGGCTTCTCGACGTACCGGTTCATCAGCCAGGCCAGCAGCAGCATCGAGGCGACCGTCAGCGCGAACGTCTCCGCCGACGGCAGCCCGAGCCCGATGTGCAGCCCGTGGATCACCACCCAGCCGAGGTGCTCGTGGACCAGGTAGAAGGGGTACGTCAGCGCCCCGGCCACCGTCAGCCAGCGCCAGTTCGCCCGGTTCAGCCAGCCCAGCGCGATCGCGGTGACGGCGAGGAAGCCGAAGGCGACGACGGCCACGATCCCGAGGGTGGTGCGGTGGGCGAAGGCATTCGGGTCGGCGGCGTTCCACAGGCTGCGGACCGCGTAGTGCTGGCCGATCAGGAAGCTGACGGCGACGATGCCCCACGCGTAGACGTCCCGCCGGTCGCGGTGGACGAGGTAGAGGCCGACACCGCCGATGAAGAAGGGCGCGTACTCGGGCATCAGGACGATGTCGAGCAGCGGTTCCTTCGAGGCCTGCGCGATCGCCGCGGCCAGCGTCCAGCCCGCGCAGAACATGATCACCCGGCGCCGGGAGGCTCCCGGCAGGACCACGCACAGGGCGAACAGGGCGTAGAAGCGGACCTCCGCCCACAGCGTCCAGCACACGCCCAGCACCCGGTCCACGCCCAACGGCTGCTGAAGCATCGTCATGTTGACCAGCGCGTCGCTCGGGGCGACCGCCTTGAAGGCGACCATCGGCAGCGCGAACACCGCCGTGACCAGGACGACCGCCACCCAGTACGCGGGCAGCAGCCGGGACGCGCGGGACGCGAAGAACGACTTCAGGGGTCTGCCCCAGCCGCTCATGCAGATCACGAATCCGCTGATCACGAAAAAGACCTGCACACCGAGACAGCCGTATGCGAAATACCCGCTCAGCGTCGGGAACTGGTCTTTCGCGGAACTTCCCCAGGCCGTCGTGACCTCGCCGCCGCGGCCGCCGTAGTGGTAGGCCGCCACCATCAGCGCGGCCACCAGCCGCAGCCCGTCCAGGGCCCGCAGCCGGGTCTCGCGGGGAGCGGTCCGCTCCGGCCGCCGGGGTGTCTCGATCACCTGGCGGACCGTCGTCGTGGTCACGGATATCCCCTCGATACAGCTGTTCCTACGGGTGCACACAGGCACATTAGTCCGAATCACAGGGATGTCTTGGTTGACGAGCCAACGATTAGCCGCACGGTCCCGGTGAGTTCACCTGAATGTCGTTTTGGCTTCCTAAATTCCCTCAGAATCCCCCCACACAAGCGGTAAAGCCCAAGAACTCGCCTGACCTTTGGTAAGAAGACAAAACAGGAGTGCCATGACGACGGTCCAGAAGAGACGTGCACGTGCGCGTGGAGGGGAGCTGGACGACTGCCTGCGCGCCTGCGCGGTGCACAGCGGAAAGGTCGTCGGCAGTATCGACCGGCGCCGCGTCGAACTCGCCGAGCAGCTGCGCAAGCTGCTCGTCGTATGGGGCACGACCGCCACGTCCGCCCCCGCGCCCGCCGCGGCCGGCGGCGCCGCCGCCCTGCTCAAGCGGGCCGTCAAGGGTGCCGCCACCCCGGCCTCCGCCATCCCCAACGAGCTCCTCGACGCGCTGCTCGCCGTCGCCAACAAGGCGCTCGAATGCGGCTACGACGACGAGCTCGACCTCGCCCTCGTCATCAGCGACACCGTCCTCGCCCAGCGCAAGAACTCCCGCGCCGGCTGGCGGCTGCGCGCCCGGCTCCTGGAGGCCCTCGGCGAGGAGACCGAGGCCGTCGAGGCGTTCGAGAAGTACCTCTCCCTCACCGACGACGACGGCTTCGGCGTCCGCGCCAAGATCGCCGGCCTGCGGGCCGCGGCCGACAAGGAGCGGGAGCTGCTGGCGCTGCTGAAGCGACAGAGCCCGCGCGCCGCGGAGTTCACCGGCCGCGCCGCCACCGACGTCTGGGCCGAGGGCCTGGCCGCCCACGCGGTGGGGGACTGGACCGAGGCCGAGCCGCGCCTCGTGGGAGCGCTCCTGACGCTGGCCGCCGAGGACGCCCCGGTCGCCGACCGGCAGGAACTCCTCAGCCAGTACCTCGACCTGCGCACCACCGAGTCGAGCGACCTCGCCGCCCTCACCGAGGCCCTCGCCCTCTACGCCGAGCAGCGCCGCAACCGGATGCGCGGCCCCGTCGCCGACCCCACCGTCGGCGGGGTGCAGTGGATCAGCCTCGGTGAGTTCCGCAACCGGATCGCCGGCAAGTCGATCTGCCTGATCGCCAACTCCGGGCGTGTGGGCTCCAGTTCGATGGGCGCCGAGATCGACGCGTACGACCTCGTCGTCCGCTTCAACTCGTACAAGATCGAGCCGAAGCACACGGGCTCGCGCACCGACATCCACGCCACCATCCACAAGCACGGCTTCAACTGGGACCAGCGGGTCGACACCCGGCTCGTGTTCGGCGGCATCTCCGGCGACTGGAAGTACTCGCTGCGCAACCGGCTGGTCCCCGGCGCCCAGACCTTCCTCGGCGACGAGTCGCTGCGCTGGCCCGTCCGCAACATCGGCAAGCTCGGCACCGACGTCTGGTCCGGCATCCCGACCACCGGCTTCAACATGCTGTACCTGCTGGACTTCCTGGACGTCAGCCCGACCCTGGACCTGATCGGCTTCGACTTCTACGAGAGCGGCGCCTACCGCGTCCAGGAGGCGATGAAGCTCGCGATCACGTCCGTGCACGAGTACACCAGCGAGAAGTCATGGGTCATGCAGCGGGCCCAGAGCGTGACCGACATGAGGATCTCCCTGCGATGACCACTGCCCTGCCTGCGATACAGGCCCCCGCCACCGACGCCCACGCGCTCACCGGCAAGCGCCGCATCGCCTTCGCGTCCTACGTGGACGAGAACTACCTGCCCGGCTTCCTGACGCTGCTGCGCAGCCTCGCCCTGTCGAACCCGGGCGTGTGCGAGGACTTCGTCGTCCTCTACGACGATCTGCGCCCCGGCTCGATCGCGCGGATCCGCGCCCTGCACCCGCGGATCGTCCTCAAGCGCGTCGGCGACACGCACTACGACTCGTACAAGAAGGGCGACCAGGACAACTACCTGGTCCGCAAGGCGTACTTCATCCTCGACGTGTTCAGGATCCGCGAGTACGACACGATCATCACCCTCGACACCGACATGGTGGTCCTGGGCGACCTGGGTGAACTCCTGCGGCTGCGCGAAGGGCTGGCGGCCGTCCCGCAGTTCTTCTACGGACAGCACAAGCTCAACTCGGGGCTGCTGGTCATCCAGCGCGAGTACCTGAGCGACGAGTTCTGCGCGAAGATCGACCGCTGCGGCCGCAACGGCGACTACGAGCTCGACAAGCACGACCAGGGCATCCTCAACGCCGTACTCGACGGCGACTTCGTGCGCCTCGACCCGCGCTACAACTTCGTCAAGCGGCGGCTGTCCGGAGACCTCCCGGTCCCCGAGGACACCGCGATCCTGCACTTCACCGGCCGCCACAAGCCCTGGCAGGGCGGCGAGGCCGGGTACAGCCAGGCGGAGGACCGCTGGCGCGAGTACGAGCTGTCGGACGCCGACTTCCAGAGCGCCTACCTCGCCTCCAGCGGCGGCCTCCACCACGACCTGGTCGTCCACTTCGGCACCCCGCACGTCAAGCGCACCGGTGACGTCGAGGTGGCCCGCAAGGTCGCCGCCGCGCACATCGCCTCCGGCGACTACCAGGACGCCGTCGACGTCCTGAGCAGCGTCCGGATCCCGCTCGACGAGGCCTGGCCGCACGAGGTCCTCGGCCACGCCCTGATGAGCGTCTCCCGCTACGAGGAGGCCAAGGCCCAGCTGCTGCTGGCCACCGCCGCCCCCAACCGGGCCGCCACGGCGTACGCCCGGCTCGCCCAGATGGCGTGGGTGCACGGCGACAACGCGGAGGCCCTGAAGCACGCCACCGCCGGGATCACCGTCGACCCGACCCACCGCTCCAGCCGGCTGTGGGCGCAGCGCGCGGCCGCCGTGCCCGCGCAGGAGCGGGGCAGCGCCGAGGACCAACTCGCCCACGTCGCCTTCTACATGGACCGGCAGGGCAACGCGGGCGACAAGCTCCTCCCGGAGACCGTCCGGCTCGCCTTCGGCCCGGACACCACCTCCCGCCGCTGGCACTCGGTCCACGCCCACCGCCTCTTCGACGAGGCCGCGCTGGAGCGCGTCAACGCCCGGCGGGGCCTGGTCATCGGCGGCGGCGGGCTCTTCATCCCGGACACCATGCCCAACGGCAACAGTGCCTGGCAGTGGAACGTCCCGGACGCGCTCCTGAACCGCATCGACGTACCGATCGCGGTCTTCGCCGTGGGCTTCAACGCCTTCGACGGCCAGTCCTACCGGGCCAACCGCTTCCGCGACTCGCTCCTCCAGCTCGTCGAGCGCTCCGCCTTCTTCGGACTGCGCAACCACGGCTCGATCGAGAAGGTCCGCGCGATGCTGCCGTCGCACCTGCACGACAAGGTGCGCTTCCAGCCCTGCCCCACCACGGTCATGCGCCAGCTGGTCGACGGCTGGCAGGACCCGGCGCGGCGCGAGAACACCATCCTCATCAACGCGGCCTACGACCGCGCGGGGCTGCGCTTCGGCCACGACTACGGCTACTTCCTCGCCCAGATGGCCCAGGCGGTGAGGGACTTGGGCGAGCTGGCGGACGTCCAGTGCGTCGCGCACTCCCTCGACGACGAGAAGATCGCCTTCGATCTGCGCCGCGAGCACGGCATCTCGCTGCCGGTCGTCCCGATGTACGACTTCGAGAACGACCAGATCCGCGAGCTGTACGCCCGCACCAAGCTGGTGATCGGCATGCGCGGCCACGCCGGGATGATCCCGTTCGGCGTCGGCACGCCCATCATCAGCCTGATCTCGCACCCGAAGATGGCGTACTTCCTGCGGGACATCGAGCGCCCGGAGTGGGGCGTCTCGGTCCACGACCGCCATCTCGCGGCCCGCCTGGTCGAGCGTGCGAAGGACCTCCTCGCCGACCACACCAAGACGGTCGCCGACGTCCACGGCCGCCAGCAGGAGCTGTGGAAGGTCACCGAGGCCAACGCGGCCGACCTGCGGGTGATCCTGGGCGGTTGAGCACATGAGCGGGCCCCCACGGCCTGACGGTCGTGGGGGCCCGTCGCTGTCTAGCGGCCGACGGCCCTGTGCAGCAGCCGGGTGAGCTTCGAACCGCTCGGCGGCTCCTTCTCGTACGCCTTCTTCAGCTGTTCGAAGTGGTCGGCGCGGGTGCGGCTCAGGTACTCGTCGGAGGTCAGCGGCTTGGCGATCGACCAGGCCCGCCGGTGCTGGCCGTCGTAGTGGGCGACATACGCCTTGGACAGCTCGAGGACGGACTTGAAGGGGATGCCGCCGGTGTGGTCGCGGTCGATCTCCTCCTGGACGGCGGAGATCAGGGCGAGCTTCTCGTCGACCGTGTAGTCGTCCTCGGTGATCCGCTTGAGGACGTCCGCGGGGATCGGCTTCGTCACCTCGAAGGCGAGGGTGGAGCGGATCGGCGGCCCGGCGATCTCGATGTACGGCAGCAGCGCACCCGTGCTGTGGTGCAGCCACGGCAGCCGGGGCCCGGCGAAGTCCTGGTGCAGGACGACCGTGCCGGGCCGCATCCGGGTCAGGAACCGCTCCGACACACACCGGAACACCCGGGCCGTCTTGGCTATGTCGATGTGCAGGAACTCCACGGGGCTGGTGTCCTCGGGATCCGAGGTCTGCCACAGGTCACCGGCGTGGATCTCCAGGAACGGCAGGAAGGGCTCCAGGCGGCCCTTGAAGTCGTCCAGGAAGGAGTTGTCGTCCACCGGCTTGTGACCGGAGTCGAAGAACTTCTCGGAGGCGAACGTGCCCTTGCCGACCCGGAAGAAGTCGTACGCGTGCAGCCGCCCGGTCTTCTGGTCGAACACGGGGCTCTCGCTCAGGCCGAGCGCGAGCGCGTACGTCGATCCGCCGCCCCCCGAGCCCAGTTCGACGATCCGGTCCCGGCCCGTGAGGTGGTGCCGGCCCACCAGGTACAGGAACTGCAGCTCCCAGGTGCTGCACTGGGTGTAGGGCAGATTCTCCGGCAGCGTGACGCTGTCGAAGAGGGAGTAGAGCCGGCCGAGCTTCGTCATGAGTGCCTCACGGGATTCGGATAGGCGGTGCCCGTGATCCTAGGGACCTGGACACCGCTTCACCATTGAATCAACGGAGTAGCTCGATGGTTGGGCTGTATTTCCACGGCCTTTCCAGGGAGTTCATCCCTCATTCGCTCAGCGCTTCACGGCCTTCTTCAGAGCCCGCGCCTGTCGTACGACCCGTCGGGCCGTGGAGTTGTGCGGCAGGAACGCCAGGCGCTCCGGGATGCCGCCGGGCAGCCCGAGGGACGTGAGGCGCTTCTTCTTGAAGTACCGCTGGGTGCGCGGGCGCAGCTGCTTGGCGAGGTACTTCTCCGCCGCCTCGCGCCGGCCCGGGTAGATCCGGTCCTGCTGGGTGAAGCCGACCGCGGTGACCAGACCGTTCAGCTCGTCCGAGGGGAGCGGGTCCTCGCCGCCCCGCTGCTCCAGGTCCGGCAGCACCGCGTCGGCCAGCACCGTCGGGACCCGGTTGCTGTTCTGGTACGGCGTGAGCCGGTCCAGGAGCGGCTCGGTGCCGATGCGGGCGACGGGAAGGTCGTAGAAGACCGACGCCGTGAACAGTGCCGTCGAGAAACAGCCGACGACCAGCCCCGGCCGGGCCTTCTCGAAGAGCACCTCGGCGAGGACGGGCGTGTCCAGCACGGTCAGGTCGACGCCCAGCTTCCCGGCCTCGGTCTCCAGGACGCGGCTGAAGCGGGCCGGCGCGGTGGGGTGCGGCTTGAAGACGATGCTGCGATGCCCGCGCTCGACCGCGCCGCGCATCATCCGTACGTGCAGATCCTCCTCCTCCTTGGCGGAGAGGATGTTCAGCGCGGACAGATACTGGCCGAGGAGCAGCGCCGAGTTCTCCGGCAGGACCGGCAACTCCGGTACGGCCGCGCCGAGTTCGCTCAGCACCTTCAGGAACGCGCCCGTGGGCACGACCTGCGCCGGCACGTCGAACTCGGTCAGCAGCATCGGCGTGAGTCCCGGCACCAGGTCCAGGTGGAGCAGCCGGCGCACCCGCGTGCCGACCAGCGGGTCGAGCTTGTTGCGGGTGGGGCCGTAGCTCATCAGGCCGTCCGCGTAGACATGCACGGGGGCGCCGGTGAACAGCTGGGCCACCGTGAGCGCGGGGGTGACCTGGATGGACTCCAGGACCAGCTCGACACGGTCCTCGCCCAGGCCCCACAGCAGCCGCAGATAACGCTCGAAGAGCGGGATGTCGTCGGCGCGCGGTGTCCAGGAGCCGGGGTGGAAGGGGCGGATGGCCTCGTTCCACGACAGCACGTCGTCGAAGTGGTCGCGCAGGGGTTCGAAGCCCGGCATGTCGTCGACCGCCGGAGTGGTCTCCGGGTTCGCCGAGTTGTTGAACACCAGCAGCACCCGGCGCTCCGCCTCCTCGAAGAGGTCGGAGTCGATCGCGGCGGCCAGGGTGGCCACCCCGTACAGCGTGGAGGCGCAGAAGATCTGGGTCGTACGACGGGGGTGGGGGGACATCAGGCAGCCGCCTTCGCTGTGGTGACCCGGCGCCGCAGCCGCCGCAGCTTGGACGAGCGGCGCAGGTCCATCGTGTCGAGTACGTCGCCGAGGGCGTCCTGCGGCATCCGCTTTATGGCCGCCGCGCTCATCGCCTGGAGCTGCTTGGCCACGCCCGGCTCCCACTTGGCCTGGTCGGAGAGATGGTGGGCGATGATCGCGCAGTAGGTGCGCACCGCCTTCGGGAGCAGCCGGGCGGCGTCCCGGTCGGTCGCCGTCTCCTCGACGACCTGGTCGAAGGCGCGGATGAAGTCCAGCTGACGGGCGTCACCGATCTGGGTGAGCGAGGAGGCCACCCCGCGCCGGTAGAACACCCCGAGCAGGCTCACCACGGCGAACGACTCCGCCTCGCGGTGCAGCTTCCAGATCCACGGCCGGTCCTCGGCCGTGCGCAGCCCGTCGGTGAAGTGCAGCAGGCCCTTGTCCAGGAGCCGGCGGTGATAGGCACCGGCCCACGCGTACGCGTAGTCGACGGAGGTCGTCCGGTCGGCGGGCAGGATCGCCTCGCGCGGGTTCAGCACCTCCCCGCGCAGGCCCACCGGCGCCCGGTGCACGGACCGGGCGCGGGCGGTCGCCTGGACGTGGTCGGTGCGGATGAAGTCGCAGCCCAGGTCCTCGATGGCGGCCACCAGCTCGGCGAGATAGCCCGGCGCGAGCCAGTCGTCGCCGTCGAGGAAGGTGAGGTACTCGCCCGTCGCCGCGTCCAGTCCGGTGTTCCGGGCGGTGGCGAGACCTCCGTTCTCCTCATGGCGGATATATCTCACCTGCGCGACATCCGAAAGCGATTCGGCCGCCCGTTCGAGAATGGCCGGTGTTTCATCCTTGGATTTGTCGTCGACCAGGATGAACTCGAAGTCGCTCCGGGCGTTGAGCCGCAGACTTCTGAGGGTGTCCGGGGCGTATTGCTGCACGTTGTAGAACGGCACGATCACGGAAAGCTTTGGCACCTGCGAAACGCTAGAAGGCCGCCCGGCAGGGGAACTGGACGGTGATGGTACGGGGGGTGAACTCAATGTGTCGGAACGGTGCATCCCATGTACTTCCCGGGCTTTGGCGGGCCAGTTCGGCTCTCGGTGGGCTGTTGTTAACTTTTCGTTGATTCGCGGTTGGGCCATACCTAGAAATTGCTTCCTAGCGTCTAGGACGTGCCAGCAAGTACAACGACGCCGACGCGAATCGCGGTCCTAGCGGACTCGGACACCCGCTGGAAATGGGGTGCCCTCACAGCTAATCGCATCGCCCCGCGCGAGGATGCGCAAGGGCCCCTCGCCCTGAGCGGTTTCCTGCTGCGCGGCCGCGCCACCCCCACCCCGCGCCAGCTGGCGGAGGTCGGCGTGCACGCCGACTCGCTGCGGGAGGTCACCTCCGTCGAGTTCCTGCGCGCCATGGCCGAGGAGGAGTACGACGTGGTCGTCGTCGCCCTCGTCGGCGGCGGCGTCCAGGCCATGCTGCACGGCCTCAAGCGCGTGTGGGAGGGCCGCGAGAAGCGTCCCGTCGTCGTCACCGGATACGTCGGTGTCGTCTACGAGAAGCTCGCCGACGGTCTGCTCCTGCGCCACGGCGCGGACCTGGTCCTCGCCAACTCCCGCCAGGACGCGGAGCGTTTCCGGGCCGTGTACGAGGGGGTCGGCGCCGACGCCTCGTCGGTGACGGAGGTGGCGCTGCCGTTCCTCGGCGGGGCCGCCTACGAAGGCGAGCACGACCCGTACACCGTGGTCTTCGCCGTACAGCCGTCCGTCCCGGACAGCCGCAGGGACCGTACGTACCTGCTGAACCGGCTGATCCAGCACGCCCGGCTGCACCCCGAGCGCGAGGTGCTGCTGAAGCTGCGCTCCAAGCCGGGCGAACACACCACGCACATCGAGGAGCAGCCCTACCAGAAGCTGGTCCAGCGGCTCGATCCGCCGGCCAACTTCCGCCTGGTGTACGGGAACATGGGCGAGGTCCTCGACCGCACCGACCTGCTCGTCACCATCAGCTCCACGGCCGCGCTCGAATCCCTGCACCGCCGGATCCCGACGGTCGTCCTGACCGACCTCGGGGTGCGCGAGATCCTCGGCAACCACCACTTCGTGGGCTCCGGCTGCCTCGCCTCCTGGGACCAGCTGGACGCGGGGCACCGGCCGGTGGCGGACGCGGAGTGGGTGGCCCGGCAGGGGGTCGTGGCGGACGGCTCGTACGAGACCGCGTTCGATGCGGCGCGGGAGCGGATCGCCAAGCTGCGGGCCCGTCCCGGGGGGTTGGCGCCGCTGACCCCGTACTACACGCCCGCCACGGCTCCTGGTTATCTGCCCGGCATTCTGGCCCGCCATCACCTCGGTCCCGACGGCAGTCCGCTGCCGGGGGCTCCCGCCGCGGACAAGGAGCCGGGGCCTGTCCGGCAGATCGTGCGGCGGGCGGCTCGGGGGGCTTATCGGCACGGGGTGCAGCGGGTGGCGCCGGTTATTCGGCGGATGGGGGAGCTTTGAGCGCCTTCGAGAGTGCCGCGACGGGTCCATTTGCGGCTGCTGCGCCGTCGGGGCTTGTCGCGCAGTTCCCCGCGCCCCTGGAGGGCGGCTGCGCCGGCCCTCCCTCTACCTCTGTGAACCCTGCGCTAGGAGTGCAACCCATGCCCGATTTGCCGGCCGGTGTACGTCGTGTGCTCGCCGTCATCCCTGCCCGCGGTGGCTCCAAGGGGGTGCCCGCGAAGAACCTCGCCCCCGTCGGCGGTGTGCCGCTGGTGTCCCGGGCGGTGCGGGAGTGCCTGGCCGCCCGGCTGGTGACGGATGTCGTCGTCTCCACCGACGACCAGGCCATCGCCGCCGCGGCCCGCGAGGCCGGTGCGGAGGTCGTGCTGCGGCCCGCCGCGATCGCGGGGGACACGGCGACCTCCGAGGCCGCGGTGCTGCACGCGATGGACACCCATGAGGCGCTGCACGGCGCGGCGGTCGACGTGGTGGTCTTCGTGCAGTGCACCAGCCCGTTCCTGGTCCGCGAGGACATCGACGGGGTGGCGGGCGCGGTCGTGGAGAGCGGTGCCGACACCGCGGTGACCGTGGCCCCCTTCCACGGGTTCATCTGGCGCGACGCGGACGACGAGGACACCGGCGGCGGCCACGGCGTCAACCACGACAAGTCCTACCGCCCCCGCCGCCAGGACCGCCCCCAGGACCTCCTGGAGACCGGCGCCGCCTACGCGATGGACGCGGCGGGCTTCCGCAAGCACCAGCACCGCTTCTTCGGCCGCACGGAACTCGTCCGCACGGACGCCGCGCGCGTGCTGGAGATCGACGACCCGCACGACCTCGCCAGGGCACGGGCACTCGCCCCCCTGTTCGACGCGGACCGCCCCGGTTCGCTGCCGACCGCCGACGACATCGACGCGGTCGTCCTGGACTTCGACGGCACCCAGACCGATGACCGGGTGCTGATCGACGCCGATGGAAAGGAGTTCGTCTCCGTGCACCGCGGAGACGGCCTCGGCATCGCCGCCCTGCGCAACAGCGGCCTGAACATGCTGATCCTCTCCACGGAGCAGAACCCGGTCGTCGCCGCCCGGGCCCGGAAGCTCAAGCTCCCGGTCCTGCACGGCATCGACCGGAAGGACCTCGCACTCAAGCAGTGGTGCGAGGAGCAGGGCATCGCGCCCGAGCGCGTGCTCTACGTCGGCAACGACGTCAACGACCTCCCGTGCTTCGCCCTCGTGGGCTGGCCCGTGGCGGTCGCGAGCGCCCACGACGTGGTACGCGGCGCCGCCCGTGCGGTCACCACCGTCCCCGGTGGCGACGGCGCGATCCGAGAGATCGCCAGCTGGATCCTCGGCCCCTCTCTCGACTCCCTCACCAAGTAAGGAAATTGCCTGCCATGAGCACCAACTCCCGTCTGCGTTCCTTCGGTTCCGAGCGTCTCGCCGGCCCCGGCCAGCCCGTCTACATCTGCGGCGAGATCGGCATCAACCACAACGGTGAGCTGGAGAACGCCTTCAAGCTCATCGACGTGGCCGCCGAGGCCGGCTGCGACGCCGTGAAGTTCCAGAAGCGCACCCCCGAGATCTGCACCCCGCGCGACCAGTGGGACATCGAGCGCGACACCCCCTGGGGCCGGATGACCTACATCGACTACCGCCACCGCGTGGAGTTCGGCGAGGACGAGTACCGCCAGATCGACGAGTACTGCAAGAGCAAGAACATCGCCTGGTTCGCCTCCCCGTGGGACACCGAGGCCGTCGCCTTCCTGGAGAAGTTCGACGTCCCGGCCCACAAGGTCGCCTCGGCCTCCCTGACCGACGACGAGCTCCTGCGCGAGCTGCGCGCCACCGGCCGCACGGTCATCCTGTCCTCCGGCATGTCGACCCCGAAGCAGATCCGCCACGCGGTCGAGGTCCTCGGCTCGGACAACATCCTGCTCTGCCACGCCACCTCGACGTACCCGGCCAAGGCCGAGGAGCTCAACCTCCGCGTCATCAACACCCTCCAGGAGGAGTACCCGAACGTCCCGATCGGCTACTCCGGCCACGAGACGGGCCTGCAGACCACCCTCGCGGCGGTCGCCCTCGGCGCCACCTTCGTCGAGCGCCACATCACCCTCGACCGCGCGATGTGGGGCTCCGACCAGGCCGCCTCCGTCGAGCCCCAGGGCCTGACCCGCCTGGTCCGCGACATCCGCACCATCGAGGCCTCCCTCGGCGACGGCGTCAAGAAGGTCTACGACTCCGAGCTCGGCCCGATGAAGAAGCTGCGCCGCGTCGCGGGCGTCGTCGCCGAGGCCGAGATCGCCGCCGCGGCGGGCGAGCCCGTCTCGGTCTGAGCCTGAGGTTCCAAGGCTGAAGTTCTGAGTCGAATCACTTAGGGGACGGTCCTACGTCGATGAGCCGCCGCGCCGGGTCCACCGGCAGCAACTCCACTCTCGCGTTCGTCGAGAGCCCGGTACAGCTCCTGAACGTGCTGGAGTGGGCGCATGCCCACGCACCCGGCGCGGGGCTCACCCTCGTCGTGCTGTCCCCGACCGACCCCATGACCCGCGGCCAGCTCCGCCGGATGGCCGAGCTGGCCCGCGAAGAGGGTCACGCGGTCCGCTGGGAGGAGGCCCGGGGCGGTCCCGCGGCCCCCTTCCAGACCATCGGGGGCCTGGCGGGCACGCTCCGCAGGGCGGACCGGGTCGTCCTGGGCGACCCGTTCTCCCGTTACGTACAACTGCTGCTGACGATCACCCGCGCGGCCGAGCTGGTCGTCGTCGACGACGGCACGGCCACGATGGAGTTCGTGGCCCAACTCGCCCGTGGGGAGAGGCTGGTCCGCTGGCACCGCAAGGGCGGCCGCCCGGGCCCCCGGGACCTGATCTTCGCTCCGGTGTCGTCCTCGGCCCGCAAGCGGCTGACCCCGAGCGAGCGCCGACGGGTGCAGATCTTCTCGTCCATGCCGATGGAGGAGACCCCGGCGGGGGTGACGGTCTCGGCCAACACCTTCGCCTGGACCCGCGCCCGCTTCGGCCCGCCCCGCATCACCAAGGGCGCCGACATGGTCGGTACGTCGTTGGTGGAGACCGGCGTGGTGGACGGTGAGCGGTACCTGGAGGCGGTCCGCACCCTCGCCAAGGCCCACGGCACCACCCGCTACTTCGCCCACCGCCGCGAGAGCACGGAGAAACTCCACCGCCTCGCGGTCGAGACCGGTCTGGAGATAGTCCGCCCGGACCTCCCCCTGGAGCTGATCGCCCGCCGGGGCCCGATCGGCCGCACCATCCTGAGCTTCCCCTCGACGGTCGTCCACACCCTGCCCCTGGCCCTGGTCGGCACCGAGGTGCGGGTCGCCGTCTGCGACATCGACCCGAGCTGGCTGACGGAGAACGCCTCACCGCGGGCGCAGGGGTTCCTGTCGGGGGTGACGGGGACGGCGCGGGACGTGCATCGGTTGCCGTCGGTGATCGCGGTCGTCTGAGGGGCCGCGGTGGCAGGGCGTGCGGGGCCTTCCCTAGCCGTCCTTGCGTGCCAGGAGAAAGGCGCGCGGGCGTACCTCGCCCTCCTGCGGCTCGCGCAGCACCCGGGTGTGCAGGCGGAAGCCCGCCGTGGCGAGACGGCCGACCACGGCGTCCGGGTCGCGCCAGTAGTAGTCGAGCGAGATGTCGTGTCCGAAGCGCTCGGCCAGGTGCAGGTGTTCGGTGCCCTCCTCCGCCCCGGCCTGGAAGGCGAGGAGCAGGTAGCCGCCGGGCACCAGGACCCGGCGGAACTCCGCGAGCGTCGCGGGCAGATCCTCGTCCGGGACGTGGATGATCGAGTACAGGGCGGTGATCCCGCCCAGCGTCGCCTCCGGCAGGTCCAGGGACGTCATCGAACCCACGTGAAACCGCAGGCCAGGGTGGTTGCGCCGGGCCAGCTCCACCATCCGCGGGGAGACGTCGACACCGAAGACGGACAGGCCGAGCGTGTCCAGATGGGCGGTGATGTGTCCGGGGCCACTGCCGAGGTCGGCCACGGGGGCGGTACCGGTCGCCCGGACGAGTTCGGCGTAGGCGGTGAAGAGGGCTCGTTCGAGGGTGAGGGCGGTCAGGCCGTCTTCGGGGAACTGCTTGTCGAAGGCCTCGGCGATCGCGTCGTACGAGGTTCGGGTGGTCTGTATGTAGGGCGGGGGCTCGGAAGTCACGGGGGCACCCTAGACGGTGAACATCCGCAGGGGTGGGGATGGTTGAGCGCGTCGCTGGGGGCCACCCGCTTCTTCACCGGGTCCGCTCGGCGGCCGGCCGCCGCCTTTCGTGGCGTGCGCCGGGACGGGTCCGCGCATCGCCGCGACGGGCCCCGTCCCGTGGCCGCCCGCCCCTCGGGTGGTCGCTCCGCGTGGCGGAAACGTCGCTCGGCGGTGATGATTCCGGGACCGGAACAAGCGTCTCAGTGGAGGCAGGGTGGAATTACGGGGCGGTGCGGTCCCGACAGGTGAACAGACCCGACGGGGTGGCACCGCGCGTGGTATCCGTGGAGGGAGGAGTGGATGAGTGACGGGTGTGGCCGGATGTCTTCGGCCGGGTCTCTCTGGGGATTTCATGATCCACTCGGCCGGAAAGCCGGGCGAGTTTACCCATCCCAATCGATACGTATGCGTCGAGCGGCCGGATTTTCTTCCCCTAACGGGTTGAACTTTTGTTGATCGAGGGGCAGTTGGTCGGCCAGGCGTCCTACCCTTCAGAGGGTGAAGCAATTGATGTCCCTAGAGTCCGAGGCCGATCTTCCCGCGGAAGCTCCGCTTCCCGGCACGCTGCCGGAGTCGCTGCGTGCCGAACTTGTCGCGTTCCGGCGTGACTTGCACATGCATCCGGAGCTCGGCAACCAGGAGTTCCGTACGACCGCCGCCATCAAGGCGCGGCTCGAGAAGGCCGGGCTGCGGCCGCGTGTGCTCGCGATGGGTACCGGGCTCGTCTGTGACATCGGGGACTGGGGTGCGGGCCACCCCGCGCTCGCGTTGCGGGCCGACATCGACGCCCTTCCCATTCCGGACACGAAGAGTGACTGCCCGTACCGCTCGACCGTGCCGGACCGGGCCCATGCCTGTGGGCACGACGTGCATACGACGGTGGTGCTCGGGGCCGGCCTCGTGCTGGCCGACCTGCATCGGCAGGGGCTGCTGCCGCGGCCCGTACGGCTGATCTTCCAGCCGGCCGAGGAAGTGCTGCCCGGTGGTGCCGCCGACGCCATCGACTGCGGGGTGCTGGAGGGGGTCGGGCGGATCGTCGCCGTGCACTGCGACCCGCGGGTGGACGCCGGGCGGATCGGGCTGCGGGCCGGTGCCATCACCTCCGCCTGCGATCGGCTGGAGATCTCCCTGGGCGGACCCGGCGGGCACACCGCCCGGCCGCATCTGACCACCGACCTGGTGACCGCCGCCGCACGTGTCGTCACCGACGTGCCCGCGATCGTCGCCCGGCGGATCGACACCCGTGCCGGGCTCGCCGTGACCTGGGGGCGGATCGAGTCCGGACACGCGCCCAATGTCATTCCGCAGCACGCCGAGCTCTCCGGCACCGTGCGCTGCCTGGACATCGAGGCCTGGCGCCAGGCGCCCGACGTCGTGGTCGCCGCGATCGACGAGGTCGCCAATCTGTATCGCGCCAAGTCGGAGATCAACTACGTGCGTGGAGTGCCACCCGTGGTCAATGACCCGGCCGTCATCGATCTGCTGCGCGACGCCATGACCGCCCGGCGCGGAGCCGCCTCGGTCGAGGGCACCGAGCAGAGCCTCGGTGGCGAGGACTTCTCCTGGTATCTGGAGCATGTGCCGGGCGCCATGGCCCGGCTCGGGGTCCGTACCCCGGGGGAGCGGACCGTACGGGATCTCCACCAGGGTGACTTCGACGCCGACGAGTCGGCGATCACGGCGGGCGTGGAGCTGTTCACCGCCGCCGCGCTGCTCGATGGGGCTTCCTGAGGGGTTCGTAGAAGATCTTGTGAAGGGGTGGCCGGTTTGGCACCCCTTCGTCCCCTTGTGTCACCCGGGTGTAACCGGCGGGCGGCGAACGTAACCCGAAGTCGGCACGGTTCGATAACGGCCACGAGGAACCCCGTTCCCCTCCTCTTCTACGCGCGTTACTGTGCGCCGAAATGGCCACCATCGGCGGCGCATTGGGGTAGCGGGCCGTTCGACGGGCCGTGGGATGAAGGGGTGCTTGCTGTGCGTTCCATATCTCGGAGGACCAGGTTCTCCCAAGCAGTGGTGGCCGTTTCGGTCATCGCGCTCGCGGCCGTCGGCTGTGGCGAGTCCAGCACGAAGGCCGGCAGTGACGAGTCGTCGGCGTCGGCGTCCGGTAAGTACAACGGCAAGGGCATCGGCCTGGCGTACGACATCGGCGGCCGTGGCGACCAGTCGTTCAACGACGCCGCCTACGCCGGCTTCGAGCAGGCCGACAAGGAATTCAAGATGGGCGGCCGGGACGTCCAGCCCAGCGACGGCGAGTCCGACGCGGACAAGATCCAGCGTCTGACCGAGCTGGCCAAGGCCGGCTACAACCCGGTGATCGGCGTCGGCTACATCTACGCGCCGGCCGTCAAGGAGGTCGCCGAGAAGTTCCCGAACACCACCTTCGGTGTCATCGACGACGAGCAGGTCAAGGCCGCCAACGTCGCCGACATGGTCTTCTCCGAGGAGCAGGCCTCCTACCTCGCGGGTGTCGCCGCCGCCAAGGCCTCCAAGGCCAAGCACGTCGGCTTCATCGGTGGTGTGGACATCCCGCTGATCCACAAGTTCGGCGCCGGCTTCGAGCAGGGCGTCAAGTCCGTCGACCCGAGCATCAAGATCGAGTCGCAGTACCTGACGGAGACCCCCGCCGAGGGTGGCTTCTCCAGCCCGGACAAGGGCAAGGAGGCGGCCAGCGGCCAGATCGAGAAGGGCGCCGACGTCATCTACCACGCCGCCGGCCTGTCCGGTCAGGGCGTGATCTCCGAGGCGGCCGCCAACAAGATCTGGGCGATCGGCGTCGACTCCGACCAGTACAACCAGTCCGCGCTGAAGGACTACAAGGACTACATCCTCGGCTCGGCGCTGAAGAACGTCGGCGGCGCGGTCTACGAGCTCGCCAAGTCGGTCTACGAGGGCAAGCCGCTCACCGGCGTCGTCCGCGGCGACCTGAAGTCCGGCGGCGTGGGCTTCGCCGACTCCAACCCGAAGTACAAGGCCATGACGGACGTCGTCGAGGCGGTCGACGCGGCCAAGCAGGACATCATCGACGGCAAGGTGACGGTGAAGACCTCGTAAGGGTCGCCCACCTCTCGCCGTAAGGCCGTAAGGCCCCTTTCATACGCCCTCTCGGGCAGCGTTGCAGCTCGTACGCCCCTTGCATCCCGCAAGGGGCGTACTGCTGTCCGTAGTCTGTCCACCAACTGTGGCCACAGCTCGGTAACGGACCGGACAGAAGGGGTTTTCCGTCTGGTCTACGCGCGTTACGCTGCGGCGGAACCAGCGCCTGGTTTGGGCGCTTGCACAAAGGAGTCTCGTTCCATGCGCCGGGTGTCCCGTATCGCGGTTGCAGGCGTTGCAACCGCAGCTCTTGCCGTGACCGTTTCCGCTTGCGGAAGCTCGTCCACCTCCTCCTCGTCCTCCTCCAGCAGCGACAAGAACCTGGGCCTCGCGCTCGCGTACGACGTCGGCGGCAAGGGCGACCAGTCCTTCAACGACGCCGCGACCGCCGGCCTGGACAAGGCCGACAAGGAGTTCGGCTACAAGTCCACGGCCGTCGAGCCGCAGGACGGCGAGTCGGACGCGGACAAGGTGCAGCGCCTGGAGAACCTCGCCAAGCAGGGCTACAACCCGGTCATCGGCGTCGGCTTCGCCTACGCGCCGGCCGTCAAGGAGGCCGCCGAGAAGTACCCGAAGACCACCTTCGGCATCGTCGACGACGAGCAGATCAAGGCCGACAACGTCGCCGACCTCGTCTTCCACGAGGAGCAGGCCTCCTACCTGGCCGGCGTCGCCGCCGCGCTGTCCACCAAGTCCAACGTCGTCGGCTTCGTCGGTGGCGTGGACGTGCCGCTGATCCACAAGTTCGGCGCGGGCTTCAAGCAGGGCGTCGAGGACACCAAGAAGGGCGTCACGGTCAAGGAGCAGTACCTGACCGAGACCGCCGCCGAGGGTGGCTTCTCCAGCCCCGACAAGGGTGAGAGCGCCGCCGAGGGCATGATCGACGACAAGGCGGACGTCATCTACGCCGCCGCCGGTCTGTCCGGCCAGGGCGTCATCAAGGCCGCCAGCGCCGCCAAGATCTGGGCGATCGGCGTCGACTCCGACCAGTACAAGCAGGACGCGCTGAAGGCGTACAAGTCCTCGATCCTGACCTCGGCCATGAAGAACGTCGAGGGCGCGGTCTTCGAGCTCGCCAAGTCCGTCCACGACGGCAAGCCGGAGACCGGCGTCGTCCGCGGCAGCCTCTCCAACGGTGGCGTGAGCGTCTCCAACTCCAACCCGGAGTTCGCGAACAACACCAAGATCCAGGACGCGATCAAGAAGGCGTCCGAGGGCATCATCAACGGCACCATCACGGTGAAGACCTCCTGACCCTTCCGGGTAGAGGCCTTGGCCAGAAGACCGCTGTAATGACAGCGTTACGGCCACGGAACGGGGCGCGGAGAGGATGGCTCCTCGCGCCCCTGCCGTCGATCTCCCGCCTGCCGCGCGACGCCTGGCACGCACGTTCGCCGCGTTGCCGAACCGCCCATGTGGCTCCGCCACGAGGGCGCTCCGGCGCCTTGCGACCGCACGCACCAGACGCCGCGCGGCCCGCCCTCCGGGCGGACGACGGGAGATCGACGGCAGGGACGCGCGCCCCGTTCGCGCGGCAGAATGCTCGGAACGGATCGTCCGTCAAAAAAGAACGATCAGGTCCGGGCACTATTTAAAGCAGGGGCGCTACGCGCGTAGAGTGGCCCCTTTCCCAAGGAGAGTGCGCCATCGACGCGACCAGCAGCCCTCCGCTCAGCGAACAGTCGACGATCGCGGTCGAGCTGACGGGGATCACCAAGCGGTTCCCAGGTGTCGTCGCCAACCACGACATCCACCTGACGGTCCGCAAGGGCACCGTGCACGCCCTTGTCGGCGAGAACGGCGCCGGCAAGTCGACCCTGATGAAGATCCTCTACGGCATGCAGAAACCGGACGAGGGCACCATCGCGGTCGGTACCGAGCAGGTGACCTTCTCCAGCCCCGCCGACGCGATCTCCCGCGGCATCGGCATGGTCCACCAGCACTTCATGCTCGCCGACAACCTCACGGTGCTCGAGAACGTGGTGCTGGGCAGCGAGAAGCTGCACGGCATCGGTGGCGGCGCCCGCAAGAAGATCAAGGAGATCTCCGACCGCTACGGCCTCGGCGTCCGCCCCGACGCCCTGGTCGAGGACCTCGGTGTCGCCGAGCGCCAGCGCGTGGAGATCCTCAAGGTCCTCTACCGCGGTGCCTCCACCCTGATCCTCGACGAGCCCACCGCCGTCCTCGTGCCGCAGGAGGTCGACGCGCTCTTCGACAACCTGCGCGAGCTCAAGTCCGAGGGCCTGGCCGTCATCTTCATCTCCCACAAGCTGGGCGAGGTCCTCTCCGTCGCCGACGAGATCACCGTCATCCGCCGCGGCACGACGGTCGGCACCGCCGTACCGTCCGAGACCACCCCGCGCCAGCTCGCCGAGATGATGGTCGGCAGCGAGCTCCCCACCCCCGAGACCGCCGAGTCGACCGTCACCGACCGGGCCGTCATCGAGGTCAAGGACCTCACCGTCTACTCCTCGGGCGCCCTCTCGCTCGGCGAGTCGTCCGCCTCCCTGCTGATGGACGACGTGAACCGCACCGAGGTCAAGAAGGTCCTCGACGACGTCTCCTTCACCATCCACGCCGGTGAGGTCATGGGCATCGCCGGTGTCGAGGGCAACGGCCAGACCGAGCTCATCGACGCCCTGATCGGCACCAAGAACGCCGACTCCGGAGCCATCTTCTTCGAGGGCGAGGACGTCACCTCCTGGGCCACCCGCAAGCGCCGCGAGTCCGGCGTCGGCTACATCCCCGAGGACCGCCACCGCCAGGGCCTGCTCCTGGAGGCCCCCCTCTGGGAGAACCGCATCCTCGGCCATGTCACCGAGACGCCCAACGCCAAGGGCTTCTGGCTGACCCCGAAGGCCGCCCAGGCCGACACCCGCCGCATCGTCGAGGAGTACGACGTCCGTACCCCCGGCATCGACGTCACCGCGGCCTCCCTGTCCGGCGGCAACCAGCAGAAGCTGATCGTCGGCCGCGAGATGAGCCACAACCCCAAGTTCCTGATCGCCGCCCACCCCACCCGCGGTGTGGACGTCGGCGCACAGGCCCAGATCTGGGACCGCATCCGCGAAGCCCGCCGCGAGGGCCTGGCCGTGCTGCTGATCTCCGCGGACCTCGACGAGCTCATCGGCCTGTCGGACACCCTGCGCGTGATCTACAACGGCAGGCTGGTCGCCGACGCCGACCCGGCCACCGTCACCCCGGAGGAGCTCGGCTCCGCCATGACGGGTGCCGCCACCGGACACCTTGAGCACGTCGAGGACGAGAGCGCCCCGGAGGACGAGGCCCGATGAAGAAGTTCGACAAGGAGCGCCTGCTCCTCGCCGTGGCCGGCCCGGCCCTGGCGCTCGTCGCGGCGATCCTGCTGACCTCGGTCGTGCTGATCGCCTCGGGCAAGAGCCCGATCGAGCCGTACACGCTCATGCTGGAGCAGGCCGGCTTCTCCGACGTACAGGTACTGATCATCAACCAGGCGTCGATGTACTACATCGCCGCCCTCGCGGTCGCCCTCGGCTTCCGGATGAACCTGTTCAACATCGGCGTCGACGGCCAGTACCGCCTCGGCGCCATGATGACCGCGGTGGTCGGCGCCCACGTGGCGCTGCCGTCCTTCCTCCAGGTCCCGCTGCTGCTCCTGGTCGGCGCCCTAACCGGCGCCATGTGGGCCGGTATCGCGGGCATCCTGAAGGTGACCCGGGGCGTCAGCGAGGTCGTCGCCACGATCATGCTGAACTCCATCGCCACCAGCCTCATCGGCTACCTCACCCTCACCGACAACTGGGGCGTCCCGCTCGGCGACAACGTCACCACCGGTGTGATGAAGGAGTCCGGCTGGGTGCCCGGCATCAACCTGGGCGCCGACGTCGGCGAGATCTACGGCCTGGTCTTCCTCGCGGCCGCCATGGGCATCGGCTACTGGGCCGTCCTCAACCGCACCCGCTTCGGCTTCGACCTGCGCGCCACCGGCGAGTCCGAGACCGCCGCCGCGGCCTCCGGCGTCAACGCCAAGCGCATGGTCCTCACCGCGATGCTGATCTCCGGCGGTGTCGCCGGCATCTCCGGTCTGCCGCTGCTGCTCGGCGACACCCACACCTACAGCCTCAGCTTCCCGGCCGGCCTCGGCTTCACCGCCATCGGCATCGCGCTGCTCGGCCGCAACCACCCCGGTGGCATCGCGCTGGCCGCGCTGCTGTGGGCCTTCCTCGACAAGGCGTCCCCCGCTCTCGACTACGCGACTCCCGAGCCGTACGAGAAGGAGATCGCCACGATCATGCAGGGCCTGATCGTCTTCGCGGTCGTCATCTCCTACGAGGTCGTCCGCACCTGGGGCCTGCGCCGCCAGCAGAAGCGCGTCGGCGAGGAGCTCGCCGCGGCCGCCGCCAACACCAAGAAGGAGGTGGCGGTCTGATGACCACCGCGACCATCGTCAAAGCGCTGGCCAAGCGGCCCGGCAACGGCAGCCGGCGGATGTCGCTGCCCGTCGTCCTCCTGATCATCTCGGGCGTCCTGATCCTGACGTCCGTCGTCCGCCTGATCACCGGCGCGGACGGCATCACCTCCACCGGCCAGATGTCCACCGCCCTGCGCGCGGCCGTGCCGATCGGCCTCGCGGGCCTCGGCGGTCTGTGGGCCGAGCGCGCGGGCGTCGTCAACATCGGCCTCGAGGGCATGATGATCCTCGGCACCTGGTTCGGCGCCTGGGCCGGCTACCAGTGGGGCCCCTGGACCGGCGTGATCGTCGGCATCATCGGCGGCGCGCTCGGCGCCGTGCTGCACGCCATCGCCACGGTGACCTTCAACGTCAACCACATCGTCTCCGGTGTGGCCCTGAACATCCTGGCCCTCGGCACCACCCGCTATCTGTCGAAGTTCACCTTCGAGGACGCCCCGCAGGGCTCCTCCAAGCAGTCCCCGCCGATCGAGTCGCTGGGCACCTTCGACGTCCCGGGCCTCTCCAGCTGGCTGGAGACCCTCAACGAGAAGCACTGGTTCCTGATCTCCGACATCGCCGGCCTCGTCGGCGGTCTGATCACCAACCTGTCGCCGCTCACCGTCGTCGCCGTGGCCCTCGTACCCGCCTCCTGGTACATCCTGTGGCGCACCCCGTTCGGTCTGCGGCTGCGCTCCTGCGGCGAGAACCCGATCGCGGCGGAGTCCCTCGGCGTCAACGTCTACAAGTACAAGTACATCGCCGTGATCATCTCCGGCGGCTTCGCCGGCCTCGGCGGTGCCTTCCTGTCGATCGTGTCGTCCAACGTGTACCTCGACGGCCAGACGGCGGGACGCGGTTACATCGGTCTCGCCGCGATGATCTTCGGTAACTGGATGCCGGGCGGACTCGCCCTCGGCGCGGGCCTGTTCGGCTACACCGACAGCCTCAAGCTGCGCGGCGGCACGACCAACGTCCACGCGCTGATCCTGCTCCTGGCGATCCTGCTGGTGTTCGGTGTCGCGTACCTCATCTGGAAGAAGAAGTACGTCCCCGCCGCCATCACCGCCGCGATCTCGGCCCTGATGTTCCTCTGGTACACCACCACGAACGAGGTCCCGAACCAGGTCGTGACCGCCAGCCCGTACGTCATCACCCTGCTGGTGCTCTCACTGTCCGCGCAGCGGCTGAGGATGCCGAAGGCGGACGGACTGCCCTATCGGAAGGGGCAGGGGAAGTGACCTCCGCCGACTTCGACTGGGACGCCCTGCGGGAGGTGGCGCGCGAGGCGATGAGCCACGCCTACGCCCCCTACTCCGGCTACCCGGTCGGTGTCGCGGCCCTCGTCGACGACGGCCGCACGGTCTCCGGCTGCAATGTCGAGAACGCCTCCTACGGACTGGGCCTGTGCGCCGAGTGCGGGCTGGTCTCGGAGTTGCAGCGCACCGGAGGCGGCCGGCTGACGCACTTCACGTGCGTCGACGGCCGGGGCGAGATCCTCGTCCCCTGCGGCCGCTGCCGGCAGCTGCTGTACGAGTTCGGCGGCCCCGATCTCCTGCTGGAGACCCCGGCGGGGATCCTGCCGCTCTCGGAGATGCTGCCGCAGGCCTTCGGGCCGGGCCATCTCACCAAGTAACTCCCGTGCGGCCCCTCTCGAGTTGATGATCCATCCGGCTCGGAGGGGCCGCGCACTTTTCTGATTGTCCGGAAGGAATGCTTCATGGCCATGGACGCCATCTCCGTCATCCGCACCAAGCGGGACCGCGGTGAGCTCAGCGACGAGCAGATCGACTGGGTCATCGACGCGTACACCCGCGGCGAGGTCGCCGACTACCAGATGGCCGCGCTGAACATGGCCATCCTCCTCAACGGCATGAACCGCGGCGAGATCTCCCGCTGGACCGCCGCGATGATCGCGAGCGGCGAGCGGATGGACTTCTCGTCGCTGTCCCTCCCGACGGCGGACAAGCACTCCACGGGCGGCGTGGGCGATAAGATCACGCTCCCGCTGGCCCCCCTGGTGGCGGCGTGCGGCGCGGCCGTCCCGCAGCTGTCGGGCCGCGGCCTCGGCCACACCGGTGGCACGCTGGACAAGCTGGAGTCGATCCCCGGCTGGCGCGCGCTGCTCTCCAACGAGGAGATGCTGCACGTCCTGGACACCACGGGCGCGGTCATCTGCGCGGCGGGCGACGGCCTGGCCCCCGCCGACAAGAAGCTGTACGCCCTGCGCGACGTGACCGGCACCGTCGAGGCGATCCCCCTCATCGCCTCGTCGATCATGTCGAAGAAGATCGCGGAGGGCACGGGCTCCCTGGTCCTGGACGTGAAGGTCGGCACGGGTGCCTTCATGAAGACGATCGAGGACGCCCGCGAACTGGCCTCCACGATGGTCGGCCTGGGCACCGACCACGGCGTGAAGACGGTCGCCCTGCTGACGGACATGTCGACGCCGCTGGGTCTGACGGCGGGCAACGCCCTTGAGGTCCGCGAGTCGGTCGAGGTCCTGGCGGGCGGCGGCCCGGCGGACGTCGTGGAGCTCACGATCGCCCTGGCCCGCGAGATGCTCGACGCGGCCGGCGTGAAGGACGCCGACCCGGCGAAGGCCCTCGCCGACGGCTCCGCCATGGACGTCTGGCGCCGCATGATCGCGGCCCAGGGCGGCGACCCGGACGCGGAACTGCCGGTCGCCAAGGAGCAGCATGTCGTAAAGGCGAGCGCCTCCGGCGTCCTGACCCGCCTCGACGCCTACGACATCGGCATCGCCGCCTGGCGCCTCGGCGCGGGCCGCGCCCGCAAGGAGGACCCGGTCCAGGCGGGCGCGGGCGTCGAGATGCACGCCAAGCCCGGCGACACGGTTGTGGAGGGCCAGCCCCTCCTGACCCTCCACACGGACACGCCGGAGCGCTTCGAGTACGCGCTGGAGGCGGTCGAGGGTTCGTACGACATCGCGGGGGCGGGCACGACCTTCACGGCGTCGCCGGTGGTGCTGGAGCGCATCGCCTGAGGTGAGCCGAGAGGAGAGGGGCCGATCGCCTTCGGGCGGCGGCCCCCTTTTCGTGCTCGCCGTCAGCCCAGCAGTGCCGCGACCACCACCAGGACCGGTACCGACAGCACGGTCGACACCAGGATCGAGTCCCGTGCCAGACGCTCGCCCATCCGGTAGCTGGACGCGTATGTGTACAGGTTCTGCGCGGCCGGCAGCGCCGATGTCACCACCACGTCCAGGAGTTGGTGCCCGCGCAGCCCGAACACCCCCACCGCCAGCGCCCAGGCGGCCGCGGGCTGGCCCACCGACTTCAACGCGACCGACAGCAGGACGAGCTGGCGGTCCGGGCCCCGGCCCGGCATCGTGCTGCCGCACAGCGAGATGCCGAACGCCAGCAGCACCGCCGGGACGGACATGTTGCCGATCAGGGTCACCGGGTCCATGACCGCCGACGGGATGTGGAGGTCGGTCGCCGAGACCGCGACTCCGGCAAGGGAGCCCAACGCGATCGGATTGCGCAGTGGCGTCAACAGCCGTAGCCACAGGGGGTCCTTGCCGTCCCGCGCCGCGAGGTCCAGGACCGTCAGCGCGATCGGGGACAGCAGGAGGAGTTGGAAGAGCAGTACCGGCGCCACGAGGGACGCGTCGCCGAGGACGTACACCGCGATCGGGATACCGAGGTTGCCGGAGTTGACGTAGCTGGAGCACAGCGCGCCGATCGTCGTACGGCCCACGCCCCAGCCGCGTACGGCGCCCACCGCGACGAAGACGCCCGCCGTCGCCGCCGTGCTCAGCGCGGTCACGACCAGGCGGCTGGAGAAGACCACCGACAGGTCGGCCCGGGCCAGCGTGGTGAAGAGCAGGGCGGGGGAGGCGACATGGAAGGCGAGCTTCGTGAGGACCTCGCGCCCGTTGTCACCGAGGTAGCCGCGCCGCCCGATCAGATACCCGACCGCGATGACCACGGCGATGACGGCGAAGCCGGTCAGCACTCCCTGCACGGAACCTCCTCGGTGGTGAGGAGAGCGTGGGATATCCAGGGCGGTGCTGATCCGTGGGGCATACAGCCAACCCTCCGGGGAAGGGGATGCCCAGGTCAATGTGATCCCGGACGGTGGACTCCCTTGGCCGCGATGAGTTCCGCCCGCCCGCCCGGTCTACAGATCGTGGACGCCATGACACCCGCCGTGCTCGTACTGGCCGGCCCCGTCACCCGGGACGAGGTGGCGGGGCTGTGCGACGACGTGCGGGCGCTGCTGGACACGACCGGGGCCGGGGTCGTGGACTGTGATGTGGCCGGGCTCGGACCACCGGGGCTCGGGACCGTCGACCTGCTGGCGCGGCTCCAGCTCGCCGCACGGCGGGCCGGGGGACGGATCCGGCTCAGAGAACCCGACCCGGCTCTACACGCCCTCCTCGACCTGGTCGGACTCCGCTTCGAGAGCGTCGAGATGCAGGGGGAGCCCGAACAGCGGGAACCACCGCTTGGTGTCGAGGAAGAAGTGGAACCCGGTGAGCCGGCCTTCTGAGATCTCCAGGACCTGCACCGCCCACGGTGTGTAGCCGCCCTCCTCGGGGTCCGGCTTGTACTGGGCGAACCCCGGCAGACCGTTGACCTGCACCGGCACCAGGCGTGAGCCCTCGCAGGCCGAGCCCAGCGTCGTCATGAAGCCCGTGATGTCGTCGTGGCCCGTCAGCCACAGGTCGAACGGCGGCATCGTCATGATGGCGTCCTCGTGCAGCAGGGCCGTCAGCGCCGTCATGTCGTACCCCTCGAACGCCGCCATGTAGCGGTCCAGGAGCTTCTGCTGCTCCTCGTCCAGCGGGTCGGACACCGCTGCCTCCGCGCCGTGCCCGTCCCGCTCGGCGAGGGTGGCGCGGGCTCGCTGGAGGGCGCTGTTGACGGAGGCGACCGTGGTGCCGAGCAGCTCGGCGACCTCGCTCGCCTTCCAGGCCAGCACCTCGCGCAGGATCAGCACCGCGCGCTGCTTGGGCGGGAGTTGCTGGAGGGCGGCCATGAAGGCGAGCCGCACGGATTCCTTGGCCACGGCGGCCTCCGCCGGGTCCTCGACGGTGGGCAGGATGCGGGCGTCCGGCATCGGCTCCAGCCAGGTGTGGTCCGGGCGGGGGGAGAGGGCGGCCTGGGCGAGGGGGGTCGACTCGGTGAGGTCCATCGGCCTCGCGCGTTTGTTGCCGGCCGTCAGCATGTCCAGGCAGACGTTCGTCGCGATGCGGTAGAGCCAGGAGCGGAGGCTGGAGCGGCCCTCGAACTTGTCGTAGCTGCGCCAGGCGCGGATCATCGTGTCCTGCACCGCGTCCTCCGCCTCGAAGGACGAGCCGAGCATGCGGTAGCAGTACCCGGTCAGCTCGACCCGGTGCTTCTCCAGCCTGACGTCGAGGTCCGCTGTCGTCGTGCTGTCCGTCATCGTCCACCCACCCCTGTGGCCGTTCTGTGTCGCGCCTTTGCGCCCAGCACGTTCGAAGCTATCGCAGGGCACTGACAATGGCGTGCGGAGTGATTGAACGCGCAGGTCAGGCTTTTCTCGCCCCCGCTCCCGAGACGGGACGGGTAGGGGCGGCGGGGGCGAAAACGGCAGTCCCCCTGGTCGACCGACCTCGACCAGGGGGAAGTAAGGGGACGTACGGCTCAGGCCACAGCGAGCCGCTGCTGGGCCCGAGCCGCACGCGTTCCGAGGACGGTGATCGTGACGACCCCGAGCACCGCCAGCAGGCCGACCCCGACGGTCCCGGCCCAGCCGCCCGCGTGGAAGGCGAGCGCGCCGACCGTGCTGCCGACGCTGGAGCCGATGTAGTACGCCGACTGGTACAGCGCAGAGGCCTGCGCGCGCCCCTCCGTCGCCGTCTTGCTGACCGCCGAGGACGCGCACGCGTGGCCCGCGAAGAAGCCGCCCGTGATCAGCACCAGACCCAGCAGGACCAACGGCAACGAGTCCGCCAGCGACAGCACCAGACCCGTCGCGGTCGTCGCTCCCGCCGCGTACAGCGCACCCCGGCGGCCGAGGCGGCCCACCAGACGGCCGGCCGTGGACGCCGACACCGTACCGACCAGGTAGACCAGGAAGATCGAGCCGACGACACCCTGCGGCAGACCGAAGGGCGCCTCCGTCAGCCGGTACCCGATCACCGTGTACACACCGCCGAACACCGTCATGAACAGCGCGCCGATCGCGTACAGCCGGCACATCAGCGGGTTGGACAGATGCTCACGCACCGTCCGCACCAGCACCCGCGGCTTCAGCGACCCGGCGACGAAGTGCTTCGGCGCCGGCAGCAGCAGCCGGAACGCCACCGCACACCCGACCGCGATCGCCCCGATCGCGCCCAGGGCCACCCGCCAGCCCCACTCCTGCGCCACCCAGCCGGTGATGACCCGGCCGCTCATCCCGCCGACACTGTTACCGGCGACGAACAGGCCGATCGCCGTGACCAGCGCCTTCGGCCGGACCTCTTCAGCGAGATACGCCGTGGCCGACGCCGGAAGACCGGCCAACGCCGCACCCTGCAAGGCCCGCAGCGCCACCAGCACCGGCAGCGAGGGGGCGAGGGGGACCAGCAGCCCTACCGTCACCGCGACCGCCAACGACGCCGTCATGACCGTACGGCGTCCGTACCGCTCCGACACCGCGCTCATCGGCAGGACGAACAGGGCCAGTCCGCCCGTCGCCGCCGCCACCGTCCAGCTCGCGTCGCTCGCCGCCACCCCGAAGTCGCCGGAGATCAGCGGCAGAAGGGCCTGCGTGGAGTAGAGGAGGGCGAAGGTCGCGACTCCGGCGAGGAAGAGGGCGAAGCTCATCCGGCGGTAGCCGGGGCCGCCCGGGGCCATACGGGAGTCGACGACAGGAACAGCGGAAACGGCGCCCACGTGAGTGGACGCCTCGGTACTGGCAGGCATGCCTCGAAGTTACGTACACCTCGGTTCATGCGTCCAATGCATGAACTCGTCATAATCGTTCCCATGGTGCATCAACACAGCTCACAGCCTCGCCTGTCACCATCCAGTGACACAGAAGACATGTCAGAGATGTCGATGGTGCTGGCCCCACGGCTCGCCTACTTCGCCGGCGTCGCCCGCACCGAGCACGTCACCCGCGCCGCACAGGAGATGAACGTCCCCCAGTCCACGCTCTCCCGCGCGATGGTCCGCCTCGAACAGGACCTGGGCGTCGACCTGTTCGCCCGTATCGGCCGCACCGTCTCCCTCACCCCGGCCGGCCGCGCCTTCCTCGGCCACGTCGAACGCGCCCTCGCCGAGATCGACCGGGCCGCCGAGGAGGTCCGCGCGGACGCCGACCCCGCCACCGGCAAGGTCGCCTTCGGCTTTCTGCACACCATGGGCTCGGAGACGGTCCCCGGCCTGATCCGCGCCTTCCGCGCCGACCACCCGCGGGTCCGCTTCAGTCTCGTCCAGAACTACGGCGAGGCGATGATCGAACGCCTCCGCGCGGGGGAGCTGGACCTCTGCCTGACCTCCCCGGTCCCGGACGCCCCGGACCTGGTGGGCCGCCGCCTCGACGAGCAGAAACTGCGCCTGGTCGTGCCCGCCGACCACCGCCTCGCCTCCCGCAAGCGCGTCCGCCTCGCCGAGGCCGCCGACGAGACCTTCGTGACCCTGGAACCCAACTACGGCATGCGCCGCATCACCGACGACCTCTGCCAGGAGGCCGGGTTCAAACCGAGGATCGCCTTCGAGGGGGAGGAGGCCGAGACCCTACGAGGCCTCGTCGCCGCCGGTCTCGGCGTCGCCCTCCTCCCACCACCCGCCGTGGCCCGCCCGGGCGTCGTCGAACTGACGGTCACCGCCCCGCGCGCGGTCCGCGAGATCGGCGTCGCCTGGCTCGACGGCCACCCGGACACACCACCGGTGGCAGCCTTCAAGAAGTTCCTGCTCGCCCAACGCGGCCGCCTCCTCCCGGACTGACCACCGTGCCCCGTGTGGTCGGGTCAGGAGCCTCCTTGAGCTGGAACGGCCCGGGGCGGAGCCCTTCGCGGCGGCAGGGAAGGCCGGTGTCAGGTCCGCCGGTGATACCCGTCACCGCCGGGCGGTGCTGTCGGCTAGCGTCGCAGCGACCGGCCGAAGCCCGCCGCCAGCGGCATCCGCAGTCCCAGGGGCGGCGGGGCGGCCAGGGCGTCCTCGACCGGGCGGGAGTAGGCCCGGCCGAACAGCGAGCCCAGGACGAAGTCCTCGGCCAGCGCGTGGACTTCGTCGCGGTGCTGGCGCAACGCGTGGCCGTCGGAGTGGACTTCGAACCGGCAGACGTCCCGGTTGGCCTTCTTCGCCCGCGCCGCGAGCCGGAACGACAGCTCCGGGTCCGTGCGCGCGTCGTTCGTGCCGTGCACCACCAGCACCCGTCGGCCCGCGAGCTGCTTCACCGGTTCGGGGGGCGCCGCCACGTCCTCCTCGGGCAGCCAAGGGGCGATGGCCAGCACGGAGTTGACGGCTTCGTGCCCGCCCGCGTGCAGTGCGGCCCGGGCGCCCATGTCGACTCCGGCCAGGCATACGGGTACGTCCCCGTAGCGCCGTACGACCTCCTCGGTGGCCCAGCCGGCGTCCTGGGCGAGATGCGCCTCGGCGCCGTTCCAGCCGCGATAGCGGTAGTGGACGACATGCGCGGCCAGCCCCTCCTCCCGGCCCGCGCGCGCCAGCCGGCGGCCGAGGCCGCGCACGGACGCGGTCGCCATCATCGGGGACGGTCTGCGGCCGGAGCTCTCCTCGCCACCGGGGAGCAGCAGCACCACCCCGCTCACCGCCGTCGGTTCCGGACCGAGCGCCCGCCCCAGCCGGGCCGTGCGAACCGGCGTCGCTTGCTGTGCCATGACAGAACAGTGTCAGAAGCGTCCGTGTACTCCACCCGTCGGGGCGGTCACCGTTACGTATCGACGGAGTTGTACAGCGAGCGATCTACGCGCGTAGGAGTTAGAGTGCGGAAATGACGAGCCAGACTGACCGGACGGGAACCACCCCGAGCTCGGACCAGATCCGCCGGGCACCCAAGGTTCTGCTGCACGATCACCTCGACGGCGGGCTGCGCCCCGGCACCGTCGTCGAGCTCGCCCGGGCCACCGGGTACGCCCAACTCCCCGAGAACGACGCCGACAAGCTCGGCATCTGGTTCCGCGAGGCCGCCGACTCCGGTTCGCTGGAACGGTACTTGGAGACCTTCTCGCACACCGTCGGTGTGATGCAGACCCGCGAGGCCCTGGTCCGGGTCGCCGCCGAGTGCGCCGAGGACCTCGCCGCCGACGGGGTCGTCTACGCCGAGGTGCGGTACGCCCCCGAGCAGCACCTCGAAGGCGGGCTCAGCCTCGAAGAGGTCGTCGAGGCCGTCAACGAGGGCTTCCGCGAAGGGGAGCGGATCGCCCGCGAGAACGGCAACCGCATCCGCGTCGGCGCCCTGCTCACCGCGATGCGGCACGCCGCCCGCGCCCTGGAGATCGCCGAACTCGCCAACCGCTACCGCGACTTGGGCGTCGTGGGCTTCGACATCGCGGGCGCCGAGGCCGGCTACCCGCCCACCCGGCACCTCGACGCGTTCGAGTACCTCAAGCGCGAGAACAACCACTTCACCATCCACGCCGGCGAGGCCTTCGGGCTCCCCTCCATCTGGCAGGCCCTCCAGTGGTGCGGCGCCGACCGGCTGGGTCACGGGGTGCGCATCATCGACGACATCCAGGTCCACCAGGACGGCTCGGTCAAGCTCGGCCGGCTCGCCTCCTACGTCCGGGACAAGCGCATCCCGCTGGAGCTGTGCCCGAGCTCCAACCTCCAGACCGGGGCCGCAGCCTCCTACGCCGAGCACCCCATCGGGCTACTGCGCCGGCTGCACTTCCGGGCCACGGTGAACACCGACAACCGGCTGATGTCCGGTACGAGCATGAGCCGGGAATTCGAGCACCTGGTCGGAGCGTTCGGCTACACGCTCGACGACATGCAGTGGTTCTCCGTCAATGCGATGAAATCAGCGTTCATTCCTTTCGATGAACGACTGGCCATGATCAATGACGTCATCAAGCCCGGTTATGCCGAGCTGAAGTCCGAATGGCTGTTCAAGCAGACCGCCTCCACCAGCGGTTCTGTGGCCGAAGAGGGCTGATCGCGGGAACTCCCGGGAAGCGAAATGCGGACGGGTATTCACAATCCGTCCGCATTTCGATGTTTGCGGCGGATGCCGGTGCGTGTTTACGGTCGTGGACCGCTCACATCCCCGTCACCCCATTTCGAGGACGCATTTTCATGAAGCAGTCTGCTGCCAAGACCCTCGGTGTCGCCGCCCTCGGTGCCGCCTTCGCCGCCGTCGGTGCGGGCGCCGCGAACGCCGCCCCGGCCGTTCCGGACGCCTCCCAGGCGCTGGACACCGTCACCAAGACGCTCCCGGCGGAGAACATCGCCAAGGCGCTGCCGGGTGCCGGTGACGCGCTGTCGCAGGCGCAGCCGGCGGTCGCCGCGGGTCTGGCCGCCGTGACGCCCGCCGCCCAGAGCGCGCTCGCCGACGGTCCGACCAAGCCGGTCGCCGGTCTGCTCGGCGGTCTGCCGATCGGCCAGACCGGGCTGCCCACCAAGGGTCTGCCGGTGAACGGGATCCCGCTCGGCTGAACCCGCCGAACGCCCCGATGGGGCGCACCCCTTGTCCGGGATGCGCCCCATCGGCGTATGGACGAAAGGCCGGTTACCAGGCCGCCTGCGTCTTGTTCGCCTTGCCCTCGGAGGGGAACAGGATCCACAGGGCGATGTAGAGCAGGAACTGCGGGCCGGGCAGCAGACACGAGACCAGGAAGATCACCCGCATCGTGGTGGCGGAGGTGCCGAAGCGCCGTGCCAGCGCGGCACACACTCCGCCGATCATGCGGCCGTTGGTGGGGCGGGCGAGGCGGGACATTGCGGCTCCTTCGTGAGCGTTGTCGGGGCGGCCTCTCTGGCTGCCTCATCTGTCTTCAACGCTACGGAGACGAAGGGGGCAAAGCGTCGCTCTACGGTGCGATACCGACCCTGGGAATCGTCGGGGTACGACCCTGAGAGGCCTCCTCCGCAAGGACGGCCGTCCGCTTCGGGGACCGGGACCTGCGGCGGAGCCAGGCGCGGCCCGCGGGGATGAAGGCGGCGTGCGCGAGGGCCACGCCCACGGTGTTCAGGAGCACCGAGTCGATGTCGACGACCTGACCGGGGACGCCGGTCTGGAGCAGCTCGATGCCGAGGGAGATCAGGGCGCCCGCCGCGACCGTACGGATGAGGGACGCGAGCGGGGAGACGTACAGCCTGCCGTGCGCCAGCGGGAGCAGCACCCCCAGCGGCGCCAGCAGCGCGACCGCCTCACCGATCCGCCGGGCCGCCTCCGGCCAGCCGAGGGCCAGGTCGGCCCGGATGCCGGCGAGCGGGGTGAGATTGGGTGGCGTCATCCACGGGACGTCCAGCGGCCGCAAGGTGAGCCAGGCGACGAACGCGAGGTGCGCGACGAGGAGAAAACCCCCCGCCGCCCGCAGCCGGATCACGGCGCTGCCGCCGAAGCGCTCCGCCGGGAAAGCGGTGCGGAACCCGCGGGCCCGCTGTGGGTGGTCGCGTCCCTGCGGAGCAGCAGATGCCGCAGCCCCACGCCCCCTGTGGGGCGCAGGACTCCACCGGGCTTCACCGGTCCCGCCTTGACGCTGCACGACCCCCTAGACGCCGGGTGCGGCGGGATCGGTTCCGGGCGTACGGGTGAGGCGTCCGCCACACGTCCGCCGCACCCGTCCGTCAGCCGTCCGTGACCTCCGTCGACGGCGGCTTCGCGCTGTTCGGTTCGGCGCGGACCTCGTCGGTGCACTCGTAGCGGCGCGGCGGCGAGCCGTCCGGGCCGCCGAGGATGACCGAGCCGTCGCCCTCGGCGGCGGCCGAGTCGGAGAACGTGCACACGATCTGGGCGAGGGAGGACTTGGCGAGGGAGCCCGGCGGGAAGCTCAGCCGGAGGGTGTCCTCGGGGTCGTCCGAGCGCGGCCCGGTCACCGTCATGCCGTCGCGCACCGTCGTCCGGTACCCGGCCTCCGCCTCGCCCGCCGACGGCGCCGCCGCGAGCTGGTTGAGGAGCTCCTGCGCCACCAGCACCCGCCGCCGGGAGTCCGCGGTGCCCTCCTCGACGCTCACCGTCCGGTCGACGGCCACCAGCGACGAACCGCACAGCAGGAACACCTGCACCGCAAGGCCGCGCGAGGACTGCGCGGACACGTCCGGCTCCGAGACGGAGCAGTGCACCCGCGAGGGCGCGGGACCGAAGTCGGTCGGGACCTCGGTGGCCCGGATGCCGCACCCGGTGGCCAGCGCCGCCAGCACGGGCAGCGCCAGCAGCCGTCGTACGGTCAGCATGTCCCGCCGTCCCCGCCCTCGCGTCACGCTCATGAGTTCTTCTCCCCCTCGCCCTCCTGCGCCAACTCCGACGCGTCCCTGGGCAGCCGCAGCGTGAAGACCGCGCCGCCCTCGGGGGAGTTCTCGGCGGTGATCTCGCCGCCGTGGATATGGGCGTTCTCCAGGGCGATGGAGAGACCGAGTCCGCTGCCCTCGGAGCGGGGGCGGGACGCGCTCGCCTTGTAGAACCGGTCGAAGACATGCGGCAGGACGTCCTCGGGGATGCCGGGCCCGTGGTCCCGCACCTCGATGACGACCGAGTCGTCCGCGGCCCGCACCGCCACCCGCACCGGCGAACCGCCGTGCTTGAGCGCGTTGCCGATCAGGTTCGCCATGATCACGTCCAGGCGGCGCGGGTCGAGCCGGGCGTGGATACCGCGCTCGGCGTCGAGGTCGACCGCGTCCAGCCACGCCCGTGCGTCGATGCACGCGGTGATCTGGTCGACGACGTCCACGTCGTCCAGCACCAGCCGGGCGGTACCCGCGTCGAAGCGGGTGACCTCCATCAGGTTCTCGACGAGGTCGTTGAGGCGGCGCGTCTCGCTGACCACGAGCCGTACGGCCGGCTCGATCATCGGGTCCATCGAACCCGACTCCGCCTCCAGCTCCTCCTCCAGGATCTCCGTCACGGCGGTGATCGCGGTGAGCGGCGTCCGGAGTTCATGGCTCATGTCGGCGACGAACCGCCGGGACGCCTCGTCCCGCGCGGCCATGTCGTCGACCCGTTTCTCCAGTGCCTCGGCCGCGTCGTTGAACGTCCGTGACAGATCGGCGAGTTCATCGGTGCCGGACACCCTCAGCCGGGTGTCCAGCTTGCCCTCGCCGAGCCGGCGGGCGGCGACCCCGAGCCGGTGCACCGGCTTCAGTACGGTCGTGGCGGCGGCCTGCGCGAGCAGCGCCGAGCCGATCAGCGCGAGACCGGTGGCGATACCCAGCGACCAGGCAAGGGAGTTGAGGTCCTTCGCCTCCGGCTCCAGCGACTTGAGCATGTAGCCGGTGGTGCCGCCGTTGATGACCTTCGTGCCGGCCACGAGATACGGGGTGCTGTCGTCGACGGTCCGCTGCCAGTACAGGTGGTACGCGTACTTGTTGGAGGAGTCGACCTCCTGCGTCTCGTTCACCGCGGCCCGCAGCGACTCGGGCACGTCCTGGACCGAGAAGCCGTTCAGGGCACCGGAGTTGGCGTACAGCGCCTCACCGTCGGAGCCCTCGGCGACGAGCAGCACGCTGAAGCGCTGGCTGCTGTTGGCCATCTCCTGTGCGGTGCGCTGGAGTTCGTACTGCTCGGGGAGTTCGGGCAGCAGGCCCGCGTGGTTCTGCATCTCCTGCTGGAAGTCGCGCAGCACCGCGTCCTGGGTGCGGGTGAGCACCGCCTCGCGGTTGAGCCAGTAGGCGATCCCGGACGCGGACACCGCGGCGGTGAGCGCCACGAGCCCGAACACCACGACGAGCCGCAGCCGCAGACTGGTGAACCGCAGTCGTGACAGATGTCCCTTGCGAGCCGCGGCCCAGCCGCGGACCCCCCCTTGCGCTTGGGTCACTGAGGCGTGTCCAGCCGGTAGCCGACACCACGGACGGTACGGATCAGGGTCGGGGACGACGGCACGTCCTCGACCTTGGCGCGCAGCCGCTGCACACAGGCGTCGACGAGCCGCGAGTCACCGAGGTAGTCGTGCTCCCACACCAGACGCAGCAACTGCTGCCGGGACAGCGCCTGTCCGGGCCGCCGGCTCAGCTCCAGGAGGAGGCGCAGCTCGGTCGGTGTGAGCTGGAGATCCTCGCCGTTCTTCGTCACGGTCATGGCCGCGCGGTCGATGACGAGCGAACCGAAGGTCGCCGCGTCGTTCGCCTCGCGCTCGCCACGGCGCAGCACGGCCCGGATACGGGCGTCGAGCACCCGCCCCTGGACCGGTTTGACGACGTAGTCGTCGGCACCGGACTCCAGACCCACGACCACGTCGATGTCGTCGCTGCGCGCGGTCAGCAGGATGATCGGCAGCTGGTCGGTGCGCCGGATGCGCCGGCACACCTCGAAACCATCGATGCCGGGCAGCATCACGTCCAGCACGATCAGGTCCGGCCGCTGCTCACGCAGCAGCTTCAGGCCGTCCTCGCCGGTGGCAGCCGTGGCAACCCGGTGACCCTGGCGCGTCAGAGACAGCTCCAGGGCCGTACGGATGGCGTCGTCGTCCTCGATCAGCAACAGGGAAGGCACGGGGCTCATTCTGGCCCATGGCGGGGTGCGGTTTCGACACCTGTACAGCTACGCGCACGTAGCGCCGCTCTCTGTGACCGTGCTGTGTCTTCCCTGAAGTCGACCCCTGTGACAGGTCTGTGACAGTCGGCGGACACGGCCATGAAGGTGCGAGGGCAAGCTTTTCGGCACAGGCAAGGAAGCACCGCAGAGATCCACCGCCTGAGCAAGCCGAACACCGGAAGTCCACGACGGGGGGCGCGAGATGAACACGCTGCACAGCAACAGCACCAGCGCAGTGATCACGCGTCTGCACGACGTGAACGGGGGCCGGGGTTCCGAGAAGTCCGGGGCCGTGAGCGGGCGGGGGTGCGCTCGCGGCGCCGGGCGTCAGCACACCGCGTACATGACGGTGGTTGACGGTTTCACGGGGGAAGCACACGGGGGAAGCGCGTACGGGGAGGGCTCGGGGGAGCGTCGTTCGCTGTCGGAGGCGGAGTTCACCGCCTACGTCCAGGAGCGCCGTGCCTCCCTGTACGCAACCGCCTATCACCTGACCGGTGACCGCTTCGAGGCCGAGGACCTGCTCCAGAGCGCGCTGTTCTCGACGTACAAGGCCTGGGACCGGATCAGTGACAAGGCCGCGGTCGGCGGATACCTCCGCCGCACCATGACGAACCTGCACATCAGCGCGTGGCGCCGCCGCAAGCTGAACGAGTACCCGACCGAGGAACTGCCGGAGACGCCCGGCGACACGGACGCGATGCGCGGCACCGAACTGCGCGCGGTCCTGTGGCAGGCGCTGGCCCGGCTGCCCGAACTCCAGCGCACGATGCTGGTCCTGCGCTACTACGAGGGCCGCACCGACCCGGAGATCGCGGACATCCTCGACATCAGTGTCGGCACGGTTAAGTCCAGCATCTGGCGGTCGCTCCGCCGGCTGCGCGAGGACGAGGTCCTCAGCTTCGGCCGTGACGAGGAGGACGCCTTCGGGGAGCTTGTCGCCTGAGGGTCGGGGGGGAGCACCACCGCGGGGGTGCGGTAACACGGGGGAGCGGTACCGGGGGGTTTCACGGGGGAAGCACCACCGGGGGGAAAATCGGGGGAAGCACCACCACGGGGGAAGCACCAAAGAAAGCGGGACTGGAGGGCCGGGGGGTCCGTCCAGTCCCGCTTCGGTGTGTGCTCAGCGGGCCGCCATGGGGGCCGAGCCGCTCGACTGCGTGCAGCCGGACAGGGCCAGCAGCACGGTCGTCACCAACAGTGCTCCACGTCTGATCTTCATGGCCCTACGACGGCGAAGGCACCGAAGTCGTTCAGCCCGCCGGTGCCGAAGCCGCCGGACGGCGGCCCGCCGCGGCCGACGCGAGACGGCCCAGTGCCTCGTCCTTGTCGCAGGCGTGGGCGCCCAGCGCGGTCTGGCGGGAGATGATCGTGCGCTCCTGGCGCATCAGCCGCCAGCCGCGGCGCAGCAGGAACGGCACCGACTTGCGGCCCTCCTTGAGGTCCCGCAGGAAGCGGCGCCGGAACGTCCGCACGGGACCGCGGCTCAGGCACAGGGCGTCGGCCAGCACGCCGAGCTCCTGGCAGCGCGTGACGATCTCCGCGGCGAAGATGCCCTCCGCGATGAACAGCGGGGTCCGCCCGATGTCGACGGTCTCCGCGCCGGTGCGGGCGCTCAGCGAGATGTCGTACTGCGGGACGTCCGTACGACCCGTGCCGCACAGCTCGACGATCGCCGCGACGGCCACGTCCGCGTCCCACGACTCGGGGTGGTCCCAGTCGATGTCGGAGCTCCCCGCCACCAGCGGCAGAGTCGGGTCGTCGCCCTCCTTGTAGAAGTCGTCGAGCCTGAGGACCGGAAGACCGGAACGGGCCGCGAGGAGGGACTTGCCGGAGCCGGAGGGGCCGCAGAGCAGCACGACTCGCGTCGGTATGGACGAAGGGGAACTCACGGGACACCAGTGTGCGGCATTCACCCGCTGTTCATCGACCCCGCGGACCGGCTTTGCAGCGCGCGTCACATGGGCGACCACCCTGGGTGCCGTACCGCTCACCATGCGTGTGTGAAGTCGCGGCACCAGACCTGGCAACTAGCTGCCAACTGGGGTGACGCACGGGTGCGTCGCGCGTGATCCTCGCCTTCGTCACCCTGCACACGACGCTGGGAGCGCTCTTTCCATGTGCGGCATAGTCGGCCTTGTCTCCTTCACCCAGGACCTCGCGCACCGCCGCGACCTGGTCGAGTCGATGCGTGGCGCGCTCGCCCTGCGCGGTCCGGACGCAGTCGGCGAGTGGTCCTCTGCGAGAGCCCTGTTCGTACCCCGCAGGCTCGCCGTGGTCGACCTGTCGGGCGGCCACCAGCCCGCCGTCGCCACCGACGCGACCGGCCGCGAGACCGTCGTGCTCAACTACACCGGCGAGGTCTTCAACTTCGCCGAACTGCGCGAGGAACTGCGCGGCCGCGGCCATGAGTTCCGCGACCGCAGCGACACCGAGGTGGTGCTGCGCGCCTACCAGGAGTGGGGACCGGCCTGCGCCGAACGGCTGCGCGGCATGTTCGCCTTCGCCGTGTGGGACGTACGGGCCGAGGAACTCGTCCTGATCCGCGACCGGTTCGGCATCTACCCGCTGTTCTACGCCGAGACCCCGGACGGCCTCGCCTTCGGCTCCGAACCCAAGGCGCTGTTCGCCACCGGTCTGGTCGAGCCGGTCGTGGACCGGACCGGACTGCTGGAGGCACTGTCCTTCACCCCCACCCCCGGCCTGTCGGTGTTCAAGCACATCCGGGAGGTGATCCCGGGCGAGGTCGTGCGCTACTCGCGCGCCGGCGTCCGCCGCGCCCGCTACTGGAACTTCACCCCGCGCGAGCACACCGACGACCTCGCCACCACGGAACGGACCGTGCGCGAGATGCTGGAGGACATCGTCCGGCGCCAGGTGATCTCGGACGTGCCGATCTCCTCGATGCTCTCCGGCGGCCTGGACTCCAGCGCGGTCTGCGCCCTGGTCAACCGTTCCCTCGGCGGCGGCGACCGCTTGCAGACCTTCTCCATGGAGTTCGCCTACCACCTGGAGAACTTCCGCCCCGACGAGGTGCACGACTCCCCGGACGCGCCCTACGTCGCCAAGATGGCCGCCCACCTGGGCAGCGAGCACCGCGAGCTGCTGGTCGACCGGGACCACCTCGCCGACCCCGAGGGACAGGCGGCCGTGGTGCGGGCCCATGAGCGGCCCGTCGCCGGACTCGACATGTACGTGTCGCTGTACCGGCTCTCCCAGGAGGTCCGCCGCTTCTGCACGGTCACCCTCACCGGGGACGGCTCGGACGAGCTGTTCGGCGGCTACATGTGGTTCCACGACCCGTTCTACGTGAAGTCCAGGACCTTCCCCTGGCTCGGCGCCTCGCACCAGATGGAGTTCCTGTCCGGACTCCTGGACCGGGAGCTGTACCGCGAGCTCGACTTCGCCGGGTACACGCAGGCCCGCTACGAGGAGGCGCTCGCCGAGGTTCCGCTCAGTGGTGAGGAGTCCGCGCACGAACGCCGGATGCGGGAGATCACGTACCTCAACATGACCCGCTATCTGCGGGTCATCCTCGACCGCAAGGACCGCCTCGGGATGGCCGCGTCCATCGAGGGGCGGGTGCCGTTCTGCGACCACGAACTCGCCGAGTACGTCTACAACGTGCCGTGGGAGATGAAGGTCGCCGACGGACGGGAGAAGAGCCTGCTGCGGGCCGCGGTCCGCGACCTGCTGCCCGAGGCGGTGCTCCAGCGCAAGAAGTCGCCGTACCCGACCGTCCAGGACCCCGCCTACCGCACCGCGCTGCGCGCCCAGCTGAAGGAGATCACCGGGCGGCCCGGGGCCCGGGTCAACGACCTGCTCGACCCCGCCCGCGTCGAGTCGGTGCTGACCGACCCCACCTACGGGCTGCGGGCCGGGGTGACCCGGATGAGCATCGAGGCGGCCGTGCAGCTGGACCACTGGCTCGAGTCCGGCGTACGGGTCGAACTCTGATGCCGCTCACCGAACTGCTGGTCGCCGCGTGCGGGACGTACGCGGACCGGGTGGCGGTGGTGCACGAGGACACCGAGTACACCTACACCCAACTGGACGCCGCCTCCGCCGAGATCGCGGCCGCACTCGCCGAACGCGGCGTGAGGCCCGGCGCGTCCGTCGGGGTGCTGGCGGGGCGCGGCTGGTGGCGGTGCGTGGCCGTGCTCGGCGTCTGGCGGGCGGGCGCGGCGGTGGTCGCCCTGGACCCGGGCCTGCCGGCCGACCGCCTGCACCGGATCACCGACGCGGCGGACGTCCGACTGACCCTGACCGACGGCACCGCATCCGTCGGCCGCGGTCCGGAGGTGATGACGGTCGGGGTCGAGACGGTAAGTGTGACCGTGGACGGGGTGGCCGAGGGGGCTGGTCCAGGTGCGGTGGCCGGCGCGGGGCTTGGCCGGACTCGTTCGGGCGCGGGCGTGGGGGCGGTGGTCGATCGGAGTGGGCCTGTCGCCTACGTCGTGGCCACCTCCGGTTCCACGGGGACGCCCAAGTGTGTGGCGGTTCCGCCGGTGGTGCTCGAAGGGCTGGCGGGCTGGCATCTCGACGGCTGGGATCGGCACGAGGCGCCGCGCACGTTGCATGCCGCGTCGGTCGGGTTCGACGTCGGGTTCCAGGAGTTGGTGGCGGCCTGGGGCGCGGGTGCGCCGCTGGTCGTGGTCGACGACGTGACGCGGCGGGACCCGTTCCTGCTCGCCGCCGTGCTGGAGCGGTACGGCATCGCCCGTGCCTTTCTGCCGGTGGCCTCCCTGCACGCGCTGGCCGTCGCGGTGCCGGTGACCGGGCTTCGGCTGCCCGCGCTGCGGGAGGTCGTCGTCGCGGGCGAGCGGCTGGTCGTCAACGACGAGGTGCGCGCGCTGTTCGCGGGCCTGGACGCGACCCTGGTCAACCAGTACGGGCCCAGCGAGACGCATGTCGTCACCGAGTACCGGCTGCCGCCGGACCCGGCCGGCTGGCCCGCGCATCCCCCGCTCGGCGGCCCCGTGGCCGGCGCCGGGCTGCTGCGGCTGCGGGACGGCGTCCTCGGACCCTTCGCGGAGGGCGAGGAGGCCGAACTCGTCGTCACCGGCCGCTGCCTGGCCACGGGGTACCTCGGAGACGAGCGGCTGACCGCGGAACGGTTCCCGCAGCTGCCGTACGTCGACGGCGGCACCCTGCGCGGCTACCTCACCGGCGATCTGGTGCGCCTGGAGGACGGTCTGCTGCACTTCGTCGGCCGCATCGACGACCAGCTCAAGGTCCGGGGCTACCGCGTGGAGCCGGGCGAGGTCGAGGCGGTCCTGAGCCGGGTCCCCGGGGTACGCCGCGTTGCCGTCGTCGGCCTCGGCACGGACCGCACTACCGCCCTCCAGGCCTACGTCGTCCCGGCCGGCGAGGACCGGACCCCCGACGTCGGTGCCCTGCGCACGGCCTGCGCGGCCGCCCTCCCCGACTACATGATCCCGGCCCGCTTCACCCTCGTCCCGGAACTCCCCCTGACAGCCAACGGCAAGCTCGCCCGCCGGGAACTGCCGGATGCGGTGGGGGCGGGGGGATCGCGTGGGTGAGGCGGTGGGGGAGGTGACGGGGGCGGTGGGTGGGGCCCCGGCCCGGGTGTCCGGGATGGCGGCGGAGCTTCAGGCGTCCGGCGCCGGGCCCGTGCTCGTGCGGTTGTCTCCCGCTCAGGAGGCGATGTGGCTGGAGCAGCAGTTGCACCCGGGGTCGATCAACGGGGGGTTTCTGTCGGTGCTCATCACAGGTGCGGTGAGCGCGGAACGGGTGCGGGGGGCGTGCCTGGGCGTGTGTGAGGATCACCCGCAGCTCAGGGGGCTGGTCACCGAGGGGAGCGAGGCACGGATGGCGATCCGTCCGGCGCCGGACGTGCTCCAGTTCGAGGAGTTGGAGCTTGCCGCCGCAGCGGGGCAGGAGCTCTCCGCGGCCCGCGACTGGTACCGGGCGCACCGGATCGGGCCCTGGGACCTGACCACCCGTTCGCCGATCACCTTCTCCCTGCTCACGCACGGACCCGACCGGCACACCCTGGTCGTCGGCGTTCACCACATCGCCTTCGACGGGCGCTCCAAGTTCGTCTTCGCCCGCGAGTTCCTGCGCGCCCTCGCCACCGGCCCCCGGCCCCCGCGGGAGGACCAGGCCCTGCCCGAGCACCCGGCGATCGACGAGGAGCTCGACGACGTCGTCGGATACTGGCTGACCGCCGGTCTGCTCGATCTGCCCGGTCTGGTCCTGCCCCGCTCCGCCGACGCCGAGCCGGACGGCACGGTACGGCCCACGCCCCGTTTCGACCTGGCCGCCGCGCACTGCGCCCGGCTGCGCGAGCTCACCCGGCGGCGGGGCGTCAGCTTCTTCACCGGTCTGGTGGCCTGCGCCGCCGCGGTCCTGCACGGATACGGCAACCGCCGTTTCGTCCTGGGCATCCCGGTGGACACCAGCGTGCCCGAGACCCGGGACCACATCGGCCTCCAGGTCAATGTGGTGCCGTGTCTGATGGAGGTGACGCCCGAGACGACGTTCCGGGAGCTGCTCACGGCCGCCGGGGAGGCGCTCGGCCTCGTCCACCGCCATCGCCGGGTCCCGTTCAGCTGGGTCCTGCGCGAACTGCGCCGCCGCCACGGCGTGGACGTCAGCCAGGGTGCCTTCGACCGGATCGGCGTGTCCTACCCGTCGGTCGCGCGGGATCTGGGCGAGGTGGCGGGGCTGGAGTTCGACTGGGACTTCTTCGCGCCCAACTCGACGCGGTCCTTCGACCTCATCCTGCAACTGCGCCGCGAGGGCGACGCCGCCTACGGACGGCTCGACTTCACCCCGGCCGCCCTCGACCAGGCCGGCGCGCGGCGGCTCACGGCCGACTTCACCCGTCTGCTCGGCGCCCTCACCGACCGCCCCGACGCCCCGCTGCACACCTTCGCCGAGCCCTACGTACGTCCCCCCGAGCACCCCGTACCGGACACCGACACCCAGCCGGCCGCCGCGCGCGGGTCGTTCCCCGCACTCGCCGCCGCCGCGGCGACCGGCCCGGCGGCCACCCCGGTCGTCCACTGCCCCGTCGAGCAGTTCCTGCCCACGCCCGCCGTCGCCGCGTACCAGCGCGCGGGCGGCCGTGTCCTGCTGGACGTCGTGGACCCGGCCCTCGGGCGGCTCGGCGTGTGCGACTGGCGGGCGCGGGACCCGTACGGCATCTGGCTCACCGCCCCGGCGCCCGGCCGCCCGCTACGGGTGACCGACCCCGAGGGGCGCACCCTGCCGCGGGGGATCGTCGGGCTGCTCGGCGTCGGCGACGACCCGCGTCCCGGCGGGTTCCGTGCCTGGATCGACGCGGACGGCCGGGTCCGGCTGCTGGGCACCGCGGACCAGGTGCGGCAGTGGGTCGGGCGCACCCTGGACCGTGCCGAGGCCGAGACGGCGCTCGCCGCGCTGCCCGGAGTCCAGGAGGCGGCGGTCGTGACCGGCGACGGCGGGGCGCTCCGGGTCCGGGCCGCCGTGGTCCCGGCCCCGGGGACGGACGGCGACCCCCGTGCGTGGCGCCGTGCCGTGCGCCGCGTCTGGCCCGCGGGCTGGCCCCCGCCCACCGTCCACGTCCTCGACCGGCTGCCCCGGCTGGCGTCCGGGCGGATCGACGGCGTCGCGCTCGCGGCGGTACTGGAGAAGTGACGTGTCGCCCATGACGTATCGCCCATGACGTAGAAGTCGAAATGAGGCCCGGGCGGCCCGCGCCGCCGCCCGGACCCCGTCAGTCCGTCAGCCCCAGCAGATGCAGCTGCTCGCGGGCCTCGGGTATGTCGAACGCGCCCACCGACTCGCACAGCCCCAGCGTGTGCCGGCCCGCGTCCCGTACACCGGCCGTCAGGAACTCCTCGCGGTAGCAGTCGCGCAGCACCTCCTCGGCACGGTCGGCGCGCACGCCGGCCGTGAGCAGGGCCGAGCGCACCGGATCGAGGTCGGGGCGCAGACAGTCGTCGACGAAGTGCGGCATGGCGCACGCCACCTTGACGCGCATCGCCGGGGACAGGCTCGCCCACAGTTCCTTGAAGTAGCGGGTGAAGTAGGCGTGGTGGTGCACCTCGTCGCGGACGTGGTCGCCCACGACCTCACGCACCACCCGGAACACCGTCTCGTCCCGGGGGATCCGCGCCAGCATCCGGGTCACCACGGTCTCGAAGGCGACGACCTGGAGGATGTGCGCCAACGAGCCGTGGTCCGGCAGGAATTCGTGTCCGGTACGGTCCAGCCGCGCCATGCGCGGCGCGAAGTCGTACGGCAGGACCGGCACCGCCGTGGTCTTCTCCACCTGTTGCACCACGTCCAGGCTGAACAGGGCGTGGTAGGCCTCGTCGCTGTAGATCTTGAACGCGTCCAGCCGGGCGTCCGGCCCGAGGTCGACGTCGGTCTCGCCGTGCGCCACCATCGCCGCTCCCCGGTTGACCACCTTGGTCTCCAGGTGCGAGGTGAAGAGCATGTACTGGTAGAAGTGCTGGGTCAGCAGCGTCTGCCGGGTGTCCGCGCCGAGGCCGGCGAGGCCCTCGTGGCGCAGATGCGGGACCAGGTGCTCGGGGAACACCTTCAGTCCGGCCTCGCGATCCTCCTGGAGCATCCGGCGCGGGCCGCCGCGCACCCCGGCGCTCTCGTACCAGTCGGCGGCGACCCGGGGCTCCGTCATGACCGTCCTGCCCGCTCGGTGAACGCCGCCGCGACCCGCTCCACCGCGGGGGACGCGAGCACGTCGATGTGTGTCCCGGGCACCCGGCACAGCTCCAGCGCCCCGCCGAGGCCCTCCCAGCTCGCGGCCAGCGCCTGCGGGTAGCCGGCCGGGTTGTCCGCGCACAGGAACAGCTGGAGGGGCGCGGTGATCTTCGCCGGGGCGCACTCGGCCACCAGACCGAGCAGCCGGGCCCAGTCCTCCAGCATGCGGGCGGCCTGCTCGGCGGGTGTGTCGCGCAGGAGGTCCAGGTCGACGCCGAAGCGCCGCATGAGCAGGCGTTGTTCCGGGGTGGTCCCGAGGACAGCGGTGCCGTCCCGGCGGACCGAACCGGCGAGTGCGGACAGCTCCGCGGAGGTGGCGGACATCCGCTCGGCGTCCTCGGCGGTGCGCTGGGCCAGGGAGTCCAGAAGGGCCACGAGGGCGACGTCGTGGCCGAGTTCGGTGAGCCGGTCGGCGACCGAGTGGGCCAGGACGCCGCCGAGCGACCAGCCCAGCAGGGCGATCCGGCGGCCGGGCAGGGCCTCGGCCAGGGTGGTGGCGTACCGGTCGACGAGGTCCCGGTAGGTGGTGTCGTCGGGGTGGGCGTCCGCGACCCGCTCCAGGCCGACCACCTCGGTGTCCCCGGGCAGGAGGCCGACCAGGGGCGCGTAGCACATGAGGGTGCCGCCGACCGGGTGGATCAGGGCAACCGCCACGTCCGAGGGCTCGGCCACGGGCGTGCGCAGCCGCACCAGGCCGGCGGGGCCCGCGGTGGTGTCCTCGGCGAGGGCCCGGGCCAGGGCGGCCACGGTCGGGTTGTTCATGAAGACGCCGACGCCGAGCGGGCGGCTCAGCTCCTCGGCGACCCGTGCGACCAGCCGGACCGCCAGCAGCGACTGGCCGCCGTAGTCGAAGAAGTTGTCGTAACGGCCGAGCCCCGGCACGCCGAGGAGCTCCTCGAACAGCTCCACCAGCCGCCGCTCGACGGCATCGCGCGGAGCGTCGTCCGCGGTCTCCTCCGGCGTCCCCTCGGCCGGTTCGGGTACGGCGGCCAGCGCGGCCGGGTCCGGGCGGCCGTCCGCCCCGGTGGGGATCTCGTCCCGTACGACGACCCGCTGCGGCAGCAGGTGCGCCGGCACCCGGGTCTGGAGATGGGCCGACAGCTCGCGCGGCGTGGGCGGTTCGGCGCCGGGACGCGGCACGGCACAGGCGATCAGCTGCTCGCCGCTCCCGTCCTCGGTGCCGGGCAGCCGCACCACGGCGGCGGCCAGCACACCCGGATGAGCCTCCAGGGCCGCCTCGACGGGGTCGCGCCACAGTTCGAACCGTCCGTCCGGGGCGAACCGGCCGCGCTCCCCGGTCGGCACGAGCCGCCCGGCCTCCTCGGTGTGTACGGCGCCCTGGAACCCGAGCGGCAGCATCCGGCCCCGACCGTCCAGCACATGGCGGCCGGTCGTGGAACTCAACTCCCTCATGCGCGACCGCTCTTGGACATCCATCAGCTCGACGTCCCCGACCGGCGCCTCCGGATCCGCCAGCAGGCCGTCCAGCAGCCGCAGGAACACCGCGGTCAGCCGCTCGGCCGTGGCCCGGGAGAACCGCTGCGCGCTGTAGGCGAAGTCGCCCTTGAGCACCCCGTACTCGTGCAGCAGGGTCAGCGCCAGATCGAAGTGCGAGGTCGGCCACGGGAACGGCAGCGGCTCCACCGTCAGATCCGGCAGGCTCCAGTCCTGCTCGACCTTGCGCCGGTTGAAGACCAGCGCCACCTGGAACAGCGGGTTGCGGGTGGACTCCCGGGACGGCCGCACCGCGTCCACGACCGTCTCGAAGGGAACGTGCTGGCGTTGCAGACCCTCCAGCACGGTCCGCCGGGACGCCTTGAGCAGCGCCGCGAAGCTCTGCCCGGGGTCGACCGTGCCGCGCAGCACGACCGTGTTCTGGAAGAAGCCCACGGTCTTCGCGAACCGCTCGTCGACCCGGCCGCTCATCGGCGTCCCCACGGCGATGTCCTCGGCGCCGGTCCACCGGTGCAGCAGCACCAGCAGCGCGGCGTGGAACACCATGAACTCCGAGACCCGGTGGGCACGGCTCACTTCGGCGACGCGCGCCGAGACGTCCTCGGGCACGGTGAAGTCGACCCGGTCGCCGGTGAACAGACCGTGGTCCTCGGGGACATGCTCCTCGGGCAGCGGCAGCACCGGCATCCCGGCCAGCCGCTCCCGCCACCAGTCGAGGCCCAACGGATCGGGCTCGGCCAGCAGTCCGGCGCAGAACTCGGCGTACTGGTGCTCGGGGCCCGCCGCGGGCAGGGCGGCGGGATCCTCGTAGAGCCGGTGCAGTTCGCCGGCCAGCGCGGTCGCCGCGATCTCGTCGATGATCAGGTGGTGGAAGCACAGCGACACCGCGTGCTCCTCGCCGGTGAGCTCCGCCACGTCCACCCGCATCAGGGGGCCGCGCACCACGTCGAAGGGCCGGCCCGCGTACCGGACGACCTCCGCGGCCGCCCGGGTCAGGTCCGCGCCCGGCAGCGGGGTCCAGTTCACCTCGACCCGGGGCGCCGCGCCCGCGGGGTGGATCAGCTGGAGCACCTGCCCGTCGCTCTCCCGCACCGTCAGCCGCAGCGCCTGATGCCGGGTCACCAGGACGTCCACCGCCCGCTGGAGCCGCTCACGGTCCAGACCGCCGCGCACCCGCAGCACGATCGGCACGTTGTACACCGCGCTGTCCGGGGCCAGACAGTGCAGGAAGTACACGCCGCGCTGCTGGGGTGTCAGAGGCAGCACCACGGGGGCGCCGGTCATGGGGTTCTCCTTCGGAAGATGCGGGGCCGACTCCTGGGGCCGGCCGGGGCACGCGGGCGTCGCGGTCCGGTGCGTCGCCCGGGGGGCGCGGGGTGCGCGGTCTGGTGCGTCGCCCGGGGGGCGCGGGGTGCGCGGTCTGGTGCGTCGCCCGGGGGGCGCGGGGGAGGCGGTCTGGTGCGTCGCCCGGGGGGCGCGGGGGAGGCGGTCTGGTGCGTCGTCGTCATTCGGCTTCGCTCGGGCCGGCCGCCGGGGCGGCCCGTGCACCGTGGCGGTGCCGATCCGCCGGACAGACCCTGGCGTCCACCGGACAGGGCCTGGCGCGGCGGTACGTCACTCCGCGGCGGCGGGTGCGGAGTGCGGCTGCGTGGTGGTGGGCGGTGCCACGGCGGGGAAGGTGCGCATGCGCAGGGCGAGGTAGCCGGAGCCGCCCAGGACCAGGACGGTCATCACGCCCAGCAGTACCCGGAAGTCGACGCTCGCCACCAGCGCGGCGCTGGTGAACACGGCCAGCACCTGGGGCGCGGTCGCGAGCATGCTCGCCGCCGAGGCGACCCGGCCCTGGAGCCGGTCGGGGGAGTTGCGCTGCACGGAGGTGTACAGACCGACGACCGCGCCGGGGATGCCCAGGCCGATCACGAAGACACCCGTCAGCGCGAGCGCCACGCCGGGCAGGACGAGCAGGGCGCAGCCCAGGCCCATCGTGCCGAGCCCGAACACCGTCAGCATCGCCTCCCGGCCCGGCCCCATCCGCTTGAGCACCCGCACCCCGGCGAGACCGCCCAGCACCGAGCCGACGCCCTTGACGACGGTGAGCACCCCGACGAACGACGCGCTGCGATGCAGACCCTCGTCGGCGACGGCGTAGATCAGCGTCTCGATGAAGCCGAAGCCCAGCAGGCCGAGCCCCATGGCCACGGAGACCGCGCGCAGCTGCGGAGTGCGCCCCAAGTGCCGTATGCCGGCCAGGAGTTCCGGGACGAGCTTGCCGTCCGGCCGCTTCGGCTCGGGCTCGTCGACCTTGACCGCCAGCACGCACAGCGCGCACGCCAGGAACGTCACCACTTCGAGGCCGGCCACGGCACGCGGTCCGACCCAGGTGTACAGGGCCGCGCCGACGGCGGGCGCGACGAGCATGCCGCCCTCCTGGAGCGTGCGCATCAGCGCGTTGGTGGGGCCCAGTTCCTCGGCCGGCACCAGCCGGGTGAGCAGCGCGCTGCCCGCCGCGTTGTGCATGCCGACGCCCAGGCCGATGCCGAACAGCACCAGGTACAGCAGCCACGCCTGGTCCTTGTCGTGGACCAGGAAGGCCAGGCACACCCAGCCGGCCAGCGCGAAGTTGATCAGCGCGATCAGCGGGCGGCGCCGGTAGCGGTCCACGACCAGACCGAGGAACGGGGCGCCGAGGCGGGGCAGCACATAGGCGGCGAAGGCCAGTCCGGCCGCGCCGTTGGAATCCGTCAGATCCTTCATCCAGATGCCGAGCGCGATCCACAGCGCGGCATCGCCGAACAGCGAGACGGAGGTCCCGGCCAGCCACAGCCGTACGTTCCGTTTGTTCGCGGCGGTGTCAGAGCCGGTCGCCATGTGCCTTCTCCAGTTCCGTGACGAGCTCCCCGATCGTGGGGTGGTCGAACACCGTCAGTACGTCGATCGCGAGGCCCAGCCGCTGTTCCAGCGCGGCGGTGAGCCGCGTGGCCACCAGGGAGTCGCCGCCCAGGTCGAAGAAGTCGTCGTCGGGCCCGATCCCGTCGATGCCGAGCACCTCGGTCCAGACCGCGGTGACGGTGTCCGCGAGCCGGTCGCGCACCTCAGACATAGTTCTCCTTACGTCGCCAGTCGGGGGTCGGCAGGGCGTTCCGGTCGACCTTGCCGTTGGCGGTGACGGGCAGTGCGTCGACGGCCGCGAAGAGCGTCGGCACCATGTACTCGGGCAGTTCGCGCCGGAGGCGGGCGCGCAGGGCGCGGCGGTCCAGCGGGCCGGTGAGGGTGACCCAGGCGACGAGTTTCGGATCGCCGACGAGGTTGGTGCGGACGCCCACGGCGGCCTGGCGGATGGGTGGGTGCGCCGCGAGGAGGTTCTCGATCTCGCCGGGTTCCACGCGATGGCCGAGCAGTTTGACCTGGCCGTCGATCCGGCCGAGGAACTCGTGGACGCCGCCGGGGCGTCGGCGGGCCAGGTCGCCGGTGCGGTACCAGGTGCGGCCTTCGGGGTCGGTGACGAACCGTTCGGCGGTCAGGTCGGGGCGGCGCCAGTAGCCGAGGCCCACGCCGGCCCCCGCGATCCACAGCTCGCCCTCGGCGCCCTCGGGCACGACCGCCCCTGAGTCGTCCCGTAGTTGGGCCTCGGTGCCCTGGACGGGGACGCCGATGGGGACCGAGCGGGGGAACTCCTCGTCCGGTGCGATCCGGTGGCACAGCGAGAAGGTGGTCGCCTCGGTCGGGCCGTAGCCGTTGACGATCCGCAGCTCCGGGGCGGCCGCGCGGAGGCGCCGGACGTGCTCGACGGACAGCACGTCACCGCCCGCCAGCAGCACGCGCAGCGAGCCCAACGACCCCGCGTCGACGTCGATCTGACGGTGGAACAGTGCCGCCGTCAGCCACAGCACCGTGATGCCCCGCTCCCGCAAGAGTTCACCCAGCCCGACCGCCCCGAGCGGCCCGGCCGGCGCCACCTCCAGCCGGGCGCCGTTCAGCAACGCACCCCAGATCTCGAAGGTCGCCGCGTCGAAGGCGACCGGGGCGAGCTGGAGCAGCCGGTCGTCGGCGTCCAGGCTGACGTAGTTGGGCTCGCGAACAAGGTTCACCACGGCCCGGTGCGGCACGAGCACACCCTTGGGACGGCCGGTGGAGCCGGAGGTGTACATGACGCAGGCGACATCCTCGGGACCGGTTCGCGGGGCGGGGCCGGCGACGGCCTGCCCGGCGGGCGGGGGCGCGCCCGAAGACGTGGGTGCCGTGGTTTTGGCGGGCTGTCCGGCCGGCGATACGGGTGACACGGCCCGTTCGGCGGGCGTCGACGTCGAGGCACCGCTCGCGGCAGCCTCCGGTGTCCCGCCGGGCCGTCCGACGAGCACCACCGGCACGTCGTGTGTCCCCAGCACCCCGGCCCCCGCCGCGTCGCACAGCGCCAGCCGTACCTCCGCGTCCGCGACGATGCCCGCCAGCCGCGCGGGCGCCTCGCCGAGGTCCACCGGGAGGTACGCCGCCGACGCCTTGAGGATCGCCAGCAGCCCGACGACCAGCGACACCGACCGCTCCAGGCACACCAGCACCCGGTCCCCGGGCAGCACCCCGTGCGCGACCAGCGCGGCCGCCCACGCGTCCGAGCGACGGTCCAGCTCACCGTAGGTCAGCTCCGCACCCGCCCCGGCGACGGCGATCGCCTCCGGAGTCCGGGCGGCCTGGCGGCGGAAGGCCTCGGGGATGCTGTCGTTCGGGGTGGTCATGTCCGCTCCCCCTGCCCGGTGCGGTCGCGGAAGGGCCGCGATCGGTCCGCATCCGCACCGGCGACCGCCCCCGATGTCCCGGCGGCCGGGCGCCGGCGAACCCCCGGCATGCTGTCGTACGGCGTGCTCACGGCCCGGCCACCTGCCCCGCGTGGTCGCGGAAGAGGCGGAGCCGGGTTTCGCCGATCCGTTCCCGCAGGCCCGGGTCCTGGATGCCCTGGCCCTCCGTGGTGGCCAGGTTCAGGAGGCCCACCTTGCCCTCGTGGGCGTTGAGTTGGACCGAGCGGGTGGCCTCCGCGGCCTGGGACAGCGGGAAGACCCGGGAGAGCGCGGGGACGACCATGCCGAGGCGGAGCAGGCGGTTGGCCTCCCACGCCTCGTCGATGTTGGCGCCGTGGCTGCCGATGACCCGCTTGAGCTTCATCCAGAGGTAGCGGTTGTCGTAGACGTGCCGGTAGCCGCTGCTGGACCCGCAGGTCACCACGACACCGCCGCGCCGGACCACGTTCACCGAGGTCTCGAAGGTGGACCTGCCGACGTGCTCGAAGGCGACGTGCGGGTCCTCGCCGAGCTCCTTGCGGATGACCGAGCCCAGTGCCCGCCACGCGGAGGCGTCGTCCTCGTCGTCGCCGAGCCCCACGTCGTTGCGGTCGACGACGAGATGGCAGCCGAGCCGGTCCACGAGGTCGGCCTTGTCGCGCGAGCCCACGACCCCGACCGCGATCCCGCCGGCCTGCCGCACCAGCTGCACGGCGTAACTGCCGAGCCCGCCCGCCGCACCCCACACCAGCACGATGTCCCCGGCCCTGATCCGGGCCCCGTGGTCACCGATCAGCATGCGGTAGGACGTGCCGAGACACAGCGTGTTGCAGGCGGCCTCCTCCCACGACAGATGCGGCGGCATCGGCACGAGCTGCGAGGCGCGGGCCACGGCGAAGTCGCCGAACGCACCGAAGTTGGTCTCGAACCCCCAGGCGAGCATGCCCGTGGTCAGCATCCCGTCCCGCTGGGCGACCGGGTCCTGCTCGTCGATGTACGGCGGGTTCACCACCACCCGGTCACCGGGGGCCCAGTGCCGTACGGCGCCGCCCACCCGGACCACCACACCGGCCGCGTCGGACCCGACGACCTGGTGGTCCCGGTCGTGCCGGGCCTCCCAGTGGCCCTCGCGGGCGAACCGGCGCAGGAACCCGAACGTCGACATCGGCTCGTACAGCGCGGACCAGACGGTGTTGTAGTTGACGGCGGAGGCCATCACCGCGACCAGCACCTCGTCCGGCGCCAGCTCCGGCATCGGCACCTCGCCGAGATGCAGGGTGCGCCGTACGTCCTTGTCGCGGCTGTCGATCCCCTTGAACAGGTCCTCGTCCTCGCGGCGCAGAAAGACCGCGCGATAGGACTCCGGCACCGGGCAGGACAGCAGCTCGTCCGGGTCCGCGCCGTGCCGGACCGCGTCGATCAGTTGAGACATCAGGGCAACTCCGCTGGGGTGGGGGAGCGTCAGGAAGGGGACGGTGCCGAGGGGTCGTCGGCCGGTCGCATGGCGGTACAGAGCTGCCCGATGGTGGCCCGCCGCCGGACCGCCTCGATCAGGGCCGGCAGGACGTTGCGGCCGGCCCGGGCGTCGTCCCGCAGCCGGGTCAACTCCGGTTCGCAGTCCGGGCGTTCGACATCCCGTCGGCCGCCGGGCGTGGTGTGGAGCTCGGCCTGGAGCAGTTGCCGCTCGGACTCCGAGGGCGAGGTCTCCAGCACCCCCACGGTGGGCCCGGGGTCACGGTAGGCGAGCTCCTCGATCCGGCCCTCCAGCCAGCCGCTGCGGATACAGGCCGCCACACCGCCGCGCGCCTCGATCCGCTCCAGCCAGTCGTCGACCTCCTTGCCCAGTTCCTCGACGAGGCCCTCGATCACATGGGAGCCGCCGAGCGGGTCGGCGTAGCGGGCCAGGTCGGTCTCCTCGGCGAGGATCTGCTGGGTGCGCAGGGCGATCCGGGCGCCGAGCGGGCCGGGTGTCTGCACGGCCTCGTCGAAGCTGCACACGTGCAGCGACTGGGTGCCGCCGAGGACGGCCGCGACCGCCTGGAGGGTGGCCCGGACGATGTTGTTGAGGGGCTCCTGGTAGGCGAGGGCCGAGCCGAAGGTGTTGACCTGGGCGCGCAGCCGCATCGCCCGGGGCGAGGTCACACCCCAGCGGTCCCGCATCCGCTCCGCGTACCGGCGGCGGGCGACCCGCAGCTTGGCGGCCTCCTTCAGCACCTCCATGTCGGTGCCGAAGATGAAGCTGAACCGGGACGCGACCCGCTCGGCGGAGTGCCCGCGCTCGACCATCCCGGCGAGATAGGCGTCCACGCTCGCCAGCGCGCAGGCGACCTCCAGCGCGGCGTCCGCCCCGGCCTCCCGGGCGTGCCCGCCGGAGACCGAGATGGGGTTGACGCCGGGCAGGTGCTCCATGCAGTACTCGACGACGTCGAGGGCGTAGCGCACGCTGGTGTCGAGGTCGTACACATACGCCTTGCGGGCGAGGAACTCCTTGAGCATCTCGTTCTGGAGGGTGCCGCGCAGGGCGGCGGGGTCCACGTCCGACTCCTCGGCGGCCACGATCCACATCGCGAGCAGCATCGGGGCGGTGGCGTTGATGGTGAACGAGACCGAGACCCGGTCGAGCGGGATCTCCCTGAACACCGTCTTCAGGTCGTCCACGGTGGCGACGGAGACCCCGGTGCGTCCCACCTCGCCCTCGGCGGCGGGGGCGTCGGGGTCCAGGCCGAGCTGGGTCGGCAGGTCGAAGGCGAGCGAGAGGCCCGTCTCACCCATCTCCAGCAGGTAGCGGAAGCGGCTGTTGGTGCTCTCGGCGCTGTAGAGGCCCGCGAGCTGGCGCATGGTCCACAGCCGGGTGGTGTATCCGCCCGGGTGCAGTCCGGCGTCGTAGGGGAACTCGCCCGGTATGCCCATGTGTCATTCCTGGGGTGCGTCTTGGATCGTGTCCAGGACCGATATGGCGAATTCGCGCAATTCCGGGTATTCGAAGATGTTGAGCAGCGGGATGTCCGCGCCGAAGCGGGTGCGCAGCGCCGCCACTATCCGGGTGGCGACCAGAGAGTCGACGCCCAGTTCCAGAAGATTGTCGTCGAGTTGCACTTCGGGGACATTCAGGGCCTCTGCCGTCACGGCGAGTACGGCGGCCTCGACCTCGGCAAGGGTGACCGAAGCAATGGACATTCCGTCATCCGTTTCTGCCCGCGGTGCCGTGCGTGGGCACGGAAGAACGGGGGTCAATTACCTGGTGGGGGTGCTGGTTTCCTGATCAACCTAGAAGTCCGCGCGCCGCGGCAGCAACAGGTTCCGGACGGCAAAGTCGGCAGCAACCTGCCACCCCCGGGCCCTGGTGCGGACCCGGGTGCGGCTGTCAGGTCGCGGACACCAGGCCGTACTCCGCGGCCCTGATCCCCGCCTCGAAACGGGTGCTGACGTCAAGGGACTTGAGGATGGCGGCCACATGACGGCGGTAGGTGCGCACGGACACGTTCATCTGCCGGGCCGCGGTGTCGTCCTTCATGCCGGAGCCGAGCATCCGCAGCACCTGCCGCTGGACGTCGTCCAGGTGCAGCTCGCGGACGCGCGGCGAGGTCAGGCCCTCGGCGTGGCCCCACAGCACCTGCTGGAACTGGAGCAGGGCCGCGGTGGCCTCCCGGCGGGCGAGCAGGATCTGGAGCCGGCCGTCCGGTGTCACGGTCCGCACCAGGCCGAGCTCGGCCCCCAGCAGGGCCAGGTCGGGCAACGGGGCGTCGGTGACGCGCAGTTGCACCTGGCGTGCCCGGGCGTCGCCCGGCAGGGCGCGGGAGCGGGGGTCGGTCATGACGGCGCGGTCCGCCAGCAGCCGCAGGGTGTGCCCGCGGGTGAGGATCTCGGTGCGGATCAGGCGCGAGAAATCGGAGAGCGGGTGATGCATCGTCTCGACGGCGAAGCGTCCGGTCAACTGGGTGAAGCCCCGGGTGTGCGGTGCTTCGGCGAAGGCGCCGCGAAGAACCCCGCAGACGGCGTCGGTGTGTACCGGGTGCACCAGTTCGAAATCATCAAGACTTGAATAGGTTTCGGTGGCGCGCGTGTGCTGCTGGACATCGGCTATGTGTATGGACATGGCCCCCCCGGGTCTCAATTTCCATCCTTGATCGAAAGGCTGGTCATCTGACTCACGCACCGCGGCAGGGGTGTCGCCCCCGCTTTGAAGTGATCTTGAGGGTACGTCAAGCGGCGTTATTCAGTCGATAGTTCGAATGCCGCATATCGGATTCCGACATTAAATGATTGCTACTTTTCGTGCCTATGGGGACGGTTCTGAAGTCTGCGGGTCGGCGGTGGAGTGCGCGCCGAACCTCAACTACCCTTCGTGTCGACCCGATTACCTTGTGCAAGTCGAAGGTGGCAGCAGCAATGGCCCGACACGCGTCCTCCTCCACCCCCACCGCCCAGCGTGCGCTGGCCGCCCTCGCGACCGCGGGCGTGGCCCTGGGCGCAGGCGCGGCGACGGCCGCCGCGGACACCGACCCGGTCGTCGACGTGATGCGCACCCGCCCCACCTCGCTGGGCAATATCGACCCGCAGGCCGGCCTCCAGGGCCTCACCTCGACCGTCGGCTATGTCACCGGCCCGGTCACCGGCCTCAAGCCCAACCCCCTCGCCGGCACCGGCGTCGACCCCCTCGACAACGGCCTCGGCACCCAGCTCGCCGACTTCCAGCCCCTGGCCACCCAGGCGCTGACCGGCCCGGTGGCGCAGGCCCAGTCCATCGGCGCCATCCCGGTGGTCGGCCAGGCCGCGGGGATCCTCAACAACCGCTGACGGCACGCAGAGAGCCGCGTCTTCCCAGGACGGTGGGAAGGCGCGGCTCTCCGGTCTGCGGTGGCCGTCAGTAGGACGAGCCGGACGCCCCCAGCGAACCCGTCGGGTGCCAGACCGTCTTCGTCTCCAGGAACGCCGTCATGCGGTCGATCCCGGGAGCCGCCGAATAATCCACAGCCTGTGGACGCAGAACGCGCTTCAGATTGTCGGCCGCCGCGATCTCCAGCTCCTTCGCCAGTACGTCGTCGGCGCCCGCCAGATCGATCGCGTTGACGTCCTGGTGCGCGGCCAGCGGCGTCGCGATCTCCGCCGTACGGCCGGACAGGACGTTGACCACACCGCCGGGCAGGTCGGAGGTGGCCAGCACCTCGCCCAGGGACAGGGCGGGCAGCGGGGACTTCTCGGACGCGATCACGATCGCCGTGTTGCCGGTCGCGATCACCGGGGCGACGACCGAGACCAGGCCCAGGAAGGACGACTCCTGCGGGGCCACAACCGTGACCACGCCGGTCGGCTCGGGGGTGGAGAGGTTGAAGAACGGGCCCGCCACCGGGTTACCGCCACCGACCACCTGGGCGATCTTGTCGGTCCAGCCCGCGTACCAGACCCAGCGGTCGACCGTCGCGTCGACGACAGCGGCCGCCTTCGACTTCGACAGCCCCTCGGCGTCGGCCACTTCGCGCACGAACTGCTCGCGGCGGCCCTCCAGCATCTCGGCGACGCGGTACAGGATCTGACCCCGGTTGTACGCCGTCGCGCCCGACCAGCCACCGAACGCCTTGCGCGCGGCGACCACCGCGTCACGGGCGTCCTTGCGGGAGGAGAGCGGCGCGTTGGCCAGCCACTTGCCCTTCGAGTCGGTCACTTCGTACACCCGGCCGCTCTCGGAACGGGGGAACTTGCCCCCGACGTACAGCTTGTAGGTCTTGAAGACGCTCAGACGCCCGGCGGCGGAGCCGCCTTTTTCAACACTGCGATCAGACATCGAGGTACGCCTCCAGGCCGTGCCGACCGCCCTCGCGGCCGAAGCCCGACTCCTTGTAACCGCCGAACGGCGAGGTCGGGTCGAACTTGTTGAACGTGTTGGACCAGATCACGCCCGCGCGCAGCTTGCCCGCCACGGCCAGGATCCGCGAACCCTTCTCCGTCCAGATGCCCGCCGACAGGCCGTACTGGCTGTTGTTGGCCTTGGCGACGGCCTCGTCCGGCGTACGGAAGCTCAGCACCGACAGGACCGGGCCGAAGATCTCGTCGCGGGCGATGGTGTGCGCCTGGGTGACGTTGGTGAAGAGCGTCGGGGCGAACCAGTAGCCGGAGGAGGGGAGTTCACAGGCCGGCGACCAGCGCTCGGCGCCCTCCGCCTCGCCCGCCTCGACGAGCGAGGTGATCCGGGAGAGCTGCTCCTCGGAGTTGATCGCGCCGATGTCGGTGTTCTTGTCCAGCGGATCGCCGAGCCGCAGGGTGGAGAGCCTGCGCTTGAGCGAGTCCAGCAGCTCGTCCTGGATCGACTCCTGGACCAGCAGCCGGGAGCCCGCGCAGCAGACCTGGCCCTGGTTGAAGAAGATGCCGGTGACGATGCCCTCGACGGCCTGGTCGATCGGGGCGTCGTCGAAGACGATGTTGGCGCCCTTGCCGCCCAGTTCGAGGGTGACCTTCTTGTCCGTGCCCGCCACCTGGCGCGCGATGGCCTTGCCGACCGCGGTCGAACCGGTGAAGGCGACCTTGTTCACATCGGGGTGCTCGACGAGGGCCGCGCCCGTGTCGCCGTATCCCGGAAGGATGTTGACGACACCCTTGGGCAGGCCCGCCTGGCGGCAGATGTCCGCGAAGAACAGGGCCGACAGGGGAGTGGTCTCGGCCGGCTTCAGCACGACCGTGTTGCCGGTCGCCAGCGCCGGGGCGATCTTCCACGCCAGCATCAGCAGCGGGAAGTTCCACGGGATGACCTGACCCGCGACGCCCAGCGGACGCGGATCGGCACCGAAGCCCGCGTGGTCGAGCTTGTCGGCCCAGCCCGCGTAGTAGAAGAAGTGCGCCGCGACCAGGGGCAGGTCGGCGTCGCGGGTCTCCTTGATGGGCTTGCCGTTGTCCAGGGTCTCCAGGACGGCCAGTTCGCGGCTGCGCTCCTGGATGATCCGGGCGATACGGAACAGGTACTTGGCGCGCTCGGAGCCGGGCAGCGCCGACCACTTCTCGAACGCCTTGCGGGCGGCCTTCACCGCGCGGTCCACGTCCGCCTCGCCCGCCTGGGCGATCTCGGAGAGGACCTCCTCGGTGGCGGGGGAGACGGTCTTGAAGACCTTGCCGTCCGCCGCCTCGACGAACTCGCCGTCGATGAACAGCCCGTAGGAGGGGGCGATGTCGACGACCGAGCGGGACTCGGGCGCCGGTGCGTACTCGAATGCGGATGCCATGGTGATCAGTCCACCGTCACGTAGTCGGGGCCGGAGTAACGGCCGGTGGCCAGCTTCTGACGCTGCATCAGCAGGTCGTTCAGAAGCGAGGAGGCGCCGAAGCGGAACCAGTGGTTGTCCAGCCAGTCCTCGCCGACGGTCTCGTTGACCAGCACGAGGAACTTGATGGCGTCCTTGGTGGTGCGGATGCCGCCGGCCGGCTTCACACCGACCTGGACACCGGTCTGGGCGCGGAAGTCGCGGACGGCCTCCAGCATGAGGAGGGTGTTCGCGGGGGTCGCGTTCACCGCCACCTTGCCGGTCGACGTCTTGATGAAGTCCGCGCCGGCCAGCATGCCGAGCCAGCTCGCGCGGCGGATGTTGTCGTACGTCGAGAGCTCACCGGTCTCGAAGATGACCTTGAGCCGGGCGCTGGTCCCGCAGGCCTCCTTCACGGCGGTGATCTCGTCGTACACCTTCATGTAGTGGCCCGCGAGGAACGCCCCGCGGTCGATGACCATGTCGATCTCGTCCGCGCCCGCGGCGACGGCGTCCCGCACGTCGGCGAGCTTCACCGCCAGGGCGGCGCGGCCCGCCGGGAAGGCGGTGGCGACCGAGGCGACCTTCACGGAGGAGCCGGCGACGGCCTCCTTCGCGGCGGGCACCATGTCGGGATAGACGCAGACGGCCGCGGTCGCGGGGGTCGTACGGTCGGTCGGGTCGGGATGGACCGCCTTGGCGCCGAGCGCCCGGACCTTGCCCGGGGTGTCCGCGCCTTCCAGCGTCGTCAGGTCGACCATCGAGATGGCGAGGTCGATGGCGTACGCCTTGGCGGTCGTCTTGATGGAACGGGTGCCGAGCGAGGCGGCGCGCGCCTCCAGGCCGACCGCGTCGACGCCGGGCAGCCCGTGGAGGAAGCGACGCAGCGTGCTGTCGGACGCGGTGACATCCGTAAGCGGGTGTGCGGGAGATGCAGTGGTGGGCATGGTCACCAGCCGAGCATATCTACGCGCGTAGCGGCTGTACACCCCGAAAGAACGGTTCCTCTGGACCAAGGGAGCCCGGTCCGGCCTGAAGGGGCGCGGGACTGTATCAATATGCGGCTCCGCCGCGTGGGCGCGACCAGCCACGAACGACCCGCACTCGCCCACACACAAGGTCCCCCACGGCGGGAAGATGAACCACTGAGGCACAATCGCCGCATGACGACCAAGGACCGCATCTACCGCTCACCCGCAGGCATCGCCGGAGGCGCCCTGCTGCTCGCCATCGTCCTCTGGCTCGGCATCGACGCCCTCGTCCAGGGCGAGGACCGCACCCCCTGGCTGGCGCTCGCCTCGATGATCCTCGCGGTCCCCCTGATCGTCGCCTTCACCGTCCGCCCCGCCGTCTACGCCAACGAGGACCGCCTGCGCATCCGCAACCCGTTCCGGGTGATCGTGCTGCCCTGGGGGCAGGCCGCCGCGCTGCGGTCCGGTTACTCCAACGAGGTCGTCGCCGAGTCCGGCGACAAGTTCCAGCTGTGGGCCGTCCCGGTGTCGCTGCGCGCCCGCAAGAGGGCGGCGCGCAAGGACGCGCGCGCCGAGCGCGGCGGCGGCGCCGGACTGCGGCTCGGCTTCGGAGGCGGCGGCGCCGCGCCCGCTCCCGACGCCGGACCCGCCCGGGCCGAGACCGACAAGATCATGGACGACCTGCGCGAGCTCATGGAGACGCGCGGCACAGCGGACAGTGCGCAGGGCGAGGTGACCGTGCGCTGGGCGTACGAGATCTTCGCGCCGGCGATCGCGGGGGCGCTCCTGCTGGTGATCTTGATCGCAACCGGCTGACAGGCCTGTCCTTTCACAGGTTCCGGGGTGATGATGCGGCCTCACCTCGGCGTGCCGCCCCGAACCAGGACCCGAGGACTGCAACCACACCTGTGGTCCGAGTGTCTGGAAGACGATGAGCACGAACCTCCAGCGGCCGCTGCCGCTGCCCGCCTCCGCGATACCCGACGGCTGCCTCCCCTGGGACGGGGAACAGACACGGCGGTGGACACAGGCCCTACCGGCCCGGTGGGTGCCGGTGCGGCTCGACACGGGTGTCCTGGTCGGGGTGGCGCTGGCCGGCCTGCTCGGCTCCGGCGCCCTCGCGCTGAGCGACAGTGTGAGCCCGTGGGTCGCCGCCGTCATCGCGCTGCACGCGGTCTGGCTGGTGGTACGGCCCGAGGTCGTACGGATCTCCGTGCCCGTTCTGCTCTTCGCGATCCCGCTCCAGCAGCCGGCGCCCCGGGCGGTGAGCGTGCCTCTGCTCGCGGTCCTGCTCCTGGTCTGGACGGTCGCCATGCTGCGGCTGGTCGCGCGCGGGCGGCAGCGGGCGGCCGCGCTGGCCGCGGCGGGCGGAGCGACGGCCGTACCGCCGGACGAGGGCAAGACGTTCCGGCGCGGCAAGCTCCTCGCCTGGTTCGGACTGGCCGTGGCGGCGGCCGGTGCCGCGGCGGTCGCGGCGTTCGGACGCGGAGACGGCCACGCGCTCGCGGCGACGGGCCTCTACGTCACCGGACTCGGCCTCACCGCCGTCCTCTCCGGCCTCCTCGGCCGCCGCCGCGCCGCCGTCCTGCGCGGCGCGCCCGCCCCCGTCCTCCGCGTGCTCGTACGGGAGAACGCCGACGTGGACACCGAGGTCTACGCCGCCGACGACCTCGGCGCGCTGCGCCCCCTGTTCACCGTCTCGATGTCGGAGCTGGACGACGAGGGCGAGCCCTTCTTCGAGGAGGCGGACGACGACGACTTCGACGAGGAGGCCGCCGAGGCGGAGATGCGGGAGGCCCTCGACCGGGTCGACGACGAGGAGCCCGGCCCCCTGCGCGAGGCCGTCCTGTACGGCACGCCCTACGACGGCGGCGAGATCCTCCTCGTCAGCGCCGACGAGGAGCCCGGCGAGCCGCCGCTGATCGAGCGGTCCCAGGGGCCCGTACGGCCGCTGTCGGACCGGTTCGGACGCAGCCGGATCGTGGGGGAGAAGCGGGCGGGGACCCGTAAGGCGGCGTACCAGGAGCTGGGCCGGCTGGCCGCCGAGGCGGCGGCGACCGAGCTCGGCTCCGGGGCCGTGCGGCGGTGGAGCGCCGGGTGGATGGACCGGCTCACCGCCGTGGTGGTGGTCCTGTGGTTCGTCCCGATCGCCCTGGACGAGTCTGGCTGGTTCTGGCGCTACGTCCTCGTCGGCGGCCTGGCGCTGGGCGGCGCCCTGATGCTTCCCGACCGGCTCGCCTGGAGCGTCACCGCCGACCGCGAGGGCCTCTGGTTCAACGGGTTCCGCCGTATCCACCACATCGCCTGGGACGACATCCGCGTCGTCCGCTGCAAGGGCGCCGAGCTGAAGATCGACAGCCGCCGGGCCGGTTTCCCCACCTGGACGATGTACGGCACCCGCTGGGCGAAGCTGGAGCTGCGGCGGGGCTGGACCCACCCCTACGAGCGCACCGCCGCCGAGATCACCGCGATGTGGCAGGACCCCGCGCTGCGGCCGACCGTCCCGGCGACCCGGCGGGAGCGGGGACGCCCGCTGTGGCCGCTCACCGTCGCCCTGGCGGTGGTCTTCGCGGTGGCCCTGGTGCTGCTGCCGTAGCGGGGCGTCACGGTGCCCCCGGCTAGAGGGGCGTCACGGCGCCCCCGGCCACACCAGGACCATGTGCGCGCCCCAGTACACCGAGCCCGCCACCGCCGCCGTCAGGACGAGGACACGGTGGCGGCGGGCGGCACAGGAAAGCCGCAGGGCTGGCGGCAGCAGGAGCGGGAAGGCCGGCAGCAGATAGCGGGCGCGCGGGAAGTAGACGCCGCCGCTGGTCAGGACGATGAGCAGCGTCACCCCCGTGAAGACCAGCAGGGGCAGGGGCTGGCGGTCGCGCGCCGACAGCGCGAACAGGGCCACCGCGGCGATCAGCACCAGCGTCACCAGCACCAGGAACAGATGTGGCGTCGAGTCCCGCACCAGCAGATGGCGGATCTCCCGCAGGGTCCGCCGGCCGCCGTCCATCTCGTTGCTCCACACCCGCTGTTCGGCGAAGTAGCCGTCCCAGCGCCCCACCCGCAGGCCCACCCAGGCGATGTACCCGCACCAGCCGAGCGGGGCGAGGAGAGCCGCCGTGAGCGCGCGCACGGAGAAGCCGCGGCGCAGGGACAGCAGGGCCGTCACGGTGACCGCGGCCGCCACCGCGACACCGGTCGGGCGGGTCAGACCCGCGAGCACGGCCAGCGCGCCCGCCCACAGCCAGCGGCGGGTGAGCACCGCGTACAGCGACCAGGCCGCGCACGCGGTGAACAAGGACTCGGTGTACCCCATCCACTGCACCAGACTGACCGGGAACGCGGCCCACAGGACGGTGGCCAGGACCCCGACCCGGCGCCCGTACAGCCGGTCGGCCACCGCGAAGACCCCCCAGGCCGCGACGAAGGACGCGGCGACGGCGAGGCACAGACCGGTGGTGGCGCGGGTGCCGGGGGTGACGGCCGCGACCGCCTTGACCAGGACCGGATAGAGCGGGAAGAACGCCAGATTGCTTCCCTTGGTGCCGACTTCGTGGGCGTAGCCGTGGTCGGCGATGCCGAGGTACCACTTCGCGTCCCACTGCCGCGCCAGGATCGGCCAGACACCGTGGTCCTGGTGATGGGCCCACAGCGTCAGGAACAGTAGACCCGCGAGCCGTACGGCGACGAAGGCGCCGAGGGCCGGGGCCGCGCGGCGCAGCGCGTGGACGACGGGGTGCGGGCCGGGCGTGGTCTCGGGTCGCCGGCTGCCCGGGATGCTGCCGCGGGGGGCGGTTTCGGGGGCGGTCGAGGACACGGGGGCGGCTCCGGGGCTCGGCGGACGGGATACCCGTCAACCGTTTCCCGGGGCGGGCGCCGAGGCGTGGAGCGCGCGTCAACCGACGCGGCGAAATCACCCGTTGGGGCGCCCCGGTCGGTCGGGGCACCCCAACGGGCGGGTCAGATGCCGGCAGCCGCCGACAGGTCCCGCTTGATCGTCGTCAGCAGGTCCGTCGCCTTCGCGTGGGCGGCGGGCAGGTCGGCGTGGCCGGCGACCGGGACGACGACCTCCAGGTAGCACTTGAGCTTGGGCTCGGTGCCGCTGGGCCGGACGATGACACGGGCGCCGTCGAGGGTGTACCGCAGACCGTCGGTGGGCGGCAGCTTGTCGGTGCCCTGCGTCAGGTCCTCGGCCTTGGTGATCGCCAGACCGGCCAGCTCGGTCGGCGGCCGCTCGCGCAGGCGCCGCATGGCGTCGGCGATGACCGACAGGTCCTCGACGCGGACCGACAGCTGGTCGGTGGCGTGCAGACCGTGCTCCACGGCGAGGTCGTCGAGGAGGTCGAGGAGCGTGCGCCCCTGCTCCTTGAGCTCGGAGGCCAGCTCCGTGATGAGCAGAGCGGCGGTGATGCCGTCCTTGTCCCGTACGCCGTCCGGGTCGACGCAGTAGCCGAGGGCCTCCTCGTAGCCGTAGCGCAGGCCCTCGACACGGGCGATCCACTTGAAGCCGGTGAGGGTCTCCTCGTAGGGGAGGTTCGCCTTCTCGGCGATCCGGCCCAGGAGGGAGGAGGAGACGATGGACTCGGCGAAGGTCCCCCGGGCGCCGCGCCGCACGAGGTGCTGGGCGAGCAGCGCGCCGACCTCGTCACCGCGCAGCATCCGCCACTCGCCGCCCTCCTTGACGGCCACGGCGCAGCGGTCGGCGTCCGGGTCGTTGGCGATGATCAGGTCGGGGTCCGTCTCGCGGGCCTTGGCGAAGGCGAGGTCCATCGCGCCGGGCTCTTCCGGGTTGGGGAAGGCGACGGTCGGGAAGTCCGGGTCGGGCTCGGCCTGCTCGGTGACGAGCACCGGCTCCGGGAAGCCCGCGCGGGCGAAGGCGGCGAGGAGGACGTCCTTGCCGACGCCGTGCATCGCCGTGTAGACGGTGCGGGCGGTGCGGGGGGAGTTCTCCGCCAGCACCGCGTCCGTACGGGCGAGGTAGGCGTCGAGGACGGAGTCGTCGAGGGTCTGCCAGCCGGCGTCCGGGCGGGGTACGTCGTTCAGGGACCGCACGGCGTCGATCTCCGCGGCGATCTCCGCGTCGGCCGGCGGCACGATCTGCGATCCGTCCCCGAGGTAGACCTTGTAGCCGTTGTCGCGGGGCGGGTTGTGGCTGGCGGTGACCTCCACGCCGGCGACCGCGCCGAGATGCCTTATGGCGTACGCCAGGACGGGGGTGGGGAGGGGGTGGGGCAGGACGGCGGCCCTGAGGCCGGCGCCGGTCATCACGGCCGCGGTGTCGCGGGCGAAGTCGGCGGACTTGTGGCGGGCGTCGTAGCCGATGACGACGAGGCCGTCGGTCTGGCCCTTGCCCTTCAGGTACGCGGCGAGACCCGCGGCGGCCCGGATCACGACGGAGCGGTTCATGCGCATCGGTCCGGCGCCGAGCTCGCCCCTGAGGCCCGCGGTGCCGAACTGGAGGGTGCCGCTGAAGCGTGCGGTGAGTTCGGTGACGTCTCCGGCCTCGATGAGCTTGGCGAGCTCGTCACGGGTCTCCGTGTCGGGGTCCTCGGCCAGCCAGGTCTTGGCTCGTGCGATGAGATCGTCGTGCACGTCGGGTCAACCTCTCGTGTCGGTGTGCGGGTGAGTGGGGGTGCGCGTGGGGCGGGTTTTCGCCCCCGCCGCCCTTACCCGTTCCCATCCTCCAGGGGCGCTGCCCCTTCGACCCCGTTCCCAGGGGGCGCTGCCCCCTGGACCCCCGCTCCTCAAACGCCGGAGGGGCTGAGTAACCCAGCCCGTCCGGCGTTTGAGGACGAGGCCCGTTCAGGGCCGAAGCGGGGGTCTGGGGGCGCAGCCCCCAGGGATGGGACGGGTAGGGGCGGCGGGGGCGAGGAAAAGTGCCCGGCGGCTACAGGCGGCTCAGCACCTGGCCCAGCAGCGCGCCCATCTGCGTCGCCGAGTCGCGCCCGGCCTGGAGGACCTCTTCGTGGTTCAGCGGCTCGCCGGTCATGCCCGCCGCGAGGTTCGTCACCAGAGAGATACCCAGCACCTCCGCACCCGCCTCGCGCGCGGCGATCGCTTCGAGGACCGTCGACATGCCCACCAGGTCCGCACCGATGACACGGGCCATCCGGATCTCCGCCGGCGTCTCGTAGTGCGGGCCGGGGAACTGGGCGTAGACACCCTCCTCCAGCGTGGGGTCGATCTCCTTGCACAGGGCGCGCAGACGCGGGGAGTACAGATCCGTCAGGTCCACGAAGTTCGCCCCGACGATGGGAGACGTCGCCGTGAGGTTGATGTGGTCGCTGATCAGCACCGGCTGCCCGGGGCGCATGCCCTCGCGCAGACCACCGCAGCCGTTGGTCAGCACGATCGTCTTGCAGCCCGCCGCCACGGCCGTACGGACGCCGTGCGCGACGGCGGCCACACCACGGCCCTCGTAGTAGTGCGTGCGGCCCAGGAAGACCAGGGCCCGCTTCTCGCCGATCTTGTACGAGCGGACCTTGCCGCCGTGCCCCTCCACCGCCGGCGGCGGGAATCCGGGCAGCTCGGTGACCTGGAACTCGGCGTCGGGAGCGCCGAGGGCGTCCACCGCCGGCGCCCAGCCGGAGCCCATCACGAGAGCGACGTCGTGGGTCTCGGCGCCGGTCAGTTCGCGCAGGCGCGCGGCGGCGGCGTCGGCGGCGGCGTGGGGATCGCCCTGGATGTCGTCCGGAAGAAGAGATGCGTTCACGCGGATGAGCGTAGCCGGTTCCGGCCTACGCGCGTAGATGACAGAGCGAACGGGATGCCGATCGTTGTCTTGTCGTTTCCAACGAAATCCGGCGAACGGCGGAGCACGAGAGCTAGCAGGGGCGCTTGCGCAGTTCCATCACATAGTCGTGCGGCGCCCCCGCCGACTCCGCCGCGTCCGCGATCTCGCCGAGGTAGCGCGCCGAGGGCAGGCCCCCCTCGTACGCGTCGAGGACGTACAGCCATGCCGACTCCTCGGTCTCCAGCGTGTGCACCCGCACCCGCATCCGGCGGTAGATGCCGAGACCGACACCCTCCCAGCGGTCCATCGAGTCCTCGTCCAGGGGCGCGATGTCGTACAGCGCGACGAAGACCTGGGACTCGGGGTCCTCGACGATCGTCGCGAGCGCGCCGTCCCAGCCCATCTGCTCGCCGCCGAAGGTCAGCCGCCATCCGTTGAGCCAGCCGGTCGCGCGCATCGGCGAGTGCGGTGCGCGGCGGGTCATCAGCCGCGCGTCGAGGTTGCCGGCGTACGCGGCGTAGAGCGACATGGGGGAGAGGGTACGGCAGTCGGCTCACCGGCCTCCGCCGTCCCGGACGTAACGCCATCCGCCCGCCTTCGCCGTGCCGTACCCGGCGGGACCCGTCCGCCTCCTCCGTCCCGTAAGTAACAAGATGAACCGTCCTGCGGCCCCGGGGCAGTAGCACCTTGAGGCGTGCGGGACAATGGAGCATGTGACTCGGATCGTGATCATCGGTGGCGGACCCGGCGGATACGAAGCGGCGCTGGTGGCAGCGCAGCTCGGCGCGGAGGTGACCGTCGTCGACTGCGACGGTCTGGGCGGAGCGTCGGTGCTGACCGACTGCGTGCCGTCGAAGACCCTTATCGCTACGGCCGAGGTGATGACCACCTTCGACTCGTCGTACGAGGAACTCGGCATCATCGTCGCCGACGACACTCCTCACCTGGAGCAGGCCGCCCGGGTCGTGGGCGTGGACCTCGGGAAGGTCAACCGGCGTGTGAAACGGCTCGCGCTCGCGCAGTCGCACGACATCACCGCCTCCGTCACCCGCGCCGGCGCCCGTGTGCTGCGCGGCCGTGGGCGCCTTGAGGGCATGCAGGCCCTCGACGGCTCCCGCAAGGTCGTCGTCCAGGCCGCCGACGGCACCGAGGAGACCCTCGTCGCCGACGCCGTCCTCATCGCGACCGGCGGCCACCCCCGCGAGGTGCCCGACGCCCAGCCCGACGGCGAGCGCATCCTCAACTGGACGCAGGTGTACGACCTCACCGAGCTCCCCGAGGAGCTCATCGTGGTCGGTTCCGGTGTCACCGGTGCCGAGTTCGCCGGTGCCTACCAGGCGCTCGGCTCCAAGGTCACCCTCGTGTCGTCCCGTGACCGCGTGCTGCCCGGTGAGGACCCGGACGCCGCCGCCGTCCTTGAGGACGTCTTCCGGCGCCGCGGCATGAACGTCATGGCCCGCTCCCGCGCCGCCGCCGCCAAGCGGGTCGGCGACCGGGTCGAGGTCACCCTCTCCGACGGCCGGGTCATCACCGGCTCCCACTGCCTCATGGCCGTCGGCGCCATCCCCAACAGCGCGGGCCTCGGTCTGGAGGAGGCCGGCGTCAAGGTGCGCGAGTCCGGGCACATCTGGACCGACAAGGTGTCCAGGACGACCGCTCCCGGTGTGTACGCCGCCGGTGACGTGACCGGTGTCTTCGCCCTCGCGTCCGTGGCCGCCATGCAGGGCCGTATCGCCATGTACCACTTCCTCGGCGACGCGGTGGCCCCGCTGAACCTCAAGACGGTCTCCTCCAACGTCTTCACCGACCCCGAGATCGCCACGGTCGGCTACACACAGGCGGACGTGGACGCGGGCAAGATCGACGCCCGGGTCGTGAAGCTCCCGCTGCTGCGCAACCCGCGCGCCAAGATGCAGGGCATCCGCGACGGCTTCGTCAAGATCTTCTGCCGTCCCGGCACGGGCATCGTCGTCGGCGGTGTGGTCGTCTCGCCGCGCGCCTCGGAACTGATCCATCCGATCTCGATCGCCGTCGACAACAACCTGACCGTCGAGCAGATCGCGAACGCCTTCACCGTGTACCCGTCTCTTTCGGGCTCGATCGCCGAGGTCGCACGCCAGCTCCACACCCGTAAGGAGACGGGCGAGAGCTAGGACGGGTGCCGGCGGCCGAAACCGACTCCCCGCTGGTCACAGGGAGTTGTCGACCATTCGTACGGCATAGTCGGGGGGCGTAGGCCCTATACCACTTCCGACCCTTCTGTGCGAACAACTTCTGTTATTCGGCGCATACTGCTGAAAGCAGACGGTCGTTGGGGTTACTGTCAGTTTCGTGTTCGCTGCAGAACGTCGCCAATTGATCCTCGAAATGGTGCGAGCTAACGGGGCCGTATCGCTCCGTGAGCTCGCCCGCGTCGTCCAGACCTCCGAAGTGACCGTACGGCGGGACGTGCGCGCACTGGAGGCAGAAGGACTCCTCGACCGCCGGCATGGCGGTGCGGTATTGCCGGGCGGGTTCACGCGGGAGTCCGGCTTTCCGCAGAAATCACATCTCGCGACCGCCGAGAAGACGGCCATCGCCGACCTCGCCGCGAACTTCGTCGAAGAGGGCGAAGCGATCGTGGTCGGGGCGGGTACGACGACACAGGAGCTGGCCCGTCGGCTCGCTCGCGTACCCGGGCTGACCGTCGTCACCAACTCCCTGTTGGTGGCTCAGGCGTTGGCCCATGCCAACCGGGTCGAGGTCGTCATGACCGGCGGCACGCTGCGGGGCTCCAACTACGCGCTGGTGGGCTCCGGTGCCGAGCAGTCCCTTCAGGGGCTGCGGGTCTCGCGGGCCTTCCTGTCCGGGAGCGGACTCACCGCCGAGCGCGGGCTGTCCACGTCCAACATGCTGTCGGCCTCCGTCGACCGGGCGCTGGTGCAGGCCGCCGCGGAGGTCGTCGTCCTCGCCGATCACACCAAGCTCGGTTCGGACACGATGTTCCAGACCGTGCCCACGGATGTGATCACACGGCTGGTGACCGACGAGCCTCCGGCGCACGACGACCGTGCGGCCACGGAGTTGCAGGCGCTGGCCGACCAGGGTGTGCAGATCGCTGTCGCCGGGGGTTCGGGGAGTGATTCGGTCCCCCCGCGCCAGGCTCGCCGGGACGTGTCCCTCCCGGGGCCACGCCGGGTGCCGGCCGGCTCCGCCGGGGCGGGGCTTCGGGCGACGTCGGTTCTGAGTGAGCCGGCGGCGGGGGCGGAGCAGCGGGCGGCGCGGGTCGCGGATATGCGGCGGCGGTAGGTTCGGGTTCGGGTTCGCCTATTCGCCGTAGGGGGTTGCGGTTGCTGCGCGGGTGCCGGTTCGTTGTGGCTGGTCGCGCAGTTCCCCGCGCCCCTAGGTGAGTCCCCGCAGCGTCAGTCGTAGCAATCTGTCCGCCAGGTCCGGGTCTGTCGGCGACTCTTCCGCCGCCAGTGCGATGGCGTGCGTCAGCTGTAGCAGGTCGCCGATCGCCACGTCCTCGCGGACCGCACCCGCCTTCTGCGCGCGTGCCAGTAGTGCGCTGCCCGCTTGTCGGATCGGGTCGCTGCACCGGGCCAGGGCCGAGGTGTTGTCGGACGGCACGGACATCAGGGCGCGGGCCAGGCCCCGGTATTCGCCTGCCTGGGCGACCATCTCGCGCAGCCACGTCACCAAGGCCGCACAGGGGTTCGGGTCGGTCAGGAGCTCTCGGGATCGAGCCAGCAGGTCGTTCACCGCGTCCTCGAAGACCGCGCTCAACAGGGCGTTGCGGTTGGGGAAGTGGCGGTAGAGGGTGCCGATGCCGACGCCCGCGCGGCGGGCCACATCCTCCAGGGATGCCTCGGCGCCGTGGGCGGCGAAGGCGGTGCGGGCCTCGGCGAGGAGGCGGTCGTGGTTGCGGCGGGCGTCCGCGCGCATGGCGCGCGTCGGCGCGGCCGTCGCCGTGGCCTCCTGGTTCCCCATGGCTCCCACCTGCCCTCTCTCACGCCCCCGGTGTGCTTCAAGGATGCCATCGCAGCATGCCCGACCGGGCTCCCCGGGCCGCGCTGAGGCCGTACCTTCGTCTCGGGGGAGTACGTCGTGTGGTTTCCCCCGACATCTCAGGACTTCTCATGGCGAGAGCAGCGCCGGGAGAGTGCTTATGGAGATCGCCGGTGCGGACGCGCGGCGCGTGCTCATGCTCGCGGGCGACCTGGAAGAGGTCGCCTCCGCGCAGGAGCTGAGGGAGCGGGCCCTGTCCGCGCTGATGGAGTTGATCCCCGCCGACGCGGGACAGGCATACCGGCTCTCGCTCGACGGAGCCGAGGTGTCCGCGCTGTCGCTGCCGGAGGACTCCTTCCACGCGGATCCGATGGTGATCTACGACCATCCCCTGGACCACCCGCTGACCGACATCATGCTGGAGACACCCACGGCCGAGGCCTGGCGGGTCAGCGATGTCGTCGGCGACCGCCAGTGGCACCGCACCCACTGCTACAACCTGGACTTCCGCCCCTTCGGGCTGCGCCGGCACCTGGTGGCCACCGCCGGCTCGGCCGGGGCGGCCGTCGAGGGGTACGCACTGGTCCGGGCCGGCGGCGACTTCACCGAACGGGACCGTGACCTGCTCGCCTTCGCTCAGCTCCAACTCGCCGATCTGGAACGGCGGTTCGCCGAGCGGCAGCGGCTGCTCGCGCTCTGTGCCACCGCCCTGGAACTGGTCGGCGGCCAGGGGCGGGGTGTCGCGGCGATCGGCGACAGCGGCAGGCCCGAGCCGCTGAACACCGTAGCCGCCCAGCTGCTGGCCCTCGTCCAGGGCGATCCCCGCCTCGGCGCCGGGGGCTTCACCGCCCGCGAGGTCGAGGTGCGGCACATTCCCCCGGCCGCCCCGGGGCTGCCCGCCCTGCTCCTGCTCCGTGACCTCGCCCGGGGTCGGAGCGCCGCCCGGCTGGTCGGGGTCACCGAGCAGGAGTACCGGACGCTGCACCACCTCGACAGCGGGTGCACACCGACCGAGACGGCCCGCCGGATGGGCCTGTCCCCGACCACCGTGCGGGGCTATATCGCCTCCCTGCACCGCAAGTTGGAGGCGGGCCACACGGCGGCGCTGCTGCGCAGGGGGCGGGATCTGGGACTGCTCACCGACTGAGCCGACCCATGCGATATACGCGACATGTCGCGACCGGTCACAATTGACGGATGGTCATCGGCCGCGCCCCGTCGCTTCACTGGTACGAGGCGCTCCGCACGGGGGCAGGCCGCCAAGGGGGACTCTCATGACCACGACGTCGCAGCCACCGACCGTCACCGACAAGGAGGCCTCGCGGAGGGGCCGCCTGCTGCTGGCCGGCTCGGCCGTGCTCGGACCGCTGCTGCTGGCGGTCACGGTGGGGGTGCTGCCGTACGGGACCGACGACTCGACGAAGGAGATCGTCGCCGCCATCGCCGAGGACAAGGCCCTGATCCAGCTGTCCCTGTGGGGCTGGGCGCTCGGGCTGCTCCTGCTGGTGCCCGGCACGCTCGCGGTGGGGCTGCTGGCCATGACGCGCTCCCCCAGGCTGGGGCTGTGGGGCATGGCCGTGTTCGGCACCGGTCTGCTGGCCATCGCCACGACACCCTCCCTCGACCAGGTCGCCCTCGGCGGGCTGGAGAAGGGGGTGAGCCAGGAAGCGCTGGTCGGTGTCACGGACGGCACCTACGAGCTGGTGGTGAACGCCGTCCCGTCGCTCTACTTCGTCGCCGCCCATGTCGTCGGCGCGATCCTGCTCGGCGTCGCCCTGCTGCGCGGCCGGATCGTGCCCGCCTGGGCGGCCTGGGTGCTGATCCTGTCCATGCCGTTGAACGTGGTCGGCTTCGTGACCGGCATCGCGGTCCTGACCGTCGGATCCTTCGTGATGCTGGCCGTCGGGTTCGGCGCGGCGGGGTTGGTCGTCGCCCGCAACGGCACCGGCTGGACCCGCATCTCCTAGTCCATCCACCTCGGGGGAAAGCCGGAGCGCCCGGCGGACTGACTGCTCCAGTCCGCCGGGCGCTCCGGGATGTCGTACGGCTGCTCGAAATCAGTCCTTGATCTCGCAGATCGCCGCGCCCGAGGTGAGCGAGGCGCCGACCTCCGCGGACAGGCCCTTGATGGTGCCGGACTTGTGCGCGTTGAGCGGCTGTTCCATCTTCATGGCCTCCAGGACGACGACCAGGTCGCCCTCCTTGACCTCCTGGCCCTCCTCGACGGCGATCTTGACGATCGTGCCCTGCATCGGGGAGGCGAGGGTGTCGCCGGAGGCGACGGGGCCGGACTTCTTGGCCGCGCGGCGCTTGGGCTTGGCGCCCGCCGCGAGGCCGGTGCGGGCCAGGGACATGCCGAGCGAGGACGGCAGGGAGACCTCGAGGCGCTTGCCGCCGACCTCGACGACGACCGTCTCGCGGTCCGGCTCCTCGTCCGTCTCCGCGTCGGCGGGGGCGGCGAAGGGCTTGATCTCGTTGACGAACTCGGTCTCGATCCAGCGGGTGTGGACCGTGAAGGGGTCCTCGCTGCCGGTCAGCTCCGGGGCGAACGCCGGGTCCTTGACGACCGCGCGGTGGAACGGGATGGCCGTGGCCATGCCCTCCACCTGGAACTCCTCCAGGGCACGCGCGGCACGCTGGAGGGCCTGCTCGCGGGTGGCGCCGGTGACGATCAGCTTGGCCAGCAGGGAGTCCCAGGCGGGGCCGATGACCGAGCCGGACTCGACGCCGGCGTCCAGGCGGACGCCCGGGCCGGACGGGCCGTTGAAGACGGTGACGGTGCCGGGGGCCGGGAGGAAGTTGCGGCCCGGGTCCTCGCCGTTGATGCGGAACTCGAAGGAGTGGCCGCGCAGCTCCGGGTCGTCGTAGCCGAGCGCCTCGCCGTCGGCGATGCGGAACATCTCGCGCACCAGGTCGATGCCGGCGACCTCCTCGGTGACCGGGTGCTCCACCTGGAGGCGGGTGTTGACCTCCAGGAAGGAGATCGTGCCGTCGAGGCCGACGAGGAACTCCACGGTGCCGGCGCCGACGTAGCCGGCCTCCTTGAGGATGGCCTTCGAGGACGAGTACAGCTCGGCGACCTGGGCCTCGGAGAGGAAGGGCGCGGGGGCCTCCTCGACCAGCTTCTGGTGGCGGCGCTGGAGCGAGCAGTCACGCGTGGACACGACGACCACATTGCCGTGGGAGTCGGCCAGGCACTGGGTCTCCACGTGCCGCGGCTTGTCCAGGTAGCGCTCGACGAAGCACTCGCCGCGGCCGAACGCGGCGACGGCCTCACGGACCGCCGAGTCGTAGAGCTCGGGCACCTCTTCGAGGGTGCGGGCGACCTTCAGACCGCGACCGCCGCCACCGAAGGCGGCCTTGATGGCGATCGGCAGACCGTGCTCCTCGGCGAAGGCGACGACCTCCTCCGCGCCGGAGACCGGGTCCGGCGTACCGGCGACCAGCGGGGCACCCGCGCGCTGCGCGATGTGCCGGGCGGCCACCTTGTCACCCAGGTCGCGGATGGCCTGCGGGGGCGGGCCGATCCAGATCAGGCCGGCGTCCAGGACCGCCTGAGCGAACTCGGCGTTCTCGGACAGGAATCCGTAGCCCGGATGGATGGCGTCCGCACCCGACTCGCGCGCCGCGTTCAGGACCTTCTCGATGTCCAGGTAGCTCGTCGCCGGGGTGTCACCACCCAGGGCGAACGCCTCATCCGCGGCGCGGACATGCAGAGCGTCCCGATCCGGGTCGGCGTAGACGGCCACGCTCGCGATGCCGGCATCCCGGCAGGCCCGGGCCACGCGGACAGCGATTTCGCCACGGTTGGCGATGAGCACCTTGCGCACGATTGAGGCTCCCTCCTTGAAACAAGCCGAGTTTAGGGACTGCCGACACGGCACTTCGACCCGTCCCCAATGGTGAGCTTGCCCACACGGAGCGTGATTCGAGGCTCGCTCGACCCGCGAAATCCCTTGTCGCACCTCGGTACGCAGGATTCCTCCCGGAAACCCTAGCCCTCCTCTGTGGCCAAGGTCTCTGTGAGAGCGTGCTGCGGACCACTCGCTTTCTTTGTGGAGTCCCTACGAATGGCCCAATGATTCTTTGCCCTCCGTAGAACCCTTGTCCCGCGGTTTACCCGTTAGTAGCGTTCGCGTGTATCGAACGTACTTGAGGTAACAAGAGCTCGGCTTGAGAGTGGGTGGGGGCCGGTGGTGCGCAGACCGGTGGCGTGGGTCGTGGCGGTCGTGCTCTTCGTCGAGGGCCTCGGTATCGCGGCGGTGCAGTGGTTCATGGGTGTCGTCGTGGACCGGCAGGACATGTCCCTGGCGGGACTGGACCCGGACGTGATGTCGCTGTCGTCGAAGATCGGCGGCATCGCCTTCGGTCTCTACTTCGCGCTGTGCGGCCTTGTCGCGCTGCTCGTGGCGGTGCGCAACAGTCCGCCGGCCGGCCTCGGCCGCGTCCTGCTGATCAGCGCGGCCGTGGTGCACGCGCTGCTGGGCGCGTTGGCGTGGGGCCTGCTGGGCTGGCCCGAGTTCGTGTTCATGGTGGTCGTGCTCGGCCTCATCGTGCTGCTCCTGATGACGTACGACCGTCCTCAGGAGCCCGTCGACGCGAAGCCGGAGGCCCCCCAGGGGGACCCGGAGGGCCCCAGGGCGGGCCCGGAGACCCCCGAGGGGGACGGCGCGAGCCCGGTCAGGCCTGCGCCGGCGCCCACAACTCCGTGATGCCTACGCCCAGTTGGGCCAGCAGTTTGCGTACGAGGGGCAGGCTGATGCCGATCACGTTGCCGTGGTCGCCGTCGATGCCCTCGATGAACGGCGCCGAGCGGCCGTCCAGGGTGAACGCCCCGGCGACGTAGAGGGGTTCGCCGGAGGCGACGTACGCGGCGATCTCCTCGTCGGTCGGCTCGCCGAAGCGGACCACGGTCGAGGCGACGCCGGAGACATACCGTCCGGTGACGGTGTCGTAGACGCAGTGCCCGGTCTGGAGCGTGCCCGCGCGGCCGCGCATGGCCTTCCAGCGGGCCGTGGCCTCCTCCTGGTCGGCGGGCTTGCCGAGCGCCTGGCCGTCCAGGTCGAGCACCGAGTCGCAGCCGATCACCAGGGCGCCCTTGACCTCGGGCTTCGCCGAGACGACGGAGGCCTTCGCCTCGGCCAGGGCGAGCGCCAGATCGGCGGGGGTGGGGGCGGTGACGGCGTCCTCGTCGACCCCGCTCACCAGCACCTCGGGGGCCAGTCCGGCCTGCCGCAGCAGGTTGAGCCGGGCGGGGGACTGCGAGGCGAGAACGAGTCGGCGGCGCGGCTGATCAGTCATGCGGTCAGGGTATCGGCGTCCGTCAGCCGACGCCGAGCACGATCATCGCGAGCACCATGGCCAACGCCAGGAAGAGCCCCAGTCTCCGCAGCATGTCCTGCATGTCGCGCAGTTCCTTGGGCGGCTCGTTCTCGGGGTCGGACCACAGCATGCCTCCAGGGTGCGCGGGAGGTCCGGGGCGGCGCCTGAGTACGCGTACTCAACTTCACCAAAAGGGTCTGGAGTTCCGTTAGTCTGTCTGGTGTTAAAGGAACTCAAGTCCCGTTTGGAAGGTCGTGCCATGTTCACCACCGTCTGGACCGCCTCACCCCAGCTGCCGAGCGAGGGCTTCACGCCCAACTGGTCCCGGGAGGGCTTCTGGCGGCAGTCGCTGCGCCAGGTCGTCCGGCTGAGCGGGGGCGGGGACCGGGTGCGGGTACGGCTGTCCCACGCCTACGGCACCTCGCCGGTGCGGATCGCGGGCGCGAGCGCGGGGCGCGCGGGAGTGTCGACGCGGCTCACCTTCGCGGGCGAGCCGGGCGCCGAGATCCCCGTACGCGGGGAGCTCGTCAGCGACCCCGTGCAACTCGCCGTCGCGGCTGGGGAGTCGATGACGCTCACGCTGTACTTCGACACGGCGACCGGGCCCGCCACCTTCCACGCACAGGCCTTCACGACCAGCCTGCGAGGAGAGGGCGACCTGCTCGACGACGTGGACGGGGAAGGGTTCGACGCGGCGAGCGAGTCCTGGTACTTCCTCAGCGCGGTGGAGGCGGACACCGGCCGCACGGACGGGATCGCCCTCTTCGGCGACTCCCTGACCGACGGGTTCGGATCCACCCCTGGTGCCGACCGGCGTTGGTCGGACGCACTGGCCCGGCGCACCGGCCGGCCCGTCCTGAACGCGGGGATCGGCGGCAACCTGCTGCTCAACGACTCCGCGTGGTACGGCGAGAAGGGGGTGCACCGGTTGCGGCGGGACGTCCTGGACCGGCCCGGTACGGACACGCTCGTCGTGCTGCTCGGGCTCAACGACATCGGGTTCAGCGAGACGGACGAACAGCCGACGTACAAGCCGGCACCGGTGGTCGAGGCGGACGAAATCATCGCCGGGTACCGGGAGTTGATACGGCAGGCGCGGGGACTGAAGGTCATTGGCTGCACCTTGCTGCCGTTCGGCGGCTCGGACCACTGGGGCGAGCACGCGGCCAAGGTGAGCCACGAGGTCAACGAGTGGATCCGTTGCTCGGGGGAGTACGACGCCGTAGTGGATCTGCGACGGGTGATGGCCGATCCGGAGGACCCGGACCGGCTGCACCCGGCCTACGACTTCGGCGATCACCTGCACCCGAACGACGAGGGATACGAGGTGATGGCCGCAGCCGTGTCAGCGGTCCTCTAGCTCGGCCAGTAGGTACGTGCCCACCTTGTCGGCCCGGGCTGCGGCAGGCGGTGTGCCGCGATGCGGGACGGGTCCGACCACCCGTCCCGCGGCTTGGGGGTGCCGTCCGGCGCCGCGGCCGCCACCGCGGCGCGGGCCCTGACCACCGCCAGGGCGGCGGCCAGCTCCTCCGGCGTCGGGTTGCCCCGTACGACTCTGATCGTCACAGCGGCTCCTTACAGGGGGATGTTGCCGTGCTTCTTCGGGGGCAGGGACTCCCGCTTGGTCCGCAGCTGGCGCAGACCGCGGACGATGTGGCGGCGGGTGTCGGACGGCATGACGACCGCGTCGATGTAGCCGCGCTCGGCCGCGACGTAAGGATTGAGGAGGGTGTCCTCGTACTCCCGGATCAGCCGGGCGCGAACCGCCTCTGCGCTTTCTGCGGACTCCCCGTTCGCCTCCGCCTCGGCGATCGTGCGCCGGTGCAGGATGTTGACCGCGCCCTGGGCGCCCATGACGGCGATCTGGGCGGTCGGCCAGGCGAGGTTGAGGTCGGCGCCCAGGTGCTTGGAGCCCATGACGTCGTAGGCGCCGCCGAAGGCCTTGCGGGTGATCACCGTGATCAGCGGGACCGTGGCCTCCGCGTAGGCGTAGATCAGCTTGGCGCCGCGGCGGATGATGCCGTCGTGCTCCTGGTCGACGCCCGGCAGGAAGCCGGGCACGTCCACGAAGGTGATGACCGGGATGTTGAAGGCGTCGCAGGTGCGGACGAAGCGCGCCGCCTTCTCGGACGCGGTGATGTCGAGGCAGCCGGCGAACTGCATCGGCTGGTTGGCGACGATGCCGACCGGGGCGCCCTCGACCCGGCCGAAGCCGGTGAGGATGTTCGGCGCGAACAGGGCCTGCGTCTCGAAGAACTCGGCGTCGTCCAGGACGTGTTCGATCACCGTGTGCATGTCGTACGGCTGGTTCGCGCTGTCCGGCACGATCGTGTCCAGCTCGCGGTCCTCGTCGGTGAGGGCGAGATCCGCCTCCTCCGCGAAGACCGGCGCCTCGGAGAGGTTGTTGGACGGCAGGTACGACAGCAGCTGCTTGACGTACTCGATCGCGTCCTTCTCGTCCCCGGCCATGTGGTGCGCCACGCCCGACACCGAGTTGTGGGTGCGGGCGCCGCCCAGCTCCTCGAAGCCGACGTCCTCGCCGGTGACCGTCTTGATGACGTCCGGGCCGGTGATGAACATGTGCGAGGTCTGGTCGACCATCACCGTGAAGTCGGTGATGGCGGGGGAGTAGACGGCACCGCCCGCGCACGGCCCGACGACGAGCGAGATCTGCGGGATGACACCGGACGCGTGGGTGTTGCGGCGGAAGATCTCGCCGTACGCGCCGAGCGAGGCGACACCCTCCTGGATCCGCGCGCCACCCGAGTCGTTGATGCCGATGACCGGACAGCCGGTCTTCAGCGCGAAGTCCATGACCTTGACGATCTTCTGGCCGTAGACCTCGCCCAGCGCGCCGCCGAAGACGGTGAAGTCCTGCGAGAACACCGCGACGGGACGCCCGTCGACGGTCCCGTACCCGGTGACGACACCGTCGCCGTAGGGCCGGTTCTGCTCCAGACCGAAGTTGGTGGAGCGGTGCCGGGCGAACTCGTCCAACTCCACGAAGGAGTCCTCGTCGAGCAGCAGCTCGATCCGCTCACGTGCCGTCAACTTGCCCTTGGCATGCTGTTTCTCGACGGCGCGTGCGGAGCCGGCGTGCGTCGCTTCCTCGAAACGGCGCTGGAGATCCGCGAGCTTGCCCGCGGTGGTGTGGATGTCGATCTCTTCCGGCTCGGACATCGGGGGTCGGCTCCCTGCCTGCTCAAAAGGGGGGACGGTTACTCATCCGTAGAGTAGTGGTGGCACTACCAATCAGCAGTGCGGCGTTTCACACACCTAGGGTGGCTTGCATGACGCCGCGAGATGCTTCAGACGACAGTCGTTGGTCCGACCTCGATCGACCGCCCCTCAACGGTGCCGCGCTGCGGCGCGGGCTGGTGCGGGACGGGGGGCACAGGGGCCTGTACTGCGATGTGGACGTCGTGCAGCGCACCGGGTCCACCAACAACGACCTGGTGGGCCTGGCGGTCAAGGGGGACGCCGAGGAGGGGGCGGTTCTCGTCGCCGAGGAGCAGACGGCCGGGCGGGGGCGGCTGGACCGGCAGTGGACGGCGCCGGCGCGCTCCGGGCTGTTCTTCTCCGTTCTGCTGAAGCCGGCCGAGGTGCCGGTGGCGCGCTGGGGCTGGCTGCCGCTGCTCACGGGGGTGGCGGTCGCGACGGGGCTGTCCCGGGCCGCGGGCATCGACACGGCACTCAAGTGGCCCAACGACCTGCTGGTTTCCATCGGCGGCGAGGAACGCAAGGCCGGCGGGATCCTCGCCGAGCGGGCCGGCGAGGACGGGGTCGTCGTCGGGGTCGGCATCAATGTCACGTTGCGTGAGAAGGAGCTCCCCGTCCCCCAGGCGGGCTCGCTGCTGCTGGCCGGGGCGATCACCACGGACCGCGACCCCCTGCTGCGGGCCGTGCTGCGCTCCCTGGAGGAGTGGTACGGGCGCTGGCGCGAGGCGGGCGGCGACCCGGCGGTGAGCGGCCTTCAGGAGACGTACGCGGCGGGCTGCGCGACGCTGGGGCGGACGGTACGGGCGGAGCTGCCGGGCGATCGTTCGATCACCGGGGAGGCGGTGGCGGTGGACGGCGACGGCCGTCTGGTGATCGCGACGGAGGAAGGCGTACAGGAGCCGGTGGGAGCAGGAGACATCGTTCACCTGCGACCTGCGTGACCGCATGTCCTTGAGGGGCGCGGGGAACTGCGCGACCAGCCCCCACGGACCCGCAGCCGGACACGCATCCTCGACACCCCTTCTCTCGGCTCCACGGGAGTGAGCTACGGCACACCTGACGTAAAGTAAAGGCCGGTCGATACCTGACCGCGGCAGATCGGAAGGGCAGCAGGCGTGACCGTCGACGACACGGGTTCCGGCGCGGACACGAACGGCGCCACCCCCGGAGGGGACCCGCACCCGCTCGCCGTGCGTCTGGAGGCACTGATTCTCGGCGCCGAGCGGCGCTACACACCCTTTCAGGCGGCCCGTACCGCCGGAGTCTCGATGGAGCTGGCCACCCGTTTCTGGCGGGCGATGGGCTTCGCGGACGTAGGACAGGCCAAGGCGTTCACGGAAGCCGACGTCCTCGCCCTGCGCCGCCTCGCCGGTCTCGTCGAGGCGGGGCTGCTGAGCGAGGCGATGGCCGTGCAGGTGGCCAGGTCCACCGGGCAGACCACGGCCCGGCTCGCGGAGTGGCAGATCGACTCCTTCCTGGAGGGCCTGACCGAGCCCCCGGAGCCCGGCATGAGCCGCACCGAGGTGACGTACCCGATCATCGAGCTGCTCCTGCCCGAGCTGGAGGAGTTCCTCGTCTACGTCTGGCGCCGCCAGCTCTCCGCCTCGGCCGGCAGGGTCGTGCAGGCCGCCGACGACGAGGAGATGGTCGACCGACGCCTCGCCGTCGGCTTCGCCGACCTCGTCGGCTTCACGCGGCTGACCCGGCGGATGGAGGAGGAGGAACTCGGCGAGCTCGTCGAGGCCTTCGAGACCACCGCCGCCGACCTGGTCGCCGCGAACGGCGGCCGGCTCATCAAGACCCTCGGCGACGAGGTGCTGTACGCCGCCGACGACGCGGGCGTGGCCGCCGAGATCGCGCTGCGGCTCATCGAGACCATGGCGAACGACGAGACCATGCCGGAGCTGCGGGTCGGCATCGCCTTCGGCACGGTGACCACTCGTATGGGCGATGTCTTCGGTACGACGGTGAACCTCGCCTCCCGGTTGACCTCGATAGCTCCCCGGGACGCCGTCCTCGTCGACAGCGCGTTCGCCGAGGAGCTGATCCGCACCACCGAGGCCCCTGCCTCCGAGGCGGAGGCCGCCGAGGCCGCGGCGACCGCCGAGAAGGAGGGCGAGGAGCCTCCGACGTACCGCTTCGCGCTCCAGCCGATGTGGCAGCGGCCGGTGCGAGGTCTCGGCGTGGTCGAGCCCTGGCTGTTGACGCGGCGCTCCGGCGGGCCGGCGTAACCGCTGCTCAGCGGCCCAGCGGGCCCACGCACAGCCCGATGACGGGCACACACACCCCGCCGGGCTGTTCCGGCGCGGGTGCCGGCGTGGTCTGACTCGGTGTCGGAGCGGGCGCCGGCTGCGGGGCCGCGCTGCTCGGTGCGGGTGCCGGGGGTGTGGTCGCGGGTGCCGGGGTGTTCGGGGCGTCGGGGATGGTCGTGGCGACGGCCGCGGGGACCGCGGGGCCCGCCGGTGCGGTGGTCGTCACGGACGGCAGCGGTACGAAGGTGGCGGGCGCCGTCGGTGTCGCGCTCGCCCCGCCCATCGTGGCGGTCGCCGACGGGCTCACCAGCGGCACCGAGCCGACGGTCGCGGCGGCGTTGGTCGCCCGGTCCGTGCCGGTGCCCGGGTCGTCGAAGCGGGGCTCGGCCTCCGTGGTGCCGGTGCCCGGGCCGCCGCCCAGGCCCGGCTCGGACGCCAGTCGTACGAGGCTCAGCGCACCGGCGGCCAGGGCGAGGCCGCCGGCGGCGAGGAGGACCTTGCGAGGGCGGGGGCGGCGGTGCCGGCCGCGGGGGGCCGCGAAGAGGCGGGGCGGCGCGGTCTGCGGAGCCTGGGCGAAGGCCGCGTCCGGCCGTGGTGCGGTGTCCGTCATCGTCGTCATCGCGATACCTCCCCATGCGGTCGCGCCCCCGGTGCGCCGTGGCGGACGCACGCTATGCGCTCCTGTGGGCGGTGGGACCCGAGTTGGGCGGGATGTCACTCGAACGGGGAGTCGGGCGGGGATGCGGGAACCGCCGGTGCGGGCTGCCCTTTCGTCCTGGGGGCGGGGCTGCGATGATCGGGGCGGATGTTGTTAACCCGCGTTAACCGGAGGGTGTCATGAGCGAGGAACGGTACGGGGAGTTCGTGCTGGTGCGGCGGCACGGGCACGTCGCGGAACTCGCCCTCGACCGGCCGAAGGCCATGAACGCCGTGTCGACGGAGATGGCCCGGTCGCTGGGGGCCGCGTGTGCGGCGCTGGGGGACGACAAGGACGTACGCGTGGTCGTGCTGACGTCGACGCACGAGCGGGCGTTCTGTGTCGGGGCGGATCTGAAGGAACGGAACTCCTTCAGCGACGCCGACCTGGTCCGCCAGCGGCCGGTGGCTCGCGGTGCGTACACCGGGGTGCTGGAGCTTCCGGTGCCGACCATCGCCGCGGTGCACGGGTTCGCGCTGGGCGGCGGCTTCGAGTTGGCCCTGTCCTGCGACGTGATCGTGGCGGACCCTACGGCCGTGGTCGGGCTGCCGGAGGTATCGGTCGGGGTGATCCCGGGCGGCGGCGGCACCCAGCTGCTGCCGCGGCGGGTCGGGGCGGCGAGGGCCGCGGAACTGATCTTCACGGCGCGACGGGTGGAGGCCGGGGAGGCCCGGGAGCTGGGGCTCGTGGATCTGCTGGTGGAGGAGGGGCGGGACCGGGAGGAGGCACTGGGGCTGGGGGCACGGATGGCCGCGAACTCCCTGGTGGGCCTGAGAGCCGCGAAGAAGGCGCTGCGGCTCGGGCATGGGCTGGATCTACGGGCGGGCCTCGAGGTCGAGGACGCGGCGTGGCGGTCGGTGGCCTTCTCGGGGGACCGGGCGGAGGGAGTGCGGGCGTTCAACGAGAAGAGGGCGCCGGAGTGGCCGGGGGAGTGAGCGGTGGGTTCACGAGGATCCGAGGGTCGCGCCGAGCAACCCAAGGGGCGCGGGGAACTGCGCGACCAGCCCCCACGCACCCGCACCCCGCCGAACCGCTCAGCCACCCCCACCTCTCCGGCACCCCCCACCTCTCCGGCACCCCCCAACACCTGTTCGGCGCATCAATGTCCCTGTTCGCCCCAAACCTCCCTAGCCTGGAGTGATGGGTGAGGACAAGCGGCTCGCGGCCGTCGTTGCGTTGGCTCAGGGCATGGCCGCAGCCCATGGGTCACGCGAGGCGTGGCGTGCCGCGGCGACCGGTGCGTGCCGTGCCCTCGGTGGGAGTTTCGCCGCGCTGTCCGTGTGGGAGCGCGAGCTCGGCCGACTCAGGGTCCTCGTCAACGTCGGGGAGCGGGCCCCCGACGAACAGGAGTTCCCCGACGGCGAGGCGTACCCCGTCCACCAGTTCCCCGAGATCACCGAGTTCCTGCACGAGCGGTGGGCCGGCGGCGGGGAGCCCAACGCATGGGTGGAGACGGCCGAGGGACCCGCCGCCGGGCGCCGGCCCGGATATGTGCACCAACGCGTCGCCGCCCTCCGCAGGAGAGGCCGCGGCTGCTGCGTCGTCGCACCCATCGTGCTCAACGGCCGCGCCTGGGGCGAGCTCTACGTCGCCCGCCCCGCCGGAGAGCCCGTCTTCGACCGCGCCGACGCCGACTTCGCCACCGTCCTCGCCTCCGTCGTCGCCGCCGGGATCGCCCAGACCGAGCGGCTGGAGGAGGCGAGACGGCTGGCGTTCACCGACGCGCTCACCGGACTCGCCAACCGCCGCGCCGTCGACGTACGCCTCGACGAAGCGGTGGAGCGGCACAAGCGGGAGGGCGTCGTGGTCAGCCTCGTCGTCTGCGACCTGAACGGGCTCAAGCGCGTCAACGACACCCAGGGGCACGCCGTCGGCGACCGGCTCCTGGAGCGCTTCGGGTCCGTCCTCTCCCTCTGCGGCGCCATGCTGCCCGGCGCGCTCGCCGCGCGGCTCGGCGGGGACGAGTTCTGTCTGCTCGTGGTCGGGCCGGGTGCCGACGAGGTGGTGAAGGCCGCCGACGAACTGTGCCGCCGGGCAGCGGAGTTGGAGCTGGGGGACGGGGTGGCCTGCGGGGTCGCGTCGACCGAGGATCCCATCGGGCCCGTCCGCTCCGCCCGCCGGCTGTTCCGGCTCGCCGACGCCGCCCAGTACCGGGCCAAGGCCGAGCACGCCGCCAAGCCGGTCGTGGCGGGTCGGGAGGGGCCCGACGACCCCGTCGTACGACTGGCCGACGCCCCCTCCCGGGAGGGGCACGCGGAGCGCCGCCGGTTCCGTGGGCGCCGGTTGTGACGTACGCGCGGGTAAGGGGCAAACCCCGAACCCACTCGTGACATCCTCGTCTTCAGTGCGTACGCTCCTGAATATGGATATGCACACTGTGGTGGTGGGGACGTCCGGGGTGACCGCGTCCGACGTTCTCGCCGTGGCGCGCGACGGCGCCTGGATCGAGCTCTCCGCCGAGGCGGTCACGGCGCTCGCCGCCGCCCGCGAGATCGTGGACGCGCTGGCCGCCAAGCCCGAACCCGTCTACGGCGTGAGCACCGGCTTCGGGGCCCTCGCGACCCGGCACATCAGCCCCGAGCTCCGCGCCCAGCTACAGCGCAACATCGTTCGCTCGCACGCCGCCGGCATGGGACCGCGCGTGGAGCGGGAGGTCGTACGGGCGCTGATGTTCCTGCGGCTGAAGACCGTCTGCTCGGGGCACACCGGTGTCCGCCCCGAGGTCGCGCAGACCATGGCCGACGTCCTGAACGCCGGGATCACCCCCGTCGTGCACGAGTACGGCTCCCTCGGCTGCTCCGGCGACCTCGCCCCGCTCTCCCACTGCGCGCTGACGCTCATGGGCGAGGGCGACGCCGAGGGGCCCGACGGTGTCGTACGGCCCGCCGGTGAACTGCTCGCCGAGCACGGCATCGCCCCCGTCGAGCTGCGCGAGAAGGAGGGCCTCGCCCTGCTCAACGGCACCGACGGCATGCTCGGCATGCTGGTCATGGCCCTCGCCGACCTCCACATGCTCTACAAGTCGGCCGACATCACCGCCGCCCTGTCGATGGAGGGCCTCCTCGGCACCGACAAGGTCCTCGCCCCCGAACTGCACGCCATCCGCCCGCACCCGGGCCAGGGCGCCAGCGCCGCCAACATGCTGGCCGTGCTGAAGGGTTCGCAGCTCACCGGGCACCACCAGGACGACGCGCCGCGCGTCCAGGACGCCTACTCGGTGCGCTGCGCCCCGCAGGTCGCGGGCGCCGGGCGGGACACGATGGCGCATGCGCGGCTGGTCGCCGAGCGTGAGCTGGCCGCCGCCGTCGACAACCCCGTCGTCCTGCCCGACGGGCGCGTCGAGTCCAACGGCAACTTCCATGGCGCCCCCGTCGCCTACGTCCTGGACTTCCTGGCCATCGCCGCCGCCGACCTCGCCTCCATCGCGGAGCGGCGTACCGACCGGTTGCTCGACAAGAACCGCAGCCACGGTCTGCCGCCGTTCCTCGCGGACGACGCGGGCGTCGACTCGGGGCTGATGATCGCCCAGTACACGCAGGCCGCGCTGGTGAGCGAGATGAAGCGGCTGGCCGTACCGGCGTCGGCGGACTCGATCCCGTCCTCCGCGATGCAGGAGGACCACGTGTCGATGGGCTGGTCGGCGGCGCGCAAGCTGCGCACCGCCGTCGACAACCTCACCCGGGTCGTCGCCGTCGAGCTGTACGCCGCCACGCGCGCGGTGGAGCTGCGCGAGGGGCTGTCCCCGGCGCCGGCCTCGCAGGCGGTCATCGAGGCCGTACGGAAGGCGGGTGTCCAGGGTCCGGGCCCCGACCGGTTCCTCGCGCCCGACCTGGCCGCGGCGGACGCGTTCGTGCGCAGCGGGCAGCTGGTCGCGGCGGCGGAGACGGTGACCGGGCCGCTGCGGTAGCGGAGGCACGAGAAGGGGCCCTGTCGTGCGACAGGGCCCCTTCGGGTGCTTACTTGATCTTCTTCGCCTGCGCGGTGACGACGGTGCCGTCGACCGTGTAGGGCTTCTGGGTCATCAGCGCGCCGATGTTGATCGTGTAGTACGTGGCCAGGGTGTTGCCGTGCCGGACGACCTCGGCGTGCACGGTGCCCGCGCCCATCTCCTCGTCCATCTCGCCCTCGGAGGCGAAGGCGATCGACTCGTCGCCGGTGCCCGAGCCCTTCTCCGCGGTGACCTTCGTGAGCTTCTGCTTCTCGCCGTCCGCGGTGACCGTGAAGCCGCCGGAGCAGCCCTCGACGGCGTCCGAGACCGACTTGAAGGTCTCCTGCGCCGCGTCGCCCTCGTAGGAGGAGAGGCCGACGAGCGTGACACTGACGTTCATCGCGTCGGTGAGGGAGTCCTCGAACTCGCCCTCCTCCAGGTCCTCCAGGGACTTGGAGGCCGTGTCGGTGGGAGCCTTCTCCTGGGTGACGGTGACCGTGGTCTCCGCCTTCGCGTCGCCCGGCGCCTGCGCCGACATGGCGAGGGCGAGCGGCCGGCACTTCTCGTCGGAGGTGGTGACCTCGTCCTTGGTCTCCGGAGCCCCGACGGTCTTGGCGACCTTGTAACCGTCCACCTCGCCCTGGGCGAGGATCAGCTTCTGCAGTTCGGCCACGGTGTACGTCTTCGCGGCCGGGGCCGACGAGGAGGACTCCGACGAACCCTTGGTGTCGTCCGAACCCTCGTCGGAACAGCCCGTGATGAGGGCGAGCGACAACGCGCTCACGGCGAGCGTGGCGCCTATGCGCGCCCCCGATGATCTCTTCATGAGCGGACTATGAGGTTTTGGTCAAACGCGCGTCAAGTCGATTCAAAACCCGAGACGTTCCCGGCGCACCGAATAGACGACGAAGCCGGCGCCCAGTCCGAGGAAGGCCGTGCCGCCGACGACGTACGGCGTGGTGTCGAAGCTTCCGGTGTCGGCGAGCTGAGCGCCGTCCTGCGTGTCCTGGGTCTGGGCGGACTCGGCGGTCGTGGCCCTGGCCTGCTGCGTGACCTGCGCTCTCGCCGGTTCGTCCTGGGACGCGTTGGCGGAGGGGACGAACCACAGGGCGCCCAGGAGGGTGCCCGCGGCGGTGGCGGTCAGCAACGGACGGCGAGCGGATGACACGGAATATCGATCCCCTTGTGGCGCTGGCGAATTGGCCGTGTGAGGCGATGTTATTGAATCCTCCCCTCCCTGCAAAGTGAGGGGATCCCTGGCTCAGGCGGCCACGCGGGGTAGTGACCCGCGTGGTCTTACGCCCTCGGCACCAGCCGGGTCGAGACCAGCCCGGTGGAGCATGACGCGTGCGGAGTTCTTGTCCCGTGGGCTCTCGGCTCCGCAGGCGGTGCAGGTGTAGGTGCGCATCCCCAGCGGCAGTGCGTGCTTGGCTCTCGCCCCGCAGTGTCCGCAGTCCATCGTGGTGTGCGCGGGATGTACCAGGTGCACATTGCGTCCGTGCTTGCGACCCATCGCAATCAGGGACTGTTTGGTGGCGCCGATGGCGGCGTCGGCGGCCTTGCGGGCCATGGTGGTCTTCGCCAGGAACTTTGGCTTGAAGTCCTCAACCGCAATGTGATCGTGGTCGCGGACAACGGCTTTGGCCCACTTGCGGCCGGTGTCCTGGCGCTGGTGCGCGATCTTCCGGAGCGCCTTGGCGCGCAGTCGCTTCGCGTCCCGATAGCCCTTGGAGGCCGCTTGCCCCTTCTTCGGCTTGCGGCGGGCCATCATCCGGTCGTACCGGGTCAGCTTCTTCTCTGCCTTCCTGCCGTGCTCGGCGTGCGGAAGGTCATGGCTGTCGGATGTGGTGGTGGCGGTCTCCGTCACGCCCCAGTCGATGCCGATCACCGCGCCGGTCTCCGGCAATGGCTCGACGGCGGCGGGAATGACGAAACTGGCGTACCAGTGGCCGATGGTGTCCTGGTAGACGCGGACGCTGGACGGGTCGGCAGGCAGTTCCCGCGACCACACAACGGTCAGCGTGATCCCGCCCGCCAGGTGCAGAGTGCCGCCCTTGAGCTGGAAGCCGCGCCGCGTGTAGTTGAGGGTGGGCAGTGCCTTGCGCTTCTCCTTCCAGCAGGGCATCCCGGCCCGGCGCGCCATGGGCAGCCGGTCCTTGATGTCCTTTTGCGCCTTGGCCCGGGACCTGCCGAAGTCCCGGATGATCTGCTGCTGCGGCACCGAACTGCCCGCACGCAGCCACGGAGTCGCGTTACGTGCCTCGGTCAGCATCTTGTCGAGCTGTGCCGGGCCGCACGTCCGGTTGTCCTCGATGGCCTTGTTGAGCAAGTGCACGGCCTTGGATTTGGCCACGCACTCGTTCCACACCCACCGGCACCGGTCCCACTCCGCCGCCAGCGCGGTGCGGGCAGTGGACGACACGCGCAGCCGGAACGTGTACCGGGCATGCCCGACTACGTCGGTCCTCGCCGCTGCCGCCACGCCCTCACCCCTCCCGCACATGTTCGCCGCTGTTGCAAGATGTGATGCCGCCCAGGCGTTGAACGCTGGACTCTCCTCGCAGGAGACCAGGTGAAATCGCGGGTCACGGGAAAGTCGCGGGGGCGAAGGGCCGTACTCTCCGGGGCATGAGCACTTCAGAGACATCACGTTTTGTCCGCCTTCGTGTGGAGCTCGTCGTCGAGATCGACGACGAGGAGTCCGTGACGAGGTCCGCGCTGGAGCGGATCGCCGACGATTCCGAGCTGCCGGCCGACGAGCAGGCCCACGCCGAGAGCGCTGTGACGGAAGACACCGCGGAGGCCCTCGCCTATCTCGTCGATCCGTTCGACCTGGTCAGCGAGGTCCCCGGGGTCGAACTCGTGCAGGCCTCCTGGTCGAGCGAGCGGATCGACTACGACCCGGATTCGCCGGAGTGGGACCTCGACGACGATGATGTGGCCGAGGAAGACGACGAAGAAGCGGCCGTGGCGGCCGGCTGAGCGGTCTTGGGGAAATCGTGACCCCGGACGGCAACCGCCGCCCGGGGTTTCGTCGTCTCAGGGGGCGCACGGACCGAGATCTGCACCACCCGTCACGGCGGACGTGGTGTGCCCCACACCTTCGAGGAATGTGGAACGGGACGAACCGGCCGTAGCGTTGAAGATTGATTAACGGGGACTCTCGGGGTTTTGGGGATTCGGCAACGATGGAGAAGCGTGTGATGACGGTCAGTAAGCGGCGCAGGGGCCTGACGGTCGCGTCCGCACTGCTCGGCGGTGTGCTCGTGCTGTCTGCCTGTTCCAGTGGCGGCGACGACGATGCCTCTGGCAGCAGCAGCGACACCTCGCAGGCGAAGGCCGACGAGGCGGCGGCCAAGAAGACGTCCGAGGCCGACATCAAGATCACGCCCAAGGACGGCTCGGACAACGCCTCCATCAACAACTCCGCCGCCGTCACCGTGAGCAAGGGCACGCTCACGGACGTCTCCATGACGACCGCCGACGGCACCGAGGTCGCGGGCGCCCTGTCCGCCGACAAGACCAGCTGGAAGCCGAGCGCCCAGCTGGAGCGCTCGACCACCTACAAGCTCGCCGCGGAGGCCAAGGACGCCGAGGGCCGCGTGGCCCACGAGAACGCCTCGTTCACCACGGTCTCCCCGACCAACAGCTTCATAGGCAACTTCACGCCGGAGGACGGTTCCACCGTCGGCGTGGGCATGCCGGTGTCGATCAACTTCGACAAGGCGATCACCAACAAGGCGGCCGTCCAGAAGGGCATCACCGTCTCCTCGTCCAGCGGCCAGGAGGTCGTCGGGCACTGGTTCAACGCCAACCGCATCGACTTCCGCCCCGACGACTACTGGACCGAGAACTCCACCGTCACGCTGAAGCTCGCGCTCGACGGCGTCGAGGGCGCGGACGGTGTCTACGGCGTCCAGCAGAAGACGGTCACCTTCAAGATCGGCCGCAACCAGATCACGTACGTCGACGCGAAGACCAAGCAGATGAAGGTCACGCAGGACGGCAAGACGGTCAAGACGATCCCGATCTCGGCCGGCTCCCCGGAGAACAAGACGTACGAAGGCATCATGGTGATGTCGGAGAAGTTCAAGGAGACGCGCATGAACGGCGCGACCGTGGGCTTCACCGACGACGACGGCAAGGGCGAGTACGACATCAAGGACGTGCCGCACGCCATCCGTCTCACCAACTCCGGCACCTTCGTGCACGGCAACTACTGGGCCGCCAAGTCCATCTTCGGCAGCGTGAACACCAGCCACGGCTGTGTCGGCCTCTCGGACACCAAGGGCGCCGACGACAAGGGCACCGCGGGCTACTGGTTCTACAACAGCTCGATCATCGGTGACGTCGTGATCGTCCAGAACACCGGCGACAAGACGGTCGCCCCGGACAACGGCCTCAACGGCTGGAACCTCAGCTGGGCCGACTGGAAGGCCGGCTCGGCCGTCTGACCCAGCGTCCGCTCACAGTTTCCCGATGCCGCCCCCAGGGGCGGCATCGGTGTTTCCGGGGCCCACCACAGCCTTCTCATCCTTCTCTTATTTGAGCCTTATCCAGTCATCACGCGCCGTACCTACTTTTCGGCGCATGTTCTTCACCTACCTGAGGCGCGAACTGCGCCGCCGCAGAAAGGCGGCCCTCGTCGTCGCCTCCGGGCTCGCGCTCGGTATCGCGCTGGTCATCGTGGTCAACTCCGTGTCCTCCGGCATGGGGAAGGCCCAGGACAAGGTCCTGGAGTCGCTCTACGGCCTCGGCACCGACATGACGGTCACCAAGGCCGCCCCGGCACAGTCGGGCGACAATGCCCAACAGCGCCCGCGCTTCGAGTTCGACGCGCAGGACAGCGACTCCGACGAGGAGCAGAGCAGCGACATCGTCATGCCCCAGGGCTTCCAGACGCTGGCCGCCTCCACCGTCACCGAGGTCGGCTCGCAGAACGGCGTCTCGGACGCGGTCGGCGGTCTGAGCCTCCAGGTCATCAAGGTCGACGGCCAGTTCACCCGCGGTCAGTTCCAGCAGAACGACAACGGCGGTCAGCAGCAGGGCGGTCCCGGTGGGAACGGCGGCGGCACCGGCCAGCCGCAGGGCGAAGTACGGGGCGGCGGCGCCGACTTCGACGTCAACAACTACTCCGTCTACGGCACCGACGTCACCCGGTCCGGCGCCGGCCCGCTGACCTCCTCCAAGATCACCAGCGGTCGTACCTTCAAATCGACGGAGACCAACGCCGAGGTCGCCGTCGTCGACTCGGCGTACGCCAAGGAGAAGGAGCTCAAGGTCGGCTCCACGGTCACCGTCAAGAAGGTGAAGTTCAAGGTGATCGGCATCGCGACCGCGGACAGCGGTGACGCGGCGGCCAACCTGTACATCCCGCTCAAGCAGGCGCAGACGATCAGCGACCAGAAGAACAAGGTCACCACGATCTACGTCAAGGCGACCGACTCCCAGCAGATCGACGCCGTCAAGTCGACCATCCAGAAGAACATCTCGGGTACGACCGTGACGACCTCCGCCGACCTCGCCGACACCGTCTCCGGCTCCCTGTCCACCGCCTCCGACCTCGCCACCAGCGTCGGCAAGTGGCTGTCCATCGCCGTCCTCGTCGCCGCGTTCCTGGTCGCCGGTCTGCTGACCTCCTCGGCGGTCTCCCGCCGGGTCCGCGAGTTCGGCACGCTCAAGGCGCTGGGCTGGCGCTCGGGCCGGGTGACCCGGCAGGTCGTCGGCGAGGCGATGGTCAACGGGCTGCTCGGCGGCGCGCTGGGTATCGCGCTGGGCCTGGCGGGCGCGTATGTCGTGACCGCCATCAGCCCCACTCTGCAGGCCCAGTTGGGCGGCGGCGGTGGCGGCACGGGCGGCGGCCCCGGCGGTGGCGGCGGCTTCGGCGGCGGTCCCGGCCGGCAGACCGCGTCCCGGACGCTGGAGGTCGCCCTGACGGCCCCGGTGAGCGTGACGACGGTGGCCATCGCGGTGGGGCTGGCTGTGGCGGGCGGCCTGATCGCGGGTGCCTTCGGTGGTTGGCGTGCGTCGAGGCTGCGCCCGGCGGACGCGCTGAGGCGAGTCGAGTAGCGCGGGGTTCTGCTGGGTCTGGCGGGACTTGACCCACCCAGGGGCGCGGGGAACTGCGCGACCAGCCACGACGCACCCGCAGCCGACAACCGACACGCACCACCCCGAACCCCACCCAGGAGCCACCCGAAATGTACGAACTCAAAAGCGTCACCAAGCGCTACACCCGCGGCAAGGACACCGTGGACGCCCTCGCCGGCATCGACCTCACCATCGCCGACGGCGACCGCCTCGTCATCCAGGGCCCCACCGGCGGCGGCAAATCCACCCTCCTGCAAATGCTCGGCGGCCTCGACCGCCCCACCGGGGGCGAGGTCGTCCTCGACGGCACCGACCTGGCCAAGCTCTCCGAGGCGAAACTCACCAGGGTCCGCAGCGAGAACATCGGCTTCGTCTTCCAGTCCTTCAACCTGATCCCCACGCTCACCGCACAGGAGAACGTGGAGACCGCCCTCGTCCCCCTCGGCACCAAGGTGAAGGAACGCCGCGAACGGGCCGCCGAGGCACTGAAGTCCGTAGGCCTCGGAGAACGCCTCGGACACCTGCCCAGCGAGATGTCCGGAGGACAGCAGCAGCGCGTCGCGATCGCCCGCGCCCTCGTCAAGAACCCCAAGGTGCTGCTCGCCGACGAACCCACCGGCAACCTCGACGAGTCGATGCGCGACGAGATCATGGACGTACTCGAACGCATGTGGAAGGAGCTGGGGCTCACTTTCATCATGGTCACGCACGATTCGTCCATCGCGAAGAAGGCCCCGAGGATCGCGACCATCCGCAAGGGCAAGATCACGGTGAAGGAGAACGCGGGCGCTTGATTATGAGCAACGCGTAACAGTGCCCCCCTGTGGGGTTCCTGTCTATTGAGGTGCCTGATCACCCCCCGGCATACTGCGTATTCCGGGGGGTGCACGCGCATGCGTACGGGACCACCCCCGGCCGGGTGAACGGGGAATTCGCCCGGTCCTTCAGCAAGGGGGAAACTTGCGCAGACAAGTGAAAAGAGTTTGTGCTGCCACCGTGGCAACGGGAGCAGCGGTCGCCCTCGCGGCGGGCATGACCAGCCCCGCGGCGGCGAAGCCGGAGCAGCGGGCGGCAGCCTCACCGGCAGCCTCCTCCTCACTCAAGGCACACCATCGCATCACCCTGATCACGGGTGACCGGGTCGCCGTCGACGCCAAGGGACAGGTCGTCAGCGTCGAGCGGGCCAAGGGGCGGGAGCGCATACCGTTCCAGGTCCGCAAGGCGGACGGGCACACCCTGGTGATACCCGCCGACGCGGCCCGGCTGGTCGCCGCCGGCAAGCTGGACCAGCGGCTCTTCGACATCACCGAGCTCAACAAGTCCACGACCCGCAAGTCGCAGGCCAAGGGCCTGAAGGTGATCGTCGGCTACAAGGGCGCCGCGACCGCGGCGAAGGACGACGTCCGGGACGCGGGCACCCTCCGCGTGGCCCTGAAGTCGCTGAACGCGGACGCGGTGCAGACCCCGACCGCCGACGCGCCCGAGCTGTGGGACGCGGTCACCAACGGCGACAAGACGGCCTCCGGCATCGCGCACGTCTGGCTCGACGGCGTCCGCAAGGCCAGCCTCGACAAGTCCGTGCCGCAGATCGGCGCCCCGAAGGCGTGGGCCGCCGGTTACGACGGCAAGGGCGTCAAGATCGCCGTCCTGGACACCGGTGTCGACGCCACTCACCCGGACCTCAAGGACCAGGTGATCGACGCCAAGAACTTCACCCCGGCCGCCGACGCCACCGACCACTTCGGCCACGGCACGCACGTCGCGTCCATCGCGGCGGGCACCGGCGCCAAGTCGGGCGGCAAGTACAAGGGTGTGGCGCCCGGCGCCAAGATCCTCAACGGCAAGGTCCTCGACGACACCGGCTCGGGCGACGACTCCGGAATCCTCGCCGGCATGGAGTGGGCGGTCGCGCAGGGCGCCGACGTCGTCAACCTCAGCCTCGGCGGCATGGACACCCCGGAGATCGACCCGCTGGAGGCGGCGGTCAACAAGTTCTCCGCCGAGAAGGGCACGCTCTTCGCCATCGCGGCGGGCAACTCCGGTCCGCAGACGGTCGGCTCGCCGGGCAGCGCGGACGCCGCGCTCACCGTCGGCGCCGTCGACGACAAGGATGTCCTGGCCCCCTGGTCCTCGACCGGCCCGCGGGTCGGCGACGGGGCCATCAAGCCGGACGTGACCGCGCCGGGCGTGGACATCACGGCCGCCTCGGCCAAGGGCAGCGTCATCGAGCAGGAGGTCGGCGAGAAGCCGGCCGGCTACCTGACCATCTCCGGTACGTCGATGGCGACCCCGCATGTCGCGGGTGCCGCGGCGATCCTGAAGCAGGAGCACCCGGACTGGACGTACGCCGAACTCAAGGGTGCGCTGACCGCCTCCACCAAGGGCGGCAAGTACAACCCGTTCGAGCAGGGTTCGGGCCGGATCCAGGTCGACAAGGCCATCAAGCAGACCGTGATCGCCGACCCGGTGTCGGTGAGCTTCGGTACGCAGCTGTGGCCGCACACCGACGACAAGCCGGTCGCCAAGAAGCTGACGTACCGCAACCTCGGTGACAAGGACGTCACGCTGACGCTGTCGTCGAAGGCCACCAATCCCAAGGGCGCGGCGGCCCCGGCGGGCTTCTTCAAGCTCGCCAAGACGAAGGTGACGGTCCCGGCGGGCGGCACGGCCGCCGTCGACTTCACCGTCAACACCAAGCTGGGCGGCACCCTCGACGGCGCGTACTCCGCGTACGTGACCGCGACGGGCGGCGGCCAGACGGTCCGTACGGCCGCCGCGGTGGAGCGTGAGGTGGAGTCGTACGACCTCACCGTCAAGCACATCGGCAAGGACGGCCAGCCGACCAAGGACTACAACACCGTCCTGCTCGGCTACACCGGTCTGGCCGCGGACCGCGGCTACCAGGTGACGATCGACGAGTCCGGCACCACCAAGATGCGCCTGCCCAAGGGCACGTACCTGCTGGACGCCTGGATCGCCAAGGACTGGGTGAACCTGGAGGGCGGCCTGGACTGGGTGGTCCAGCCGAAGCTGAGCGTCACCAAGAACACCGCGGTGACGATCGACGCCCGTACCACCAAGTCGGCCGACATCACGGTGCCGGACGCCGGGGCCAAGCAGCTCTTCGGCATGATCAGCTACCTGTACGAGCCGGCGGGCATCGGCATCGGTGTGGGGCTCTCGTCCTTCGCCGACCTGCGGATGGCGCACCTCGGCGGGCAGGTCGCGACGGGTCTGAGCCAGACCTGGAGCGGTCAGTGGACCAAGGGTGACGACGCCGAGTACGACGTGGCCACCACCGCCCAGGTGAAGAAGATCCAGGGCGACAAGGTCCGCCACTTCAAGGCGTCCGAGCTCGCCACGGTGAAGAACAACCTCGGCGCGGCCGCGGCCGGCAAGACCGGTGGGCTCACCGCCTGGGGCTTCTTCCCCACGGACATCGTCATCGGCTCCCCCGTGGAGCAGACGCTGCCGGGCACCCGCACGGTGTACTTCTCGACGTCCGACAAGATCCAGTGGACGCTGGACTTCGAGCAGTACAACGGCAAGGACGCGGACGGCTTCCCGATCACGGAGGCCTACTACACGCTGGGCGACCCGCAGACCTTCAAGGCGGGCCAGAAGTACACGAAGACCTTCAACACCGCGGTCTTCGGTCCGCACCTGAACAAGGACTACGGCGTGTTCCGTGAGGGCAACAACCTCTACGGCTACCTGCCGCTGTTCGCGGACGGTGCCACCCACGCGGGCTCGTCCGTCTTCTCCTCGGTGAAGACGGAGCTGTACCGCAACGGCACCAAGGTCGGCTCCAACAAGGACCCGTTCTTCGGCGAGGAGGCCTTCAAGGTTCCCGCCGCCGACGCCGAGTACAAGCTGACGACGTCCGTGAAGCGGAGCGTCAAGGTGGCGGCGGCTTCGACGCGGATCGACGCGAGCTTCACGTTCCGCTCGAAGAAGTCCTCCGCGGACCTGGTCTCGCTGCCGGTCTCCACGGCTCGCTTCAACGCCAAGACGGGGCTCGACAGCCGCGTCAAGGCCGGCGAGACGGTGAAGATCCCGGTCGTCGTCGAGGGCGCGGCCAAGGGTGCCAACCTGAAGTCGCTGTCGGTGTACGTGTCCTACGACTACGGCAAGACCTGGAAGAAGGTCACCGTCTCGGGCGGCAAGATCACCGTGAAGAACCCGGAGAAGGGCAAGGGCATCTCCTTCCACGCCAAGATCGCCGACAAGAAGGGCAACAAGTCGACGATCTCGATCTACAACGCGTACTACGGCAAGTAGTCCGCCGCAGTAGGCCATGAGCGAAAGCCCCACCGGAGGAGCAGCCTCCGGTGGGGCTTCCGTGTTTGTGTGGGGCCATGACCGCCCACACCGTGGAATACGTCCGGTACCACATCCCGGAAGACAGTTCGGCGGAGTTCCTGGCCGCCTACACCCGCGCCGCGGCCCAGCTGGCGGCGGCGCCGCAGTGCGTGGACTACGAACTGGCGCGCTGCGAGGAGGACTTCACCCACTTCGTCCTGCGCATCACCTGGACCTCGACGGAGGACCACCTGGAGGGCTTCCGCAAGTCGGAGCTCTTCCCCGACTTCCTCGCCGAGATCCGGCCGTACATCGCCGACATCGAGGAGATGCGGCACTACAAACCGACGACGGTACGCGGCGCGGGCTCGGCCGTGCCCACGCTGTACGAGTGGGCGGGCGGCGAGGAGGCCTTCGCCCGGCTGACATCGGTCTTCTACGGCAAGGTCCTCAAGGACGACCTGCTGGCCCCGGTGTTCGACGGCCTGGCCCCCGAGCACGCCGAGCATGTGTCCCTCTGGCTCGTGGAGGTCTTCGGCGGCCCGCCCGGGTACTCCGACTCCCAGGGCGGCCACGGCCACATGGTCGCCAAGCACCTGGGCCGGGGCATCACCGAGCCCCAGCGCCGCCGCTGGGTCAACCTCATCCAGGACGCCGCCGACGAGGCCGGCCTGCCGACCGACGCGGAGTTCCGCTCGGCCTTCCTCGCCTACGTCGAGTGGGGCACCCGGCTCGCGGTGTACTTCTCCGGCCCGGACGCCAAGCCCCCGGCGGAGCAGCCGGTGCCGAAGTGGGGGTGGGGGGTGGCGCCGCCCTACCAGGGGTGACGCAGGGTCCGCGCATGCACGGGCGGCACTCCGAGGCACCCGGTCAGCTCTGCGGCGCCGTCGAGTCCTTGCCCGCCCGGGTCGCGTCCGTGCCCCAGCTGGCCAGCAGGCGCAGGGCCTCCGCCGAGGGCGAGCCGGGTTCGGCGTGGTAGGTGATCAGCATCTGTTCGCTGTCGTCGGAGAGACGGAAGGACTCGAAGGAGAGGGAGAGGTCGCCCACCAGCGGGTGGCGGAAGTGCTTGACGCCGTAGCCCTTCTCCTTGACGTCATGAGTGGCCCACAGACGTCTGAACTCCTCGCTCTTGACCGAGAGTTCACCCACCAGGGCGGACAGGCGCGGGTCGTCGGGGTGGCAGCCGGCGTCCATGCGCAGATAGCTGACGACATCGGTCGCCTTCGACTCCCACTCCACGAACAGATCGCGGTACTCGGGCCGCAGGAACACCATCCGGGCCCAGTTGCGGTCCTGCGGCGGCAGCTCGGACCAGTCGCCGAAGACCGCCGCGGCCATCCGGTTCCAGGCGAGGATGTCGGAGCGCCGGCCCGAGATGTAGGCGGGGACCCCGTCGATCGAGTCGAGCAGCTGCAGCAGCGTTCCGCGCACCTGCTGGGTCCGCCCGGCCTGCTTCTTCTTGTGCTGCTTCGGCTTCGCGAGGTGGGTGAGGTGGGCGTGCTCGGCGTCGGTCAGCCGCAGGGCCCGGGAGATCGCGTCCAGGACCTCCCCCGACACGTTCCGTCCGTTGCCCTGCTCCAGACGCGTGTAGTACGCCACCGACACCCCGGCCAGCTGCGCCAGCTCCTCGCGCCGCAGCCCCGGCACCCGCCGGTGCCGTCCGAAGTCCGGCAGACCGACGTCCTCCGGCTTCAGCCGGGCCCGCCGGGTGCGCAGGAACTCGCTCAGCTCGGCACGCCGGTCCAGCGCGCCGGATGGCTCCTGTACGGGTTCGGGGCGTTCGTCCATGCCTCAAGTATTCACGGTCGTACGCTCACCATCCTGACCCCGCCAGTAGTAGGAACGGTGGACGTAGGCAGAGCGGGGATCTGGGTGGACATCCTCCGCTGGGGCAGGCTGGTCGCGTACCCGGTCAGAAGGCGGCCGGGTGCGACACCACGCTAGGAGAACCCCGGCATGACCACCGTTGCTGCGTACGCCGCCCCCGCCGCGAAGGCTCCGCTGGAGCGGACCACCATCGAACGGCGCGCGGTCCGCGAGTTCGACGTCCTGATCGACATCAAGTTCGCCGGCATCTGCCACTCCGACATCCACCAGGCCCGTGAGGGCTGGGGCGAGGCCATCTTCCCGATGGTCCCCGGCCATGAGATCGCCGGCGTCGTGTCCGAGGTGGGACCCGGCGTCACCAAGTTCGCCGTCGGCGACCGGGTGGGCGTCGGCTGTCTCGTCGACTCCTGCCGGGAGTGCGAGAGCTGCAAGGCCGGTGAGGAGCAGTACTGCACCGGCGGCAACGTCGGCACCTACAACGCGGTCGGCAAGGACGGCGAGCCCACCTACGGCGGCTACTCCGAGAAGGTCGTCGTCGACGAGAACTTCGTCGTCCGCATCCCCGAGGGCATCGCCCTCGACGAGGCCGCGCCGCTGCTGTGCGCCGGCATCACCCTGTACTCCCCGCTCAAGCACTGGAACGCCGGTCCCGGCAAGAAGGTCGCGATCGTCGGCCTGGGCGGCCTCGGCCACATGGGCGTCAAGATCGCCCACGCGCTCGGCGCCGAGGTCACGGTCCTCTCCCAGTCGCTGCGCAAGCAGGAGGACGGCCTCAAGCTGGGCGCCGACCACTACTACGCCACCAGCGACCCGAAGACCTTCGAGGAGCTGGCCGGCACCTTCGACCTGATCGTCTCCACGGTCTCGGCCCCGCTCGACTTCAGCGCGTACCTCTCCCTGCTCAAGCGGGACGGCGCCCTGGTGAACGTCGGCGCCCCCGAGGAGCCGATCTCCCTCAACCTCTTCTCCGTGATCGGCGGCCGCAAGACCCTCGCCGGCTCCATGATCGGCGGCATCGCCGAGACCCAGGAGATGCTGGACTTCTGCGCCGAGCACGGCTTCGGCGCCGAGATCGAGCTGATCCGCGCCGACGAGATCAACGAGGCGTACGAGCGGGTGCTGGCGAGCGACGTCAGGTACCGCTTCGTGATCGACACGGCGACCATCTGACGCCACCCCCCTGACCGAGGGCCCCGGAGCCGCACTGCTCCGGGGCCCTCACCGCTTCCCCAGCAGCCACAGCAGATACGGCCCGCCGACCAGCGCGGTGAGCGCGCCCACCGGGATCTCCAGCGGGGGTACGAGGGTGCGGGCCGCGAGATCGGCGGCGACGAGGATCACGGCGCCCGTCAGCGCGGCGTTGAGCAGCGGGAGTTGAGGTGTGCGGGTGAGGCGGCGGGCCAGCTGGGGTGCGGTGAGGGCGACGAAGCCGATGGGCCCGGCCGCCCCGGTCGCCGTCGCGGCGAGCACGACCCCGAGGACGGTGAGCCCGAGCCGTGCCCGGTCCACCCGTACCCCCAGCGCGGACGCCGTGTCGGGGTCCAGCCCGAGCGGCAGCGACGCCCGGCCCGCCCACCCGAGCGCGGGCAGCGAGAGCAGCAGTACGGCGGCCAGCGGGCCCGCCTGCTCGTACCCCCGGCCGTTGAGGCTCCCGGTCAGCCACAGCTTGATCTGCTCGGCGGCCTCCAGCTCGCTGTCCGTGAGGTACAGCTGTACGACGGCGGAGAGCGCGACCCCGATCCCGACCCCGGTGAGCACGAACCGGCTCGGCTGCATTCCGTGCCGCCAGGCGAGGACGTAGACGAGCGCGGCGGCCGCGAGCCCGCCGGCGACGGAGACGAGGGGCAGGGCGCCGGGGGAGCTGATGACCCCGGTGGTCAGCGCGAGCACGGTGGCGGCCGCGGCGCCGTGCCCTACGCCGATGACGTCCGGGCTGGCGAGCGGATTCCGGGTGACGGTCTGTACGAGGGCCCCGGACAGCCCGAGGGCGGCACCGACGAGGGCTCCGAGCACGATCCGGGGGACGCGGAGCTCCCCGACGACGAGCTGGTCGGGGCCGGTGCCGGTGCGCAGGGTGTGCCAGACCTCGGCGGGGGAGACGTACGTCTGGCCGAGGCAGGCGGAGGCCAGCATGACGGCGGTCAGGAGGGCGAGGAGGCCGAGGGCCACGACGGCGGACCGCCGGTGGAGGAGGAGCGAGACGGTGGGGGTCGGTCGCAGGACGGTGCGTGCCTTCACTGGGCCGCACCTCTGCGCCGTACGAGAACCACCAGCACGGGCACGCCGACCAGCGCGGTCATGACCCCCGCCGGCACCTCCGCCGGAGCCCGTACCACCCGGCCCGCCACATCGGCGCCGAGCAGCAACGCGGCCCCCAGCAGCGCCGACAGCGGCAGCACCGCCCGATGCCCGCCGCGCACCAGCCGCCGGGCCAGATGGGGCACCGCGAGCCCCACGAACGCGATGGGTCCGGCCGCGGCCACCGCGGCGGCGGTCAGCAGTGTCGCGCCGAGCGCCGCGGAACCCCGTACGAGATGCACCCGGTGCCCCAGCGCCCGAGCCGTCTCGTCGCCGAGCGCCAGCGCGTCCAGGCCCCGCGCACAGGCCAGCACCAGCACGGCCCCGGCACACAGGAACGGCAGCATCCGTACGACCGTCCCGGCGTCCCGGCCGCTGAGCGCGCCGACCTGCCAGAACCGGAACTGGTCGAGCGTCGCCGAACTCGACGTCAGGACCACCGTCGTGCCGCCGGCCGTCATCGCCGAGAACGCCGTCCCCGCCAGCGCCAGCTTCACCGGCGAGGCCCCGCCCCGGCCGCGTGTGGCGATGGCGTACACCAGACACGCGGCGGCGACGGCCCCGGCGAAGGCGTACCAGACGTAGCCGGTGAAGCCGTTCGCGAGGCCGAGGGCGATGGCCAGCACGACGCCCGCCGCCGCGCCCTGGCTGAGCCCGAGGATGCCCGGGTCGGCGAGCGGGTTGCGGGTGACGCCCTGGAGCGCGGCGCCCGCGAGCCCGAGCGCGGCCCCGGCGGTGAGCCCGACCTCGGTGCGGGGCAGGCGCAGGGACCGTACGACGAGCGCGTCCGCCGAACCACCGCCGTGCAGCAGCGCGTCGAGGACGGCCGAGGGCGGGACGGGACGGGTGCCGACGGCCAGGCTGAGCAGCGCTGCGGCGGCCACCGCGAGGACGGCCGCCGGCCAGGCGAGACGTGCGGTCACTTTCCGATGTGCTCGGCGAGCTGTCGTACGACCAGACGCGCGGCGGTGGGACCGGCGTTCAGGTACCAGGGGTCGTCGTCGACCTTCACCGCGTGCCCGGCCTCGACGGCCTTCATGGACTTCCACAGCGGTCCGGCGAGGACGCTCGCGGCGTCGGTCTTCGATGCGTCGCCCTGTACGGAGTAGAAGATCCAGTCCCCGTCGGCGGTGTCGACGCTCTCCGGCCCGATGTCCTCCGAGATGGCGTTGAACCGCTGGGACTCGGGGCGCTCCAGGCCCATGTCCACGGCGATGGAGCCGGTGAAGGAGGAGACGCCGAACATCCGGGTGCGGTCGGGGGTGAAGCGGACCATGGAGACGGTGGGGTCGGTGTCGAGCGCCGGGCCCTTCTCCTTGGCGTCGGCAACGATGTCATCGAGCAGTTCCCGGGCCTGCTGCCCCTTGCCGACGGCCGCGCCGACGAGCAGGAGGTCGCGCTTCCAGTTGATGCCGTTGCCGGCGGTGATCACGGTGGGCGCGATCTTCGACAGCTTGGGGTAGAGGTCGCCGAGGGAGTCGTTGGCGAGGATCAGGTCCGGCTTTGCGGCGGCGAGCGATTCGAGGTTGGGGGCCTGGCGGGTGCCCGCGTCGGTCATGTCGGCGAGCTCGGCCTTGTCCTTGGGGAAGGCGTCGGCGAGGTAGCCGGGGACGAGACCGGCGTTGTCGGCGCGGGTCGTCGCGGTGGGGACGAGGCCCAGGGACAGCAGGTCGTCGAGCTGGCCGGTGCTCAGCACGGCTATCTTCTCCGGCTCGGTCTTCAGGGTCGTCTCACCCTTGAAGTGGGTGACCGTGCGCGGGAAGGCGCCGTCGGTGTCCTGGTCGGAGCCCATGCCGTCGGCGAGGGTGCTGGGGGCGGCGGAGGGGCCTTCGGTGGCGCCCTCGGAGGCACCGAGGACGTTGCTGCGGGAGCCCTCGCCCTTCTTCGTGCCCTCGTCCGTCGACGAACAGCCGACGAGCAGCCCTCCGATGGCGATCGTGGCCAGGACGGCCTTCATTCTCACTGCGCGCACGACTTGCTCCGGCGATCTTCTGGGGGGACTTGATTAGGCAAGCCTTACCTTAAAGGGTGTCGCTGTGTGTTCCTTGCGCGGGCTGAGTGAGCAGTGAAGGCGGTCAGGTGGTTCCGCTGCTGCGGGCGGCGGGGCACGAGGGGCTTCTGAGCCGCGGGCCCGCGAGGGCGGTGACTCAGTCGGCGGGGGCGCGGGTCCACAGGGTCACGTCGCTGCTGGTCGCCACAGCGAGAGTGCGGCCGGAGGGGGAGAAGCCGACGGCTCGCAGCTCGGAGTAGTACGAGTGGAAGATGTGCCACCACCCCTCTCCGTGCGGTTCCCGGTGCGGCATGCTGCTGCTGGAGGAGAGCAGAACCCGGTCGTGCGGCCAGTCGGGGCTCACGACCTCCAGGAACCAGCCGTCTCCGGAGCCGGTGCGCAGACCGCCGCCGAAGAGCCCGGCGATGTGCACCCGGCGGTCGGCGATCGGCCCGAGCCCGGGGCACGACAGGTCGGGCGCCGTGTCGGGGGTGCTCTCCTCGGGGTCGGGGTCGCGGTCCCGCGCGATCCTCTCTCCCGTGACGGCGTCGAAGAGGCCGTGGCCGTCACCGGAGACCACCATCACCAGGTCATGGCCGTTCTCCGGGTGCGTGGCGAACCCGATGCCGAGCAGCCCGCCGACGGGGGCGCAGCTCTCGAAGACCGGCCGCCAGGGCGCGGGGGCGGGCACGACCGGGGCGGCGAGCATATGGTCCCGCAACTCCGCCTGATACGCGGTCAGTCCACCGTGGCCACCGGCCCGTTCCACGTTCCTCACCCCACCATGATCCACGCGCCCCGCTTCACCTGCCCCGGGGGGTCGGACCGGAGGCCACGCCGTCCAGCGGGAAGCGGTAGACCGTGGACTCCCGGGCCTGGAAGCCGAGCCGTTCGTAGAGCCGGTTCGCCGGGCCACGGTCCGGGCGGGAGGTCAGGTCGACCGTGCGGGCTCCGGCCTCGTGGGCGATGCGCAGGGCCTCCTCGATGAGCAGACCGGCGACTCCCCCACCGCGGGCGGCGGTGTCCACGACGACGTCCTCGACGCGAGCCCGCAGACCGGACGGCAGGGGGAGCGTCACGAGCGTCAGTGTGCCGACGATCCCGGCCGGGGTGCGGGCGACGAGGACGGTGTTCGCGTCGTGCGTCAGCATGCGCGCGACGGCCTCGTGGTCGAGGGGCTTCGCCGTCGACGACAGCTGGGGCAGCAAGCGGCCGAAGGCGTCGACGAGTTCCTGACTTGCCGCACGGGCGATCTCCACACGGACGTTCATGGCGGGAGCTTCGGCCATGGGCCGGGGGTTCCGCAAATTCCTTGGGGATCGAGGGACTGGCTTGGTCAACTGCCCGGTCCGGAAAGGGGCTGACGATCTACTCTGCTGACCGGTACTTCGGCGGGGGACGGGTGGGGACGACAGTGGTCGGACAGTCACGGGTCGGTGTTTCGCTGATCGCGTTCATGGCCTGCGTGGCGCTCTGCGCATGCGAGTCCGAAGGGGACTCCGGGCCGCGGGCGAGCGAGTCGGCCGGCGTGGGGGCCACGTCGTTGAGCGCGGCGGAGCTCGCGCGGGCGGCGGTCACCGCGACGGATCTCGACGGCTACGAGATCAACAAGACGCTGACCGCCACGTCGGCGTCACGGCGTACGGCCGAACCCGCCGCATGCGACCCCGTCGTCCAGGCGCTGGGCGGCAGCAGCGCGGTCACCGCCGTCGCGCGTGTGGGCCGGACGATCTCCTCGGAGAAGGACAGCGCAACCGGCGCGACCATGATCCTGTCGTCGCACAGCGGAGAGGACGCCGTGCGGGTGATCCGCGCGCTCCGCACCGCCGCCGAGCGGTGCGAGACCTTCAAGGACGTGGCGGTGGGCTTCCGTTACGACGACGTGGAGGTGCGGCCCGATCCGCACTACGGCGACGAGTCCGTGTCCCTGCGGCTCACCCAGCTCGCCGCGCTCAGCGAGGACGAGGAGGCCATCCGGGTCCCCTCCGCGGTGCTGGCCGTCCGGCAGGGGGCGACGGTGGCCGTGTTCCACCAGTTCAACCGCCCCGAGAAGAACGGCGAGACGGACCCGGCCGTCATCCCGGAGGCGATCGTCAGGGCCCAGCTGGAGAAGCTGACGGCGACCCGGTGAGCGCGGCGCTCAGGGCACGGCCGGTCCGGTAACGAGGCGCCCCTCGGCGTCGTAGGGCCAGACATTGGGGACACAGCCCTTCAGGCCCTTGATCTGCTGCATCATCGCCGGGGCGGGTTTGCCGGGGCCGGGGCAGGTGACATGGCCGTGGTGGAGGAAGTGGCCGACCTCGTGGTTGATGATCAGGGCCCGGTAGGACCGTACGTCGTCGGCGTAGTACTGGGTGGCCAGCTCCCAGCGCTTGAGGTTGACCATGACGTTCTGGTTCACGCTGCAGTTGTACTCACCCCCGGTGTCCAGGCCCTGCGTCGCGCAGATCGTGTCGACGGTGCCCGGGGTCGCGACCTTGACGACGAAGTCGGCGGCCCCGGACGAGATCCGCTGGAACGCGGAGCTGCCGTCCGCCGTCCAGCCCCGGGGGTCGGCCAGGACGCGGTCCACCTGCTCGGCCACGTCCGCGGGGGAGAGGTCGAGGCCCGTCTCGACCTCGACGCGGTAGCGCAGGGTCTTCCCGTCGCCGGCCTTGGGGCTGCCGCCGGGTGCGGTGACGAAGGTGCCGGGGCCGGTCGCGGGGATGGTCGGGGTGGAGGTGGGGGTGCGCGACGGGGCGGGGGCGGGTTTGGCCCGCTGGGTGGAGCGCGCGTCGGTCGTCGGCGTCGGTGTCGCGCTGCGGTCCGGGGTCGCCTTGCGCCCGGCGTCCGTCCCGGCCTTCCCGTCGGCGGGCGGCACCCACTCGGCGGCCGCGAACCCGGCGGCGCCGAGGACGGCCAGGGCGACCGCACCCGCCCACACGCGTCCCGTTCCGCGCCGCCGTCCGGAGGCGTGCGTGGCGCCGCGCCGGCGTCGTCGGGAACGGGAGGGTGTGGTGGTGTGGGCGGTCATGGTTGGCCAGGTTGTGACCTCAATGTGATCGGATCTGGCCCGAATGGTCACGAAGCGATAACGAACAACGCGTCGCGAGCTGTGTGATCATCCGGTAACAGAGTCCGGGTGCGCGCCCGCCGGTCCCGATACTGAGCCCATGCCACGAGTTCTGCTGATCGAAGACGACCGCGCCGTCCGCGAAGGGGTCGCCCTGGCACTGCGCCGCCAGGGACACGACGTCGCCGCCGCCGCGACCGGCGAGGACGGCATGGCGCACCTCACGTCCTTCCGGCCCGACGTCGTGGTCCTCGATCTGATGCTGCCCGGCATGACCGGCCTGGACGTGTGCCGTGGCATCCGTTCCGTGGATCAGACCCTGCCGATCGTCATGGCGACCGCGCGAGGCGACGACGTGGACATCGTCGTGGGCCTGGAGGCGGGCGCCGACGACTACGTCGTCAAACCGGTGCAGGCCGGTGTGCTGAACGCCCGTATCCGCGCGGTACTTCGCCGGGCGGGCGGCACCGCGTCCGACGGCGGCGGCCTGCCGCGGATCGACACCCACGGCGACCTGGCCATCGACCGGGCCGGACTGACCGTCACCGTCGCGGGCACCCCGGTCGCCCTCGCCCCCTCCGAACTCCGCCTCCTCCTGACCCTCTCCGCCTCGCCCGGCCAGGTCTTCAGCAGACAGCAGCTCCTGGAGGCGGTCTGGGAGCACAGCTACCACGGCGACGCCCGCCTGGTGGACGCCTGCGTGAAGCGGCTGCGCGCCAAGATGGGGGATCCGCCGCGGGATCCGCGTTACATACAGACGGTGCGGGGCTTCGGCTATCGGTTCGCGGCCAAGTGAGACGTCGCGCGGGGGTGGGGGGTTCTGCGGGGGTGGGGGGTCCTACGGGTTCGGGTGGCCGTACGGGGTCGCGCAGTCGTACGGGTGTGAGTGGGCGTACGCCTTCGCGTGGTCGTACGGCCGTGCGGTTCCCGGTGTGGATCGCGCGCGGCGGGCTGCGGATGCGGCTGGTCGTGGCGTTCGGGCTCGTCGCCGCCCTGGCGACCATGACGACCGGCGCCCTGGCCTTCCGGGAGGCGCGCAACGGGGTCCTGAAGCAGAGCCAGGACACGGTGATCGCCCAACTGCGTGCCCAGGTCGGGCGCCTGGCACCGGAGTTGACGTATCCGCCCTCCCGGCCGGCACTGCGGAAGTTCGCCATGGACGTGGCCCGCGCCGAACCGGCGGCTACATGGCGGGTGCTGGTCCGCTACGAGGGGATCTCCGAGACCTCGGTCCCGGGCGACCCCTTCGGTGAACTGACGCCGGCCGTGCGCGAGGCCGTCGACTCGAGCCGGGCCACGGTGTTCCAGCGGGTGCGCGAGGGTGGACGTACCTCGCTGGTCGTCGGCATGTCGGTCGTGTTCGGCGGTCCGACCGGGGGCGTTCCGGTGCTGACCGGCGTCCAGGTCTTCCTCACCGTGCCCCAGACCGGCGAACAGGCGTCCGTCGACGCTCTGGTCACCGCGGTGGAGCGGGCGATGGTGCCGGCCCTCGGCGCCGCCGTACTCCTCGCCCTGTTCGCCGCGCGCGGCGTCCTGCGTCCGGTCCGCGCCCTCCGCCGCGCCACCCGCAGCATCGCCGAGGGCCACCTCGACACCCGTCTCGACGTCAACGGCTCCGACGAACTCGCCGATCTGTCCCACACGTTCAACGAGACCGCGGCGGCCCTGGAGCAGTCCGTCGCCGAACTGCGCGCCATGGAGGCGCGGGCCCGCCGCTTCGTGGCGGACGTCTCCCATGAGCTGCGCACCCCGCTGGCCGCGATGTCGGCGGTCACCGACCTCCTCGACGAGGAGGCCGGCCACCTCGATCCCGACACGGCCACCGCGGTACGGCTGATCAGCGAGGAGACGGTCAAACTCGCCCGTCTCGTCGAGGACTTGATGGAGGTCTCCCGCTTCGACGCGGGCGCGGCGGTCCTCCACCTGGACGAGATCGACCTCGCCGAGTCGATCCGCCGCACGCTCGCCTCCCGCGGCTGGTCGGACGAGGTGGAGACGGCACTGCCGGGCCCCGACGAACTGCGCGGAAGGGTCGACCCGCGGCGACTGGACGTGGTCGTGGCCAACCTGGTCGGCAACGCGCTGCGGCACGGGGAACGGCCGGTGCGGATCGCCTTGTCGGCGGACGCGCCGGCGGCCACCTCCGTGATCATCGAGGTGACGGACAGCGGCCCCGGGATCCCGGCCGACGTATTGCCGTACGTCTTCGAACGCTTCTACAAGTCGGACAGCGCGCGCACCCGTACGGAGGGCAGCGGGCTGGGCCTGTCGATCACGGAGGAGAACGTACGGATGCACGGCGGCACGATCCGCGCGGCCAACCGTCCCGAGGGCGGCGCGGTCTTCACCGTGGAACTCCCGCTACGGCGGGACGAGTCGGAGGGAGGAGGTTCCTCATGAAGCCGGCCCAGGCCACCGCGCTGCTGGTCGCGGCGTCGGCCCTGCTGCTCTCCGCCTGCGACATCCCCGCGACCGGTGTGGTGGAAGCGGGCGGGCCGGCGAGCGGAATCCCCCCGGTCGTACCGATCTACCTGATCCAGGACGACGCCCTGGTCGCGGTGCCCCGCGCGATCTCCGACGCCGGTGAACCCGTGAGGGCCGTCGAGGCGCTCCTGCGGGGCCCGACCGCACAGGAACGACGTAAACGACTCACCACCGCGCTGGCCTTCCCACCCGCCACCGTCCGCCCCACCCCCTCACCGGCCGAGGACCTCCCGGACGAGGCGGTACGGCTGACCGCGCGGGACGACAGCGTCTACGTCGAACTTCCCTCCTACGCCGGTGACTTGACCCGCCTCGCGGCGGACCAGGTCATCTGCACCGCCGCCCGGGCATATCTCCTGACCCGCGAGGATCTGGAGTCGACGACGGTGACGGTGACGGATGCGACGGGGGAGGTCGTGGTGGGGGACGTGGAACGTTGTCCTGATCGGTAGCGGAGGACGGACCGCAACTGTTCGGGGCCGGCGGGAGTCTAGTGACCGAAGCGTTGTTCTCCCGGGGAACACCGTCCGTTCGCCCGTGCTCCCACGGAGGTCTCTCCATGCCGATGACCCCGCACAACCGTCGCGCCTCCCGTGCCGCTGTCGCCGCCCTCGGCGCTGCCGGACTGATCGCGCTGGCCGCGGCTCCCGCAGCCTTCGCCGAGGAGGCCGAACCCGACCTGGTCGTGGGAGGGATCGGGCCGATCGACGGCCTGAAACCGGGGGACACCTTCGATGTGTCGGTCACCGTGGCGAACAAGGGCGCCCGAGCCGAGAAGGTGTGGGTGACCTACGCCGTCACCCGGGGACTCGACTTCGCGGAGGTTCCCTCCAACTGTCGCGCACAGTACATCCGGCCCTACGACGAGATGCCCGAGAGATGGACCGCGGTGTGCGGGTTCGACCAGGCGGTGGAGCCGGGCGCCGTCTACACGACCGACAGGCCTCTCCGCGTCAAGGCGCTGGACCGCGCGCTCAACGACGAGCTGCGCCTGCGGGTCGGGGAAAACGACCCGGGGGCGGACGACAACGGCACTGAGCCGGTGGCGGGAACCGCGCCGGCGCTGAAACTGGTCGAAGGACCGGCCGGGGGCGAGGGGTCCGCGGGAGTCGTCGATGTGCCCGTCACCACCGTCAACACGGCCGACTTCCAGGTGACGGGCGCCGCGTTGAAGGGGAGCGTCGGCGAAACGGTGCCGATGAAGGTGGAGTTCACCAACGCCGGGCCCGCCTGGGTCATGGCCAGGCTGGGGGAACCGACCGTCAGGGTCGTGGTCACGCCGCCCGCCGGAACGTCGGTCGTCAAGACCGCCGCGTTCTGCAAGGCCAAGGGCGAGGCGTACGAATGCGGCACGAGCCAGCCGGCTCTCAACGAGGGCGGTCGACTGACCTACGCCTTCAAGCTGAAGATCGACAAGCGGGTGGCGGACGCCGAGGGTTCGGTGGTGCTGGGCCGTGAGGCGCGGCCGTCCGACCCCGACACGGGCAATGACAAGGCCGAGATCACGCTGGAGGTCACGGGTGGGGGGCCGTCCGGGTCGCCGGGGGGTTCGGGGGGTTCGGGGGGTGGCTCGACGAGTGGGTCGGGCGGTGGTTCGGGTGACGGTTCGACGGGTGGCTCTGGCGGATCGGTCGGCGGGGCGTCGTCGACCGGTGGTGGCGGGACGGCGGTGAACGGCGGCAACCTGGCGGAGACCGGGTCCTCGGCGCTGCCGGTCGCGGCCGTGGCGGCCGCGGCGGTGGTCACGGGTGCGGGGATGCTCGTCGTCGTGCGCCGCCGCCGGGCCGAGAACCCGAGCTGACGATCGTCGGACGCGATCGGCGGGCATGGAATCGCCGGAAGCCCTCGCGCGTTGAGGGGGGTGGGTCTGGGATGCCGACGTCGTGCGAGCCGAGCGGCCCGAGTGACCGAGACGGCAGAATTGGGAGGAGCGGTAATGGCTGCGCAGACGCAGAGGGCCGTGTTGGCGGGCGGATGCTTCTGGGGGATGGAGGAGCTGATCCGCCGGCTTCCGGGCGTCACGGCGACCCGGGTGGGATACACCGGGGGTGACGTGCCGAACGCGACGTACCGTAACCACGGCACGCACGCGGAGGCCATCGAGATCCTCTACGACCCCGAGAAGACCGACTACCGCGCGCTCCTGGAGTTCTTCTTCCAGATCCACGACCCGAGCACCAAGAACCGCCAGGGCAACGACATCGGCCTCAGCTACCGCTCGGCGATCTACTACGTGGACGACGAGCAGAAGCGGATCGCCGAGGACACGATCGCGGACGTGGACGCCTCCGGCCTGTGGCCGGGCAAGGTCGTCACCGAGGTGGAGCCGGTGGGCCCCTTCTGGGAGGCCGAGCCGGAGCACCAGGACTACCTCCAGCGGTACCCGGACGGTTACACCTGCCACTTCCCGCGCCCGGGATGGCGGCTGCCCGCCCGCACCGAGGGCTGACCGCGGGGCGGCCGGGCCACTCCGCCGGAGAGGCCGTCACCCCGCGTCGCGCAGCCGAAGAAGGTACGCGGCGGTCAGCGCGACGGCACGGTCCGCGTCACCGGACAGCTCCACGAGGGCGCCGGAAGCCGTGTTCCCCGGGATGTCCGCCAGCGCCTGCGTCAGCCGTACGCGCGCGGGGGCGTCGGTGGTGTCGTGGGTGAGGCGGTCGACGAGCCGGGTGGCGATCCGGTCCGCCGTGGCGGTGTCGGTCGCGAGCGTGCTCAGCGCGTCGGCGGCGTCGGTGTCGTTCCGGCCCGCCACGATCAGGTCGACGAGCGCCGGGACCGCGTCGGCCACTCCCCGCGTCCCGAGCGCCAGGGCCGCATGGCCGCGGACCACGGCGTCGGGGTCCGTGAGGGCCTCCCGCAGCCGGGCGGTCGCCTCGTCGCCGGGCAGCTCGGCCAGGGCCCGGACCGCGCGTTCCCGCACCGCGGCCACCGGTGAGCCCAGGCCCTGGGCCAGCAGTGCCGTGCCGGCGTCGCCCGATCGCGCCAGCGCCCAGCGGAGGGCTCCGGCGACGTTCGGCTCCGTCTCCCTCAGCACCGCCTCGACCAGGGCCTCCACCGGGATCTCGGCGGCCGAGGAGAGGACCGCGCGCTGGCGGGCGGCGGCGCTCTTCGAGCCCAGCGCCTGGAGGCGTACGACGATCTGGAGGACGTCCTCCCAGCCGGCGGGCTCGGCGGCATCGATCCGGCGGAGCCGCGTCAGCAGCTCGGTCTCGGCCGCGATGCGTTCACGCGTCTGACGGATGAGGTCGTCGACGAGCGCGGAGGGCGTGAAGCCGGGATCGTCCAGCGCGCGCCCGATCTCCCGCAGCGACAGCCCCAGCGACCGCAGGCTCTCGATGTGGAAGATCCGCCGGATGTCGTCGCCGGAGTACTCCCGGTAGCCGGAGCCCGTACGGCCCGAGGGCCGCAACAGGCCGAGCGACTCGTAGTGCCTGAGCATGCGGGCACTGACCCCGGACCGTCGCGCCACCTCACCGATCAGCACGCCCTATTGTCCCGCCTGGCCGGACCCGCCGAGGGCCACCACACGCTTCGCCTCCTCGATCGCGAACTCGAAACCGGTGTCCGGGTCGCGCAGCAGCCGTTCCGTGGCGAGCGCATGCGTGCGCACCCGCGGATCAGCGGCCGAGGTCGCGTCCCGCAGAGCCGGCAGCACCACGTCCTCACCCAGCGCGACCAGCGCCCGGCTGAGACTCAGCTGCGTCTCCCGCTCACCGCGCCCGAGCTGCGTCACCAGCACCGCGGCCAGCCCGGACTCCTCGCCGTCCGGCACCAGCACGACCGCGGCCCGCCAGGCGCTCCGCGCCACCTCGTCGTCGGCGTCGCACAGCAGCGCCCGCGTGATCGCCGGCCATGCCCGCCGGTCCCCGATCTTGGACAGCGTGTGCAACGCCTGACTCCGCGCCTGCGCCCGCTCCGAACGCACCTCCCGCAGCAGCCCGGGAAGCGTCACGGACACCGGGTGACGGGCGAGCGCCCACGTCAGCATGTCGCGGACGAAGAACTCCGGCTCGACCGCACACCGCTCGATGAGCCTCTCCACGAAACGCGCCTCCGGCACCGTCCCCACCACCAGAGCCGCCCGCAGCCGCACCTCCGCACGCCCGTCCGCCAGATACGGCAACGCACCCTCACCCTGCCCCGCCATGGCCACCGAGACCACCTCCTCGACAACCAGCGAAGCCCTTACCACCGTGTCAAGGTCAAAGCCGACTCACGGACCCGCCCAAGTGGCCATGTGACCGTGGACCGGAGGGCTGTCATCCGCGTAGGTGCGCGAGAACCTCGTCTCCAACGGCGTAGGGGCGTTCCTGGGGCAACAGCCGGGCAGCGGCGTCCAGATCACCGCTGCTGACGTGTGCGTGTATCTCGTGGGCGAGCGGGGTCACGTCACGGATGGCGAGCGTCCACTCGTCCGCGTATCGCCGTACGGCCTCGCCGGAAAGGCCGAGTTGCAAGGAGCGGTACGGCAAGGGCTGAAGGCGCAGGTCCCGTTCGGGATCCCACTGCACACGAGCGGGCGCCCGCTTCAACTCGCGTTGCCAGGTGGCTCGGCCGGGGTGCAGGCCGCGGACGTAGCCGGACAGGCATGCGTGACGCAGCGCCCACTCGAAGCCGTCACGGGTGATCTCGACGGCCAGCACGGTCTCCTGGCCCTCCTTCGTGGCCCAGCCGCAGCGGTACATCATCCACAGAAAGCTGGGCTTGATCCACGTCATCCTGTCCCGCTTCCACGCGGCGGGGAAACGGCCGTCGCGGGCGGCCGGCAGGCCGATCTCCGGGGAGTAGGCCTGGTAGACGGTGATCGTGGATTCCGAGTGGGCCGCACGGATCCTGCGTTGCGGTTCTTGCATGGCGTACAGCGTGGAGTCGGCCGGTTCGGGCGGCCACTGATTTTCGAGCGGGTGGCACGTAGAGGCGGCTGAGGCGTGCACGTGCACACCTGTGTGTGTCTAGGACGGGACGGGGGAGCCGGTGTCCGGTTCGTCGGGTCCTGGGCCCTCGGACGGTTCGCTGAGCTGTTCACGCGCGTAGTCCCAGCCCACCGCGATCAGTGCGGTGACGGGTACCGCGAGCAGACTTCCCACGATGCCGGTGAGACTGCCGCCCAGTGTCACCGCCAGCAGGATCACGCCCGCGTGGAGGCCGAGGCCACGGCTTTGGATCATGGGCTGGAACACGTTGCCTTCGAGCTGCTGCACCACCACGATGATCGCCAGCACGATCAGCGCGTCCGTCAGGCCGTTGGAGACCAGCGCGATGAGAACCGCGACGAGACCGGCGAACAGGGCACCGATGATCGGCACGAACGCGGAGACGAAGGTCAGTACCGCCAGGGGCAGCACCAGGGGTACGTCCAGGATCCACAGACCCAGGCCGATGAGGACGGCGTCGAGCAGACCGACGGCAGCCTGGGAACGTACGAACGCGCCCAGGGTGTCCCAGCCGCGCGCCGCCAGGGTCGGGACGTCGGTGGCGAGGCGACCGGGCAGCTGACGGGCCAGCCACGGCAGGAACCGCGGGCCGTCCTTGAGGAAGAAGAACATCAGGAAGAGGGCGAGCACGGCGGAGACCAGGCCGTTCACCACGGTGCTCACTCCCGTGACGACAGCGCCCGCCAGGTTGCCCAGGCTGTCCTGTGCGCGCGAGACCGCGGAGTCGAAGGCCTTGTTGATCTGCGCGTCATCGATGTTCAACGGCGGTCCGGCGGCCCACTCGCGCAACTCCTGGACGCCCTTGAACACACCGTCGCTCAGTTCCCCGGACTGCGATGCCACCGGCACCGCGATCAACGCCACGACACCCATGGCGACCAGGAGGAACACCACCGTCACGACCGACGCGGCGAGGGCGGGCTTCCACCCGTGACGCCGCAGGAAACGAGTCGGTGGCCAGGTCAGCGTGGTCAGCAGCAGACCGATCAGGAGCGGCCAGACGACCGACCACATCCGGCCCAGGATCCACAGAGTCACCGCGAGCATCAGGAGTACGAGCAGCAACTCCCCGGAGACCCGCGCCGATGTGCGGAGCGCGGCCCGGGCTCTCGTGGAACTCAATGTGGCAGTCACGGAGGCACCCTATGGGTACTCCCCACGCATAGGCACCACTGCTGACACCTCGTATGCCTGGCCACACGAGGTGCGCGAGCTCAGGACGAGCCCTGACCTGTTGGCGCTGTCATTCCGATGCGATCTGGTAGCACGCCATGAGGTTGAAGAGCAGTTCGATACGGCTTCGGGCTCGGCTGTCCACGCTCCCCTCAGCGCTCACCGACACCTCACTGCCGTCCAGGGATTGCGCTACGTGGAGATCGACCTGGTGACGTCCGACGAGGGGGTAGGTGTACCAGGCCTCGCGCGGCTGATCGTGGTCGGTGTCCGGGAGGGCGGTGTCGATCGCCAGCCAGTCGCTGTCGTCGAAGTCGTAGGCGATTTCCGCTGCGAGAGATTCGCAGAACGGTCGAAGGTTGCTCCTCCAGATCCAGCCCTCCACGATGGTTCCGCTCGGAGACGCCTTGGCCGCGGGCGCAACGGTGTCGAGGTCTTCGTGCAAGCCGTTCAAGACCCGGCCCGTCAGCTCACCGGCCGGTGTTGTCTCCATGAGGGCCCAGCCGGGCACCTGCCCATGAAGATCAACGGGAAGGTCGTCGAGGCCCGGGTCCGCCAGTCGGTACAGCACGTTGAAGGTGGTCTCTCGTGCGATGGCACGAGCGAGGTCTTCGACATCTGCCGTCGCGGTGGATTCGTCGCGAAGGGAAGCGATCGAAGAGGCGTCCCAGGCTTGGATGTCCTGCGACAGCGCCCGCAGGAGCCGGTACCGAGCCAGTTGGGGAAGGTTCTCCTCCACCTCCGACTCCGCCCAGCCGCGCGCGTCGTCGGTGCCGAGAGCGGCGAACAGGCGGCTGAGCTTCTCGGTGTCGGTCACGGTCCGATCAGCCTTCGGTCGTGGTGACACCGATGGGGCAGGACACCCCGGTCCCACCGATCCCGCAGTAACCCGCCGGGTTCTTGTCCAGGTACTGCTGGTGGTACCCCTCGGCCGCGTAGAAGGTGCGGCCCGCCGCCGGCAGGAGCTCGGTGGTGATCGTGCCGTGGCCCGTGGCGGTGAGGCGTTTCTGGTAGGTCTCGCGGGAGGCTTCGGCGGTGGTGGTCTGGGCGGGGGTGTGGGTGTAGATCGCGGAGCGGTACTGGGTGCCGACGTCATTGCCCTGGCGGAAGCCCTGGGTGGGGTCGTGGGATTCCCAGAAGGTCTTCAGGAGGCGCTCGTAGGAGAGGAGCGAGGGGTCGTAGACCACGCGGACGACCTCGGTGTGGCCGGTCAGGCCGGAGCAGACCTCTTCGTAGGTCGGGTTCTCCGTGTGGCCGCCCTGGTAGCCGACGAGGGTGGTCCAGACGCCGGCCGGGAGCTGCCAGAACTTGCGCTCGGCACCCCAGAAGCAGCCCAGGCCGAAGTCGGCGATCTCATGGCCCTCGGGATAGGGGCCCAGCAGCGGGGTGCCGAGGACGGTGTGGCGGTCGGGGACCGTGAACACCGGGGCGGGGCGGCCCTCCAGCGCTTGCTCGGGGGTGGGCAGGACGGGCGTACGGCCGAACAGCATGGGTGCGGGCTCCTTCTCGTCTCCGCCGGTCCCTCCGGTCGTGGCCGGAAGCGGCATGACGCACAACGGCCCTGCGCCGCCCCGCATTCCGTCGAGGCAGGGCGGCGCCGGCCGGAGTGCTCTCAGTGCGGCAGCGTCGCCGGGCTGCCGCCGTTCGCCTCGTAGCCCGCCACCGCCAGCGCCCGGTAGACCGCGAACTCGGCCGCAGGATCGGGCGACAGGGTCCACGGCAGGGCACCCACATGGCCGTCGATGTGTATGAGCTGGTTCATGGCCTCCTGCCAGCGCTCACCGCGGACCAGGAAGAAGACCAGCATGTGCCGCACATGCGCCAGCATCGGGTCGTCCGCGCGGGCCGAGTGCACCGCGTGCAGCGCCCCGTGCATCGCCTTGGTGACGGTCTCGCTCTGGTAGAAGCCACTGACCAGGTTCACCTCGGGCAGGTGCTCGAAGACCGCGAACAGGGGCATGGCGGCGAGGAGGGAGCCCCGCGGGGCGCGGGCCGCGGCCGCCTCCGCGAAGGACATCGCCAGCTCACGCGAGCCGTGCCACTTCTCGCACCAGTAGTGGAGCGCCGCCAGATGCGCGCCCATGTGCGACGGGGCACGGTCCAGGATCTTCAGCCACAGCTGCTCGAACTCCGCCCGCGGATACGCGAGGCCACGGGCCACCGACAGCTCGACGATGTACGGGATCGGGTCACCCGGCGCCAGCAGCGCCGCCTCGCCGCACGCCGCCTTCGCCTCCTCCATGATGATCCGGAACGAGTCCGTGCCCGGCGTCGCCGTCCGCCACGCCTGCTGCACCAGGAACTCCGCGTGGACGGCCGCACCACCCGCGTCCTTGGGCTGCTCGGCCCGCCACACCCGCAGCCACTGGCCGCCCGGCGCATCGCTCACTCCGCCCGGCCGCTGCGCCAGCTCCAGGGAGGCCGCGCCCGCGAAGGCCTGCACACGCTGCCAGCGCAGCTCACCCGCCGCCTCGGTGCCCGCAAGCAACTGGGAGGCCGCCCGGTAGTCCTGGGTGCGCTGCACCAGGTCAAGGACGTCCAGCAGGTCCTGGTCGGGGCCGGGCATGCGGACGTCCAGCTCCTCCTGCCGTACGAAGCCGTAGTCCGCGGGGTCCGCGGCGTCCGGGTGGCCCGGCGGGACCTGCTCGATCATGCCCCGACGGCGCCGCAGGACCGGCAGCAGCACGAAGCCGAGCATGACCACCGCCATCAGGACCCAGAGAATTTCCATGCCTCAAGCGTTCCAGACACCGCCGACAATTGGCCAACCCGGTCCCGGACCTGTGGAAAACTTCCCGTCCCGACTCCGAGGCCTGGGGAAAACCCTTCTCCAGCCTCGCTGTGCGACGCCCGCCCCGCGAGCGGACTACGCTCGGTGCCCATGAGCGACAGGCACATCAGTCAGCACTTCGAGACGCTTGCCATCCACGCGGGCAACACGGCGGACCCCCTCACCGGTGCGGTCGTCCCGCCGATCTACCAGGTCTCGACCTACAAGCAGGACGGCGTCGGCGGTCTGCGCGGCGGCTACGAGTACAGCCGCAGCGCCAACCCGACGCGTACCGCCCTGGAGGAGAACCTCGCCGCCCTCGAAGGCGGCCGACGGGGCCTCGCGTTCGCGTCCGGACTGGCGGCCGAGGACTGCCTGCTGCGTACGCTGCTCAGCCCCGGCGACCACGTGGTCATCCCCAACGACGCGTACGGCGGCACGTTCCGGCTCTTCGCGAAGGTCGTCGCCCGCTGGGGCGTCGAGTGGTCGGTCGCCGACACCGGCGACCCGGCCGCCGTACGGGCCGCCATCACCCCGAAGACCAAGGCCGTGTGGGTGGAGACCCCCTCCAACCCGCTGCTCGGCATCACCGACATCGCCGCCGTCGCGCAGATCGCCCGGGACGCCGGCGCGAAGCTCGTCGTCGACAACACCTTCGCCACGCCCTACCTTCAGCAGCCGCTGTCGCTCGGCGCCGACGTCGTCGTGCACTCCCTGACCAAGTACATGGGCGGCCACTCGGACGTCGTCGGCGGTGCGCTGATCACCGGTGACGAGGCGCTCGGTGAGGAACTGGCGTACCACCAGAACGCGATGGGCGCGGTCGCCGGGCCCTTCGACTCCTGGCTGGTGCTGCGCGGCGCCAAGACGCTGTCGGTGCGGATGGACCGGCACAGCGAGAACGCGACCAAGGTCGCCGACATGCTGACCCGGCACGCGCGCGTGACGAAGGTGCTCTACCCCGGTCTGGAGGACCACCCCGGTCACGAGGTCGCCGCCAAGCAGATGCGGTCCTTCGGCGGCATGGTCTCCTTCCAGGTCGCGGGCGGCGAGGAGGCGGCTGTCGAGGTCTGCAACCGCGCCAAGGTGTTCACGCTGGGTGAGTCCCTGGGCGGTGTGGAGTCCCTGATCGAGCACCCCGGCCGGATGACGCACGCGTCGGTCGCCGGCTCGGCCCTGGAGGTCCCCGCCGACCTGGTACGCCTCTCGGTGGGTATCGAGAACGTCGACGACCTGCTGGAGGACCTGCAGCAGGCCCTGGGCTAGATCCCGAAGGCTCACCAGCCGGTCAGAGGTGGAGTCGTCTCCGACGGCGGCTCCACCCAGGGGCGGGCCGTCGCCGCCCACACCACGAACGCCACACCGGCCGCGAACATCAGGAACCACATCAGCCGCAGGGCCGCCCGCCTGCGGCGCAGCATGCGGCCGCCGCGGCGGACCACCTCGTCGTGGAGCTCCGGTGGTACGGAGGACGGCGCCTGATCCATGATCCGCCGTACGGCGGCCTCGCGCTCGGGTCGGTTCACGACGGCGCCACCTTCGCGCCTCCCACCGCCGGAGCGGGCCCCCGGGGCGGGTGCAGCAGCGTCGCCGTCGCCCGGTCGCAGATCGTGCGGACGCGTTCCGTGGCGAGTCCGAGCAGCGCGGCCGTCTGCTCCTCGGCGACCCCCTCGTAGAGCCGCAGGACGAGGACGAGGCGCTCCTGCGGGGCCAGCGCGGCCAAGGGGCTCGAGGGGTGCGGACGGGCGCCGCCCAGTCCGCCGTACTGGTGCCAGGCGCCGCGGGCGAAGCGGGTGGCCAGGTACTGGCGGGTGCGGTCGTACGGGTCCTCGCCGCGCAGTCCGTCCCAGCACGCGTACGTGTGGGCGAGCGCCAGCGTCAGCAGACGCCGCGCGCGCGGGTTGTCGTCCGGCGCCTCGGCCGTCAGCAGCGTCGCGGCATGCAGCAGCCGCCCGGCGGCGCCCGCGACGAACGCCTTGAACTCCCGGGCCCGGCGGGCGTCTTGGGACGCATGCCGTTGTCGCACCGCGCCTCCCGCCTGAGGGCGACCTATGAGGGAACCGGGGGCCCGCACCGCGTACGGATACGGAACCGTGTGCGAGTTATGGACCCGGTCTCATATGAGGCCAGGGGTGGCCTTTCGGTCAAGAGCCGCGCACCGGTCGAGAGTCGTGCACCCGTCGAGAGCAGCGCACCCGTTTAACAGCCGCCCCCGTCAACAGCCGCGCTCCCGGAGCGCACGTGCGCGTGAAGGACGCTCAGGACGCCGACGGTCCGTCCGCGCCCGGCAGGCCCTGGGCCGCCATCCGGGAGGAGAGCGCGGTGTTGAAGCGCGTGAGGAGCGTGCAGAACGCCTCACGCTCCTCCGGTGCCCAGTCGTGTGTCAGCTCGGCCATCAACTGACGCCGCGAGGAGCGCACTTCCTCCAGCCGCGACAGCCCGCGCGGGGACAGCTGGAGCACCACCGCGCGGCCGTCCTCGGGGTGCGAGGTGCGCTTGACGAGCCCGGTGTCCACGAGCGGCGCCACCTGACGGGTGACCGTCGACGAGTCGATGCCCATGCTCGCGGCGAGCGCCTTGACGCCCATCGGGCCTTCCTTGTCGAGGCGGTTGAGCAGCAGATATGCGGCGCGGTCCATGGAGTTGCGCACCTGCCCGACCCCGCCGAGCCGGGTCTGTTCGGCACGACGGGCGAAGACCGCCACTTCGTGCTGCAGCGTGTCGAGGAGACCGGTGTCACCGACGGTCGTCATGTCCATCGACATTTCAGGTGTTGTGGGCATGGCCGGGGGCTCACTTCAGATAAGGGGTGCTGGGTTGGGGGACAGGGTACGCGGCCGGAAGGCGGGCCGTACCGGCGCTGCGGAAACCGGTCTCGGAGGTTGGTCACAGCGGCCGCTTGCGCCTGTGAACTGCGATGCTTGTGTCATGAGCTATGGCACGGCTGACTCCTTGCACTCCCTGCGGCCCGTCACTCTCGACGACGTGCGCGGCGCCCAGAAGATGCTCATGGGTGTGGCGCGGGTGACCGCCATGGAGGGCAGCCGGCATCTGTCCCAGCTGGTGGGCTCGCCGGTGCACTTCAAGTGCGAGAACCTCCAGCGCACGGGCTCGTTCAAGCTGCGCGGCGCCTACGTCCGGATCGCCGGACTGCTGCCCGAGGAGCGCGCCGCCGGGGTCGTCGCCGCGAGCGCCGGCAACCACGCGCAGGGCGTCGCGCTGGCGTCGTCCCTGCTGGGCGTGCGTTCCACGGTGTTCATGCCGAACGGCGCCCCACTGCCGAAGATCAGCGCCACCCGGGAGTACGGCGCCGAGGTCCGGCTGCACGGTCAGGTGGTCGACGAGACGCTGGGCGCCGCGCAGGAGTACGCGGAGCGGACCGGCGCGGTGTTCATCCACCCCTTCGACCATCCCGACATCATCGCCGGGCAGGGCACGGTCGGCCTGGAGATCCTGGAGCAGTGCCCGGAGGTGCGCACGATCGTGCTCGGCATCGGCGGCGGCGGCCTCGCGGCCGGTGTCGCGATCGCGGTGAAGTCGCTGCGGCCCGATGTGCGGATCGTCGGCGTCCAGGCGGCGGGCGCGGCCGCGTACCCGCCCTCGTTGGCGGCCGGGCGTCCGGTGTCGATCGAGAACCCGGCGACGATGGCCGACGGCATGAAGGTCGGTCGGCCCGGCGATGTGCCGTTCGAAATCATCGGCGAACTGGTCGACGACGTGCGTACGGTGTCGGAGGACGAGCTGTCCGCCGCGCTGCTGCTGAGTCTGGAGCGGGCCAAGCTGGTCGTCGAGCCCGCCGGGGCGAGCCCGGTCGCGGCGCTGCTGAGCGACCCGCGTGCCTTCGAGGGACCGGTCGTGGCGGTGCTGTCCGGCGGCAACGTCGACCCGGTGCTCCTGCAACGCGTACTGCGCCACGGTATGTCCGCGCAGGGCCGCTATCTGGCCGTACGGCTCCGGCTGACGGACCGGCCGGGCGCCCTCGCGACGCTTCTCGGGGTGTTGTCAGTGGTGGACGCTAACGTCCTCGATGTGAGTCACGTACGGACCGACCCACGGCTCGGGCTCACGGAGGCGGAGGTGGAGCTGCACCTGGAGACGAAGGGTCCGGAGCACTGCGTCGAGGTCGGCCAGGCCCTGCGGAACGCGGGCTACACGGTCATCGACTGAGCCGCCGGAGCACCGAACTCCCAGCTCAGGAGCTTCTCCATCACTCGTTCGAGTAAGTCCATTGAGAGACGCGATACATCGCGTTATGGTGTGTCTCGTGGCCGGATCGCCGCCACCATCCCGCCACCCATCAGGCGGAGCAAAAAGCACAAACCTAGGCTTTTCGAAGAATCCCCGACGACGTGGAGACTCATATGCCAGGCGCCATCTATGCCGAAGGCCTGGTGAAGACCTTCGGTGACGTAAGGGCTCTGGACGGCGTCGACCTCGACGTGCCGGAGGGCACCGTCCTGGGCCTGCTCGGGCCGAACGGCGCGGGCAAGACGACGACCGTCCGCTGTCTGACGACCCTGCTGCGACCCGACAGCGGCAAGGCGGTCGTCGCGGGCCTCGACGTGCTCAAGCATCCCAACGAGGTGCGGCGCTCGATCGGTCTGTCCGGCCAGTTCGCCGCGGTCGACGAGTACCTGACCGGCCGCGAGAACCTCCAGATGGTCGGCCAGCTCTACCAGATGAAGGCCAAGGACGCGAAGGTCCGGGCCGGCGAGCTGCTCGACCAGTTCAACCTCGCGGACGCCGCCGACCGCCCCGCGAAGACCTACTCCGGCGGTATGCGCCGCCGCCTCGACCTCGCGGCCGCCCTGGTCGTCTCCCCGCCCGTGATGTTCATGGACGAACCGACGACCGGCCTCGACCCGCGCAACCGCCAGCAGCTGTGGGAGGTCATCAAGCAGCTCGTCTCCGGCGGTACGACCCTGCTGCTCACCACGCAGTACCTGGAAGAGGCCGACCACCTCGCGCACGACATCGCGGTCGTCGACCACGGCCGCGTCATCGCCCGCGGCACCTCCGACCAGCTCAAGGCCCGCACCGGCGGCGAGCGCGTCGAGGTCGTCGTGCACGAGCGCGAACACATCCCGACCGCCCGGGAGGTGCTCGCCGGTTTCGGCAAGGGCGACACCACCGTCGAGGATCACACCCGCAAGCTCACCGTGCCCGTCACCGGCGGCGCGAAGCTCCTCGCCGAGGTCATCCGCGAACTCGACGTGCGCGGCATCGAGATAGACGACATCGGCCTGCGCCGCCCCACCCTCGACGACGTCTTCCTCTCCCTGACCGGCCACCACGCCGAGGCCGAGGCGGAGGAGAACGGCGCGAGCGGGGCCGCCAAGGACGCCAAAGACGCCAAGGACCGCCGCCAGAAGAAGGAGGCCGGCAAGTGAGCGCCGTCACCGACGCCGTACGCGTCACGCCCGCCACGAACCCGGTCGGCCAGTCGATCCGGGACTCGCTGGTCGTCGCGAAACGCAACCTGATCCGCATGTCCCGGATCCCGGAGATGGTCATCTTCGGGCTCATCCAGCCGATCATGTTCGTGGTGCTGTTCAGCTATGTGTTCGGCGGCTCCATGAACATCGGCGGCACCACCGACCCCTCGGTCTACCGCGAGTTCCTGATGGCCGGCATCTTCGCCCAGACCGTCACCTTCGCCACCGCGGGCGCGGGCGCCGGGATCGCCGACGACATGCACAAGGGGCTCATCGACCGCTTCCGCTCGCTGCCCATGGCGCGCGGCGCGGTGCTGACCGGGCGGACCCTCGCCGACCTGGTGCAGACGGCACTCACGCTGTTCGTGCTGGCGATGGTCGCCCTGCTGGTCGGCTGGCGCACCCACACCAGCGTCGGCGAGGTGCTCGGCGCCTTCGGTCTGCTGCTTCTGCTCGGATACGCCTTCACCTGGGTCGGCGCCCTGATCGGACTCTCGGTGCGGACCCCGGAGGCGGCCACCTCGGGCGGGCTGATCTGGCTCTTCCCGGTCACCTTCGTCTCGAACGCGTTCGTGGACTCCAGCCAGATGACGCCCTGGCTGCGCCATGTCGCCGACTGGAACCCCTTCAGCGCCACGGTCCAGGCCTCCCGGGAGCTCTTCGGCAACCCGGGGGTCTCACAGTCCGACGCCTGGCCCATGCAGCATCCGGTGTGGGCGTCGCTGATCTACTCGATCCTGATCGTCGTCCTGTTCAGAACGCTGGCGGTGCGGAAGTACCGGTCCGCCACCGCATGAGGAGACGCCGGGCGGCATGACGAAACCCCCGGCGTCGAACAGGACGCCGGGGGTCTGTCGGGGCAATGCGGGGAAAGGGGGATCAGGCGCTGTACGGCTCGGCCTTGAGGATCTTCACGGAGGCCTTCCTGCCGTTCGGCAGCTCGTACTCCGCGTCCTCGCCGACCTTGTGGCCGATCACGCCGGAGCCCAGCGGGGACTGCGGCGAGTAGGTCTCGATGTCGGAGCTGGCGTATTCGCGGGAGGCGAGCAGGAAGGTCGTGGTGTCGTCCTCGTCGCCGTCGAAGGCGATCGTCACGACCATGCCGGGCGCCACCGCCCCGTCCGTGGACGTCGGGGCCTCGCCGACCTTGGCCTTCTCCAGGAGCTGGGTCAGCTGGCGGATGCGGAGCTCCTGCTTGCCCTGCTCTTCCTTGGCCGCGTGGTACCCGCCGTTCTCGCGCAGGTCGCCCTCCTCGCGCGCGGCCGCGATCTTCGCGGTGACTTCCTCGCGCGCGGGACCAGACAGGTACGCCAGCTCTTCCTTGAGCTTGGTGTACGCCTCCTGCGTAAGCCAGGTGACGTCTTCGCTGGTCTGGGTCACAGGTGCTCCTCGTAGGTACTGGGAATACAAAGCATCGCCCTACCCAGAAGAATGTTCCTTCACGGATGGGCGAAACCACGAGCCTAACAATTCAGCGGCCCAAGGGGGAGGACATAAGCCATCAGAATCACGTCAACGCAGGTCAGCGAGTACGTAATGGGGGCGATGTCAGTCGGCGTGACAGCCCAGCAGCTCCGCGGTCGTGCCCGGTGACGTCGTGCGCAGGGTGACGACCTTGTCGATACGGGTGGCGTCCCCGTCGAAGCGGAAGTCGGCCCGGCCGACCTCGGCACCGCTCTCCGCCTGGGAACGCACCGTGCAGTAGCCGCTCGCGCCGGCGTCCTTGCGGACCTCCAGATGCACCTTCACGGCGTCCTGCTCCTGCTCGAAGCTGATCACCTCGGCGCTGATCTTGTTCTGGCCGACGTAGTAGTAGGCGAAATAACCCATCAGCGCGAGCAGCAGCGCCCCGAGCACGACAGCGGCGATCTTGAGCTTGTGGTCGGCGCGCTTGTCCGAGGAACGGCCGTAACGGCCCTCGGGCAGTCGCGTGCTCGCCGTACTCATGATCGTCCTCCGGACGCCGGAATTATTCGCCCCCCGATTCGGTCACTATAGAAGCGCCGATCGCCCCGCCTCACACCAGGGGCGCCGACTTACCAAGGATTGAGTCTTGACTGACCAGCTGCGACTGATGGCCGTCCACGCCCACCCCGACGACGAGTCGAGCAAGGGCGCGGCGACCATGGCGAAGTACGTGTCCGAGGGGGTGGACGTGCTGGTCGTGACCTGCACGGGCGGGGAGCGCGGCTCCATCCTCAATCCGAAGCTGCAGGGCGACAAGTACATCGAGGAGCACATCCACGAGGTACGCAAGAAGGAGATGGACGAGGCCCGCGAGATCCTCGGCGTCAAGCAGGAGTGGCTCGGCTTCGTCGACTCCGGCCTGCCCGAGGGCGACCCGCTGCCCCCGCTCCCCGAGGGCTGCTTCGCCCTGGAGGACGTCGACAAGGCGGCCGGCGAGCTGGTGCGCAAGATCCGCTCGTTCCGCCCGCAGGTGATCACCACGTACGACGAGAACGGCGGCTACCCGCACCCCGACCACATCATGACCCACAAGATCTCGATGGTGGCGTTCGAGGGTGCGGCGGACACCGAGAAGTACCCCGAGGGGGAGTTCGGCCCGGCGTACCAGCCGCGGAAGCTCTACTACAACCAGGGCTTCAACCGGCAGCGCACCGAGGCGCTGCACAACGCGATGCTGGAGCGCGGACTGGAGTCGCCCTACGAGGAGTGGCTCAAGCGCTGGAACGAGATCGAGCGCACCGAGCGCACGCTGACCACGCACATCCCGTGCGCCGACTTCTATGAGATCCGTGACAAGGCGCTGATCGCGCACGCCACGCAGATCGACCCCGACGGCGGCTGGTTCCGGGTCCCGATGGAGGTCCAGAAGGAGGTCTGGCCGACCGAGGAGTACGAGCTCGCCAAGTCCCTCGTCGATACCTCCCTCCCCGAGGACGACCTCTTCGCGGGCATCCGGGACAATGCCTGACATGAGCGCAAGCGTGAGCCTGGCAATGACCCACTTCGCGACCTTCGCCAAGGAGGTCGACGAGGACAAGGTCACCCCCGGCGTCCTCGGTTTCATCGTCTTCGCGGCGATGGCCCTGGCCGTGTGGGCCCTGATGAAGTCGATGAACAAGCACATGGGCAAGGTCGACTTCAAGGAGCCCTCGGACACGGAGGCCGCCGCAGCCGACCCGAAGACCGCCGGCCGGGCCGAACCGCAGAAGGGCTGAGCCACATCACTCCCGGTGACTCACCGGGAGTGATCAGCCCCGCACCGAAGCCACCGGCACCCCCATCACCTCCCGGGCGTGGCGGTTGGGGACCATGCCCAGGCGCCAGGCCTGCCAGCCCGCCTCCAGGTTCACGCCGCGTTCCAGGAGCAGCTGGTACGCCTCGACGTAGTCGTCGAGTTTCTCGTCGCGGAGGGGGTGGCCGGTGCGGCCCAGTTGGGACAGGTCCTCCTGGGCCACCGCGGTGCCGACCTCGACGCCGCCCGGGGCCGCGTAGGGCAGCAGGGTGCAGCGCAGGAAGCGGGCCCAGTCCTCGCCGCGGCGGTCGCCGTACGAGGTGAAGAGGCCGATCGCCTCGTCGCACAGGGTCAGTGCCTGCTGGGTGCGGGCGTTGCCCGCGTCGACCACGGCCAGTTCCAGGCAGGTCCATGCCTCGCCGTGGGCGACGCCGATGCGCTGGAAGTCCGCGCGCGCGTCGACCAGGAGCTGGCGGGCGAAGCCCGAGTTCCGCAGCGAGCCGGTCTGTGAGGCCCGTTGGTCGCGTGTGACCCGGGCCGAGTGGTGGCGGGCGCAGGCCAGGCCGTACACGTCCCGCATGCGGGAGAACATGGTCCTCGACCTCTCCAGCTCCCGTACCGCCAGGTCCAGGTTGCCCGTCTCCTCCAGCGCCTGGCCCAGGTAGTACACCGTCCACGCCTCACCGCGCGCGTCCTCGTTGTCGCGATGCCGGGACGCCGCCTGGCGCAGACCGTCCACCGCGGGGGAGGGGTCGCCGGCGACCAGGCGGGCGCGGGCCAGCTGGGTCAGGGCCCAGGCCTCGCCACGGGCGTCGCGGGTACGGCCGTACAGGTCCAGGGCCGTGCGGAGCTCGGTCTCCGCGCGCGGGACGTCACCCATGCGCAGTGCCAGCTGCCCGAGCTGGAAATGGGCCCAGGCCTCGCCGTGCACGGACTCACCCGCGCGGTGCAGGACCAGGGACCGGGTGAGCAGGTCCATGGCCTCCGCCACCCTCGCCCGGTCGCGTTCCACCGCCGCCAGCGCGTGCATGGTCCAGGCGCGGTCGGTGGCCAGTTCGGGGGCCGCCTGGAGGTCCAGGGCCTCATGGAGCTTGGTCGCGGCCTCCGTCAGATTGCCCTGGTGGTGGAGGGTGATGCCGAGGGAGCACAGCGCGCGGGCCGCGCCGGCGTCGTGATGGGCCTCCATGTAGAGGTCGACCACCGAGGTGAGGGTCGTACGGGCCTTGTCCAGCTCGCCGAGCTGACGGGCCGCGATGCCCGTGCGCCACTGGACCGACCGCAGCAGCAGACCCTGGTCCACCGCCTGCGCCAGTTCGCTGATCTCGCCCAGGCGGTAGAGGTCGCCGCGCAGGAGGCAGTAGTCGCACAGGGCGCCCAGGAGGTTGAGGACCGCGCCCTGGTTCACGCCCTCCGCGTGACGCAGGGTCGAGGTGATGAAGCTCGACTCGTCGTCCAGCCAGCGCAGCGCCTCGTCCAGGGAGGTGAAGCCGTGCGGGCTGAAGCGGTCCGAGCGGGTCGACATGTTGCCGTCGACCAGGCGCAGGACCGAGTCGGCGAGCTCGGCGTAGTTCACGATGAGACGTTCCTGCGCCGAGTTGCGCTCCGCCGGTTCCTCCTCGTCCAGGAGACGCGCCTGGGAGAAGGCGCGGACCAGGTCGTGCAGGCGGTAGCGGTCCCCGCGGACGTGGTCGATCAACCCCGCCCGGGACAGCGCGACCAACTGACGGGTCGCCTCCGCCTGGTCGGTGGCCAGCAGCGCCGCGGCCGCCGCCGCGCCCAGGGACGCCCGGCCGGCGAGGGCCAGGCGCCGCAGCAGACGGCGAGCCGTGTCCGACTGGTCGGTGTAGCGCAGCCACAGCACCCGCTCGACCGGTTCCACCGGACCGTACGCCCCCAGATCCGAGGCGAGCGCGCGAGGTGAGCGCGGGCCGAGGGAGGACCCCGCGACGCGCAGCGCCAGCGGCAGACCACCGCACAACTCCCGTATCCGCTCCGACGCATCGGCGTCGTACGGACCCGAGGCGTCCTGCGCCGCCGCCCCCAGCAACTCCTCCGCGCCCGCCGCGTCCAGCGCCTCGACCGGCAACTGGTGCACCCAGGCCGGCAGATCGGCGGGCAGGTCCAGGGAGGTGCGGGCGGTGACCAGGACCAGGCTGTCGGAGCGCTCGGGGACGAGGGTGCGGACCTGTTCGGGGTCCGAGGCGTCGTCCAGGACGATCGTCACCGGCAGCCCCGTCAGATGCTGGTGGTACAGCTCGCCCAGCCGCTTGACCTGCTGGTCCGGTGAGGAACGCTCACGGAAGAGGAGTTGCTCGCGGGGCGCGCCCAGCCGGTTCAGCAGATGCAGCAGGGCGTCCCGCGTCGACAGCGGCGGCTCCTCCGGGCTGTCGCCGCGCAGGTCCACGACGCAGGCGCCGCGGAAGTAGTCCTTCAGGTCGTGGGCCGCCCGCAGCGCGAGAGCCGTGCGGCCGCTGCCGGACGAGCCGTACAGCACGACCACCGTCGGCCGGGTCTCCGTGCTGGCCCGGGCCGCCTGCACCCACTGCCGGATCCGGCCCAGCTCCTGCCGCCGACCCGCGAACGCGGCCACCGGCTCCGGGAGTTGACCGAAGGACTGCTGGAGCAGATTCCGGCCGCGCGCCGCCGCGCTCTTGTCGGCGCCCTTCAGCCGCGGCCCCGTCTTCTTCGGCCCCGTCGAGGCGCTCAGCACCCGCTGCTGGTCGAGGAACGGCCGGATGCCCCGCACCTCCAGCGCCGTCAGCCACGCCAGCCGCAACTGCTCGGGTCCGCCGGGCTGTCCCACCGCACCCGCCTGATGATGCGCGGCGGGCAGATGCGCACCGGCGACCTTCACCACGGTCGCCGCGGCGCCCACCACGCCGACGGCCGCACCGGCACCGAGCGCCGTGCCCGCGCCGGTACCGAGCGCCAGGTCGGTGACGACGGCCGCGAGGGCGGCGACGCCCGCCACCATCAGCGGGGTGCCGCCGCCTTCCTTCGCGTACCGCTGTCCGAACGTGAGCTGGCCGGCCGCCGCCTCGTCCAACGCGCGCGTGTAGGCCTCGTACTCCTCCGCGGCGCTCTGCGCGATGGCGTCCAGCGCTCCACGTCCTCGCGCCATCAGCACCGGCCCGTCGGTACGCCCGCCGGAGCGCCGCACCTCCTCCTCCACGGCCCGTGCCAACAGCCGCTCGGCATCCACCCGATGGCTGTCCCGCATGTCACGTCCCCCTCCGGTGACAACTCCTTTGGCTATGAGTGTCCTTCGGGGGAGCCGTCAATGCGAGAGGGCCGACGATCACCGAGGGCGAGAAACCCGCAGGCGTCGGCGAGCGTGGACGCCCCGCGAGGGGGGCGCGCCGGTCGCCGTGTGCTTCTACGCCGTACCGGAGGGCGTGGGAGAGTGGAATGGTGAACCGACTGGCGCATGAGACCTCCCCGTACCTCCTTCAGCACGCCGACAACCCGGTCGACTGGTGGCCCTGGTCGGCTGAGGCCTTCGAGGAGGCGCGCAAACGGGGCGTCCCGGTCCTGCTCAGCGTCGGCTACAGCAGCTGCCACTGGTGTCACGTCATGGCGCACGAGTCCTTCGAGGACCAGGCGACCGCCGACTACCTCAACGCCCACTTCGTGAGCGTCAAGGTCGACCGCGAGGAACGCCCCGACGTAGACGCCGTCTACATGGAAGCCGTCCAGGCCGCCACCGGCCAGGGCGGCTGGCCCATGACCGTGTTCCTCACCCCGGACGCCGAACCGTTCTACTTCGGCACGTACTTCCCGCCGGCGCCCCGGCACGGCATGCCGGCCTTCCGGCAGGTGCTGGAGGGGGTGCGGAGTGCGTGGAGCGACAAGCGGGACGAGGTCGCCGAGGTGGCCGGGAAGATCGTGCGGGATCTCGCCGGGCGGGAGATCAGTTACGGCGACACCCAGGCACCCGGTGAGGAGGAGCTCGCCAAGGCGCTGCTCGGGCTGACCCGGGAGTACGACCCGCAGCGCGGCGGGTTCGGCGGGGCGCCGAAGTTCCCGCCGTCCATGGTCCTCGAGTTCCTGTTGCGGCATCACGCGCGGACCGGATCCGAGGGTGCGCTCCAGATGGCGCAGGACACCTGCGAGCGGATGGCCCGCGGGGGCATCTACGACCAGCTTGCCGGCGGCTTCGCGCGGTACTCCGTCGACCGTGAGTGGGTCGTGCCGCATTTCGAGAAGATGCTCTACGACAACGCCCTGCTCTGCCGCGTCTACGCCCACCTGTGGCGCGCCACCGGCTCCGAGCTCGCCCGCCGGGTCGCCCTGGAGACCGCCGACTTCATGGTGCGCGAACTGCGGACCGCGGAGGGCGGGTTCGCCTCCGCGCTCGACGCCGACAGTGATGACGGCAGCGGGAAGCATGTCGAGGGGGCCTATTACGTCTGGACGCCCGGGCAGCTCACCGAGGTCCTCGGAGCGAAGGACGCCGGACTCGCCGCCCACTACTTCGGGGTGACCGAGGAGGGGACGTTCGAGGAAGGCGCATCCGTCCTCCAACTCCCGCAGCACGAGGGTGTGTTCGACGCCGAGCAGATCGACTCCGTCAAGAGCCGGCTGCTCGACGCGCGGGCCCGGCGCCCCGCTCCCGGCCGGGACGACAAGGTCGTGGCCGCCTGGAACGGGCTCGCGATCGCCGCGCTCGCCGAGACCGGCGCCTACTTCGACCGGCCCGACCTGGTCGACGCCGCGGTGGGGGCCGCCGACCTTCTCGTACGGCTGCATCTCGACGAGCAGGCGCGGCTCGCGCGTACCAGCAAGGACGGCCATGTCGGCGCCAACGCGGGGGTGTTGGAGGACTATGCCGATGTCTCGGAAGGGTTCCTCGCACTGGCCTCCGTCACCGGTGAGGGCGTGTGGCTGGAGTTCGCCGGGTTCCTGCTCGACCACGTCCTGGCACGGTTCGTGGACGAGGAGTCGGGCGCGTTGTTCGACACCGCCTCCGATGCCGAACGGCTCATCCGGCGGCCTCAGGACCCCACCGACAACGCGGCTCCTTCGGGGTGGACCGCTGCCGCGGGTGCCCTGTTGAGCTACGCCGCCCAGACGGGTGCCGAGCCCCATCGCGCCGCCGCCGAGCGGGCCCTTGGGGTCGTCAAGGCGCTCGGGCCGCGGGTGCCGCGGTTCATCGGGTGGGGGCTCGCCGTCGCCGAGGCGATGCTCGACGGGCCGCGGGAGGTCGCGATCGTGGGGCCCGCGCTCGACGATCCGGGCACAAAGGCCTTGCACCGTACGGCACTTCTGGGCACCGCCCCCGGTGCCGTCGTCGCGGTCGGGGCGACGGGGAGTGACGAACTGCCGCTGCTCGCCGACCGACCTCTCGTCGGCGGTGAACCAACCGCGTATGTCTGCCGTAACTTCACATGTGACGCTCCGACGACCGATCCGGACCGGTTGCGCGCGGCGCTGAGCGGCTGAAATACCGTTACCCGGGTGTCATCCGGTGTTCGGTTTCGCCCCTAAGTCACCACACTCCTCCGAAACATACTATTTATTGGAACAGATCCCGCTGTTCACAGATCACCCATAACCTCTCCACAGTGATCGCGACGGATGTGACTGACCGTCGCGGCAGGGGGTTTCGGGATCTGGGGGGATCTGTTGCTGACGTCTGTCTTCATCGCTGCCGTCTCGCTCGCCTTGTTCTGGATGGCGGCGTTCACCCTGTGGTGGCAGATGCACGCGTGGCGCACGCCCGAGGTGCTCGCCTCCACCCGGTTCAGCAGACCGGACGGGGACGAGCATGTGTCGTTCTCGCTGCTGCTGCCCGCGCGGCACGAACAGGCCGTGCTGGACCACACCATCCAGCGGCTGCTGGAGTCCAGCCACACCGACTTCGAGATCATCGTCATCGTCGGGCACGACGACCCGGAGACCACGGAGGTGGCCGAGCGGGCCGCGGCGCGTGACTCCCGGGTCCGTGTCGTCGTCGACACCCACGAGAAGAAGAACAAACCGAAGGCCATGAACACGGCGCTGCCGCACTGCCGCGGCGATGTCGTCGGGGTCTTCGACGCCGAGGACCAGGTCCACCCCGAGCTCCTCGCCCATGTCGACCACGCCTTCCGGACCACCGGGGCCGACGTCGTCCAGGGCGGAGTGCAGCTCATCAACTTCCACTCCAGCTGGTACAGCCTGCGCAACTGCCTGGAGTACTTCTTCTGGTTCCGCTCCCGGCTGCACCTGCACGCGCAGAAGGGGTTCATCCCGCTCGGCGGCAACACCGTCTTCGTGCGGACCGACACCCTCAGGGAAGCCGGGGGCTGGGATCCCGAGTGCCTCGCCGAGGACTGCGACCTGGGTGTACGGCTCTCCAGCGTCGGCAAGAAGGTCGTCGTCGCCTACGACTCCGACATGGTGACCCGGGAGGAGACCCCCGGCTCGCTCATGTCGCTGCTCAAGCAGCGCACCCGCTGGAACCAGGGCTTCCTCCAGGTCTACCGGAAGGGCGACTGGAGGCAACTCCCCGGTCTGGGACAGCGGTTGCTCGCCCGCTACACCCTCATGACGCCGTTCCTCCAGGCCTTCTCCGGCGTCGTCATCCCGCTCAACGTCGCGATCGCGCTCTTCCTCGACGTGCCTGTCAGCGTCGCCTTCATCACCTTCCTGCCGGCCGTCACCGCACTGGTCACCTTCGTCTTCGAGGTGGTCGGACTGCATGACTTCGGCAAGCAGTACGGCCTGCGCGTCCGCTCCGTCCACTACCTCAAGCTCGTCGTGGGCGGCCCCTTCTACCAGGTGCTCCTCGCCGGGGCCGCCGTCCGCGCCGTATGGCGTGAGCAACGCGGCCGGAACGACTGGGAGTTGACCACTCATGTCGGTGCGCATCTGACCCAGACACCGGCGATCCGAGAGGACGTCCCTGCGTGACCTCCACCCTCCCCGCGGTGACCGCTCCCCAGGTCCCCGCGCAGCGGCAGCCTGCGCCTGAAGAGCGTTCGACCAGTCGAACGACACCGTCCATACGCCCCGACCTCCTCCTCTGCGGTGCGCTTCTCGTCGCGATCCTCACCGTCCAGGGCTGGAACATCGCCGACTACCCGACCCTCAGCGACGACGAGGGCACCTACCTCGCCCAGGCCTGGGCCGTCCAGGAGGGCAAGGGCCTGGCCCACTACACCTACTGGTACGACCACCCGCCGCTCGGCTGGATCCAGATAGCCCTGCTCACCTGGATACCGAAGATGCTGAGCCCCGAGTCGATGACCGTCGGCTCGATGCGCGCCGCCATGCTGCTGATCAGCGCGATCAGCGCGGTGCTCGTGTACGTCCTGGGGCGCCGGCTCTCCCTGCCGCGCTGGGCCGCCGGGCTCGGCATGGCCCTGTTCGGGCTCTCCCCGCTCTCCGTCGTCCTCCAGCGGGAGATCTTCCTCGACAACCTCGCGGTGATGTGGACGCTCCTCGCGTTCACCCTCGCCGCCTCCCCGAGCCGCCACCTCTGGCACCACTTCGGGGCGGGCATCGCCGCCGCGACGGCCGTCCTCACCAAGGAGACGATGCTCGTCGTCCTGCCGGCGCTGCTGCTCACCATGTGGCGCCACAGCCACAAGGACACCCGGAAGTTCGCCCTCACCGGCGCGATCACGGCCTGCGCGCTGATCGGCCTCGCGTACCCCCTGTTCGCCCTCCTCAAGGGCGAGTTGCTGCCGGGCGGCGGGCATGTGTCCCTGTGGGACGGGGTCAAGTACCAGATGACCAGGCCCGGTTCGGGCTTCATCCTCGACCCGGGGTCCGGTTCCCACGGAGTGCTCCAGTCGTGGCTCTACTACGACCGTGTCCTGCCCCTCGCCGGACTCGCCGGCGCGCTGCTGCTGCTGGCCACCTGGCGCTGGTCGGTCACCGCCCGCGCACTGGCCGGACCCGCCCTCACCGTCGCGATCCTCGCCGCGCTCGCCCTGCGCCCCAACGGCTATCTGCCCGCGATGTACGTCATCCAGGCGCTGCCGTTCCTGGCGCTGGTCATCGCCGGCGGCACCGCCTCCGTCGCACACGCCGTGCTCCGCAGGAACAGGCTTCCGCAGAGCGGCCGGTACGCCCTCGCCGCCGTCCTCGCGATCGCCGCCGGCGCCTACGTCGTACCGCGCTGGTACGACGGCGACCGCACCGCCGTCACCGCCGAGGCCAACGCCCCCTACCGGGCCGCCTCCACGTGGCTGGCGACCGAGGTGGAGCGGCCGGAGAAGACGCGGGTCCTCGTGGACGACGCGCTCTGGCTGGACCTGGTGCACGCCGGGTACCGGCCCGGGCTCGGCGCCATCTGGTTCTACAAGGCCGACCTCGACCCCGCGGTGACCAAGACGATGCCGCGCGGCTGGAAGGACCTCGACTACGTCGTGGCCTCCCCGACCGTGCGGCGCGACGCGGCCGACCTGCCCAACGTCAAGGCCGCCATCCAGCACTCGACGCCGGTCGCCGTCTTCGGCACCGGTGCGGACCGGATCGAGATCCGGCAGATCCAGACCGTCTCCGGAGGCGTTCGATGACTCACGAGTACACCGCTCCCGTCCCGGACGTACGGGCGACCGAGATCCCCGAACCCGGTGCCGTCACGATCGTCGTGCCGACGTACAACGAGTCCGCGAACATCCGCCAACTGCTCCACCAGATCACCGAGTCGGTGCCGTCCAGGCTGCCCTGCGAGGTCGTCTTCGTGGACGACTCCACCGACGACACCCCCGAAGTGATCTACGAGGCGGCCAAGGACTGCCCGTTCCCGGTGACCGTGCTGCACCGCGACGAGCCGGTCGGCGGGCTCGGCGGGGCGGTCGTGGAGGGGATGAGGGCGGCCGGCTCGGACTGGATCGTCGTGATGGACGGTGACTGCCAGCATCCGCCCTCCCTGGTCCCGGAGCTGGTCGCGACGGGGGAGCGGGCGAACGCCGGGCTCGTCGTCGCCTCCCGGTACATCAAGGGCGGCAGCCGCGCCGGGCTCGCGGGCAGTTACCGCGTCGCCGTGTCCAGAGCGGCGACCTGGCTGACCAAGTCCCTCTTCCCGCGCCGGCTGCACGGCATCAGCGACCCGATGAGCGGCTTCTTCGCGATCCGCCGCAGCGACATCACGGCGGATGTCCTGAGGCCCCTCGGCTACAAGATCCTCCTCGAACTCGCCGTCCGCAGCCGCCCCCGCGCGGTCACCGAGGTGCCCTTCGTCTTCCAGGACCGGTACGCGGGCGAGTCCAAGTCCAGCGCCCAGGAGGGCCTGCGCTTCCTGCGCCACCTGGTCGGACTGCGCACCGCCTCGCCGGTCGCCCGCATGGTCGGCTTCGGCCTGATCGGCGCGACCGGCTTCGTGCCCAACCTGCTCGGGCTGTACGTCCTGACCGTCCTCGGCATGCACTACGTACCGGCCGAGATCCTCGCCAACCAGCTCGGCGTCGCCTGGAACTTCCTGCTCATCGAGCATCTGCTGTTCCGCGACCGCCGCCGGCACCGGCGCTGGTGGGACCGCGCCGGCCGGTTCGCCCTGCTCGCCAACGCCGACCTGGTGCTGCGCATCCCGCTGATCGCGCTGTTCGTGCACCGGTTCGACATGGGCGCGCTGTCCGCCACCGCGCTCGCGCTGGTGACGACGTTCGTCCTGCGCTTCGCCGGGACCGAAGCGCTGGTCTACCTTCCGCGCAGAAACAGGAGCCGCACCGCATGAAGCTCAGACGGAGAACCGCCCTGCTCTCGGTGGGCGCCCTCACCGCCGGCCTTCTCCTCACCGCACCCCAGCCCGCCTCCGCCGCCAACCTCATCAAGAACGCCGGCTTCGAGACCGCAGGCACCGGCGACATGCCGTACTGCTGGGAGAAGTCCGGCTGGGGCGACAACGACTTCACCTTCACCACCACCTCCGACGCCCACTCCGGCTCCAAGGCCATGAAGGTCGAGCTGACCCGCCGGGTCGAGGGCGACCGCAAGGCGCTGATCACCGAGTCGGCGGAGTGCGCCCCCGTCGTCAGCGTGGGCAAGCAGTACGACCTGAGCCTCTGGTACAAGTCGACCACCCCGGACGCGGCGGTCACCCTGTTCCGGCACGACACGACGGCCGGCTGGCAGTACTGGACGGACCTGAAGACCCTGGAGATCGCCGGGAGCTGGACGCAGGCGAGCGTGCGTACGCCCGAGGTCCCCACCGGCACCGACCGCATCAGCTGGGGTGTCTCCGTCTACGGCACCGGCTCCGCCACCACCGACGACTACACGATGGAACAGGTCGCCGACCCGGTCCCGCCGGCGCAGTGCACCGGCACGGCCGAGCAGTGCGCCAACGGCCGCTGGGACGTGCTGCCCACCCAGAACCCGGTGCGCTCCATGCACTCCGTCGTCCTCAACAACGGCAAGGTGCTGCTGATCGCGGGCTCCGGCAACAGCGAGGAGCAGTTCAACGCGGGCACCTTCACCTCGGCCGTGTACAACCCGGTCAACGGCACGTACAAGGTGATCCCCACCCCGAAGGACATGTTCTGCGCCGGGCACGTCCAGCTCCAGGACGGCCGGGTGCTGGTGATGAGCGGGAACAAGGCGTACCCGGTCGCCGGCGGACACGGCTACGAGGGGTTCAAGGACTCGTACGTCTTCGACCCGGTCACCGAGACGTACAGCAAGACCAACGACATGAACGACGGCCACTGGTACCCGTCGGCGACGATCCTCGGCAACGGTGACGTCATCTCCTTCGGCGGGCTGCGCGAGGACTCCACCGGTTCGGTGACCGCCGAGCTGTGGTCGGACGCCGAGCAGAAGTGGCTGGAGCTCTGGAAGGTCAACCAGACCTGGTCGTACTGGGGCCTGTACCCGTCGATGATCCTGATGCAGGACGGCCGCCTCTTCTACTCGGGCAGCCATGTCTTCGGCAACAACATCCCGGGCACCGGCAGCGCGATCTACGACTACGACGCCAACACGATCACGCAGGTCCCGGGGTTGCAGAACAAGGACGAGCGGGACCAGTCGGCGAGCGTGCTGCTGCCGCCGGCGCAGGACCAGAAGGTCCTCACGATCGGCGGCGGCAACATCGACTCCAACCCGGACGCCAACCGGCTGACCGACGTCATCGACCTCAAGCAGGCCAACCCGGCGTACACCGCCGGTCCACCGCTCCCGCAGGGCACGGTCGACCTCGGCAACGGCAAGCAGGCCCAGACCGGCAGCCAGGGCAAGATGTACGTCTCCGTCGTGCTGCTGCCCGACGGCAAGGTGCTGGAGACCGGTGGCGCGCTGCACAACCGGGCGGACCCGGTCTACGAGTCCTCGATCTACGACCCGGACACCGGCACCTTCGACCCGGTGGCCGCCGACCCCGAGGCCCGCGGTTATCACTCCTCGGCGTTCCTGCTGCCGGACGGCCGGGTGATGACGACCGGCGACAACCCGGGCAACGGCACCTGGAACCACAACGTGTCGATCTACACGCCGCCCTATCTCCTCAAGGGGCCGCGTCCGGCGATCACTTCGGTCATCGACACCGAGTGGACCTACGGCGACACCCAGCGGATCACCGTCGACCGGCCCATCGCCAAGGCCGAGTTGATCCGCCCGGCCGCGGTGACGCACTCCTCCGACCCGAACCAGCGGTTCGTCGATCTGCCGCTGTCGGTGGACGGCAACAACGTCGACCTCAATGTGACGAGCAATCCCGATCTGGCCCCGCCCGGCTGGTACATGCTCTTCGCGGTCGACGCCAACGGGGTGCCGTCGGTGGCCAAGTGGGTCCATCTGCAAGGGCCTTCGGCGCTGAGCGCGACGGACGCCTCGGCGCACGTCCACTCCTTCGCCGACGACCTCTCGGGCAAGGTCACCGAGCCCGGCAAGAAGCGCACCTCGCAGAAGGTCCCGGTCACCGTCTCCGGCTGCGACCGGCACTACGGCTCGATCAACGTGTGCGTGCCGACCGACTTCCCGCCGACCGTGAAGGCCACCACCAAGGCCCGCTGCGACTGGCTGAAGAAGAACGACTACGGCCGGCTGAAGGTCAACGGCAAGGACGACCCGCTGCGGCTCGACCGCAACGGCGACGGGACCGCCTGCGGGAAGGCCGACCTCAGGAAGCGTTAGGGAAGTCCGCCAGGGCGCGTGCCACGATGGCCTCCAGCTGTTCGTGGTGCGCGCCCTTCCAGTACGCGCGCCCGCACTGGGTGCACTGCGCGAACACGTCGTAGGACCGGTGTGTGCCGCCCGCCAGCTGGTCCGCCACCTCCTCCTTGGTGGCCTCCTTGAGCAGGCCGTTGCAGGCGGTGCAGCGCGTCCAGGGCCGTAGCTCGGGGCGGAACCGGTCGAGGATGTCGCGGAGTTGTTCCTCGGGGCGGGTGCTGTAGACGTAGGCGCCGGCCCACAGTTCGCGGCGGCGCAGCAGGCCCCGGTCGCGGCTGAGCAGGACGCGCTGCTGGACGGCGGAGCGGGTGGCGAGGGCCGGGTCGCCGATGTCGGTCGACTCGTAGGCCGTGTCCACGCCGAGCAGGCGCAGCCGGCGGGCGAGGGTGCCGAGGTGGACGTCGAGGAGGAAGCGCAGCGGAGCGCCGGGCACCCGCTGGGGGCGCTCGACGTCCCGTACGGTCACGGAGTCGCCGGCGGCGGGGACGTAGGACCTGGGTACCTCGCGGCCGTCCACGAGGAGGGCGCCGACCTCGGTCAGCGGGACGCCGAGGGACTCGACGACATGGCCGAGGGTCGAGACGCCGTCGGTGGTGACCGTGGTGGAGCCGTGGCGGCGTTCGTGCGGGACGAACAGGGCCGGCCTGGGCGCGAATTCGACGTGGATCTCCGGTCCGTTCACCTGATCAGGATGTCATGTCGGCCGTCGGTGGCCTCAGGTTTTCCGGACCGGCAGGCCGTTCGTCAGGACCTCCACGGTGCGGTCGACGAGGTCGACGAGGTCGTCCCGGAAGCCGTTCTCGGCCCAGTACTGGGTGATCTCCCCGAAGCCGCTGATGAGCGACATCGTGTAGACCCGTACCTCCAGGCCGTCCTTGTCCCAGCCGGTGCGCTCGGCGACGGCCTCGGCGAGCATGCGGCTGGTGTCCGCGATGTGCTCCCGCATCCGGGACCGCACCGCGGGGACCTGGACCAGGAGATGCGACCGCATACGGGTGATCTCGGGTTCCCTTTCGAGCCCGAAGCCGATGGCCTTCTTCATCACGTACCGCATCGAGTCGACCCACGCCTCGTCCGCCGGCCGGTTGCGCAACTCGCCCAGGATGATCGGGTCGTACTCGTCCGTGAGGACGATGTCCTCCTTGGTCGGGAAGTAGCGGAAGACCGTGGACGGCGACACCTCGGCGCGCTCGGCGATCTGCTCGACGGTGGTGGCGTCGTAGCCCTGCTCCTTGATCAGGGCGTACGTCGCGTCGCGGATCGCCGTCCGGGTCTTGATCTTCTTCCGCTCGCGAAGTCCCAGCTGGGGGGCGTCGGTGAGCGGGAGGGGGCGTGCGGGCGTCATGGGTTCATTGTCGGGCATCGGCCTGCGGGGCCACCATGTCCGGGGTGTCGGCGCTCTCGTCGGTCTTGCGTGTCCCTGGCAGGAACGCCGCCGCGAGGAGTGCCGCTACGAGGGCGGCGGCACCGCACACCAGCATGACGACGCCCATGCCGTGGACGTAGGCACCGTTCGCGGAGGCCAGCAGGTCGGCCGAGCCCGCCTTCTCGGCGACGAGGTGTGCCGCGACCACGGACTCCCCGGCGGTGTCGGCGGCCTTCGTCGGCAGCCCGGTGACGTCGAGCCGGTCCCGGAACGTGCTCGCGAGGAGGCTGCCGAGCAGGGCGATGCCGATCGCGCCGCCGACCTGGCGCATCGTCATCAGCAGCCCGGAGCCGCTGCCGGCGCGGTCGCGGGGCAGGGCGCCGAGGGCTCCGGCCATGGCCGGCATGAGCGAGAAGCCGAAGCCGAGACCGGTGATCGCGAGCCACAGCGCGGTGAAGCCGTAGCCGGAGTCGACCGTCGTACGGGCGGCGAGGAACGCGGCGAACGCCAGGACCACCAGACCGGCGCTGACCGTGGCGCGGCCGCCGAACCGGTCGGCGGCCTGCGGGGCGGTGCGCGAGGCGATGAGGATGCCGCCCATCATCGGCAGCAGCCGTACGCCGGTGCCGAGGGCGTCGTTGCCGAGGACGGCCTGGAGGTAGGGCGGCAGGACGAACAGGAGGCCGGACAGGACGAACATGACCAGGGTCGCGGCGATCGTGTTGCAGAGGAAGCCGCGATGGGCGAGCAGGGTCATGTCGAGCATGGGGCGTTCGACCCGGCGTTCGCGCAGGACCAGGGCGGTGATGAGGGCGACGGCCGCCGCGAGCATGGCCAGGACCAGCGGGTCGCCCCAGCCGCGGGTGGGCGCCTCGATGATCGCGTAGACCAGGGCGCCGAGGCCGGTCGCGGTGAACGCGGTGGAGACGGTGTCGACCCTGGGGGAGGCGGGGTCGCGGGTCTCGGGGAGCAGGAGGACGCAGGCGGCGATGCCGAGCGCGGCCATCGGGACGTTGACGAGGAAGACCGAGCCCCACCAGAAGTGGTTGAGCAGCCAGCCGCCGATGATCGGGCCGAGCGGCAGGCCGAGCGCCGAGGCGGCGGAGACGATGGCGGTGGCCTTGGGCTGCTCGTCGCGGGCGAACAGGGTGGGCAGGACGGAGAGCGCGAGCGGGGTGATCAGGGCCGCGCCGACGCCCATCAGCGCACGGGCCGCGATGACCCAGTGCACGTCCCCGGCCAGGGCGCCCACGAGGGAGCCGGCGAGGAAGACGCCGAGCCCGGTGATCAGCATCCGCCGCCGTCCGAAGCGGTCGCCGAGCAGTCCGGCGGGGAGCATCAGCGCCGCGAACACGATCACGTACGCGTCCGCCATCCACTGCTGCTGGCCGGTGGAGGCGCCGAGGTCGGCGGCCATGGTCGGCAGCGCCACGTTGAGGATCGTGGTGTCGAAGCCGAGGGTCAGCATGCTCGCGACCAGGGCGGCGAGGGCCCACCAGCGCCGCGGGTCTGAAGTGGAAGCGTCCATGAAATGAGAGTAGCTCTCAAAAAGGAGTTCCTGTCAACAAGAAAAGGGCCACGGCTTGAAGCCGTGGCCCTTCCGGAGGAGCAGGGGTTACGCGTGCTGGTACGCCACCAGCGAGATTCCGACGTAGTGGGTGACGAAGGCCGCCAGCGTGAGCGAGTGGAAGACCTCGTGGAAGCCGAAGAAGCGCGGGGAGGGGTCCGGGCGCTTGAGGCCGTAGATCACGCCGCCCGCGCTGTAGAGCAGACCGCCGACGATCACCAGGACCAGGACCGCGATGCCGCCGGTGCGCATGAAGTCGGGCAGGAAGAAGACCGCCGCCCAGCCCATCGCGATGTAGCAGGGGGTGTAGAGCCAGCGCGGGGCGCCCACCCAGAAGACCCGGAAGATGATTCCGGCCAGCGCGGCGCCCCAGATGCCCCACAGCAGCCACTGCCCCTTCGCGCCGGGCAGGAGCAGCATGGTCAGCGGGGTGTAGGTGCCCGCGATGATCAGGAAGATGTTGGCGTGATCCAGTCTGCGCAGGACGCCGTCCATGCGCGGACTCCAGTTGCCCCGGTGGTAGAGGGCGCTGACGCCGAACAGCAGGCAGGCTGTCAGGGCGAAGATCCCGCAGGCGACACGGCCCCGCGGCGAGTCCGCGAGGGCGGTGAGCACCAGGCCCGAGATGAGCACGGCCGGGAACATGCCGAGATGGAGCCAGCCTCTGAGCTTGGGCTTGATCTCTTGCGGCAGGGAGAGCGCCGCGGGGCCACGGCCGGCGGCCGGCGAGTCCAGAGGCGCATCGGAGGCGGACGCAGTCATACCCGGCATCGTACCTACGGAACCGTAAGTTGCGGATGAGTGCGGGCCCGGAAAAGGTCGAGAGTGTCCATCATCTCACGGCAGTTGACGCTTTGAGGTCCGGTCAAGGAAGGGCCAAGTGAACCCAAAGTGCACGGTTGGCAACACTCCGACACGTGGCAATCCTCACTCCGCTCAGGTGTGAGGCCTTCTGGACAGATGGGCACTCGGGACGGATGATCAGATGAGTGCGGTCGGCACCGGATGAGCGCCAAGGTCACCACCGAGAAGCATCCGGGTCGCAGCCCCCACGGGGCCTCCAAACAAAAAATCCCTCATTTAGGAGCAATCGTGGCGCGCGACATCGCGGCTCCCCCCGTCATCCCCACCCAGCACAAGGAACTGGTCTCGTGGGTGAACGAGATCGCAGAACTGACGCAGCCGGACAGCGTGGTCTGGTGTGACGGATCCGAGGCCGAGTACGAGCGCCTGTGCGAGGAGCTCGTCGAGAAGGGCACCTTCCGCAAACTCGACCCCATCAAGCGCCCGAACTCCTACTACGCGGCCTCCGACCCGACCGACGTCGCGCGCGTCGAGGACCGCACCTTCATCTGCTCCGAGAAGGAAGAGGATGCCGGCCCCACCAACCACTGGAAGGCCCCCGCCGAGATGCGGGAGATCTTCGCCGGTGACAAGGGCATCTTCCGCGGCTCCATGAAGGGCCGGACGATGTACGTCGTCCCCTTCTGCATGGGCCCCCTCGGCTCGGACCTCTCCGCCATCGGCGTCGAGATCACCGACTCGGCCTACGTCGCCGTCTCCATGCGCACCATGACCCGCATGGGCCAGCCGGTCCTGGACGAGCTCGGCTCCGACGGCTTCTTCGTGAAGGCCGTCCACACCCTCGGAGCACCGCTCGCCGAGGGCGAGGCGGACGTCCCGTGGCCGTGCAACTCCACCAAGTACATCTCGCACTTCCCCGAGAGCCGCGAGATCTGGTCCTACGGCTCCGGCTACGGCGGCAACGCCCTGCTCGGCAAGAAGTGCTACGCCCTGCGCATCGCCTCGGTCATGGCCCGCGACGAGGGCTGGCTCGCCGAGCACATGCTGATCCTCAAGCTCACGCCCCCGCAGGGTGAGTCGAAGTACGTCGCCGCCGCCTTCCCGAGCGCCTGCGGCAAGACCAACCTCGCCATGCTGGAGCCCACCATCTCCGGCTGGACCGTCGAGACGATCGGCGACGACATCGCCTGGATGCGGTTCGGCGAGGACGGCCGCCTCTACGCCATCAACCCCGAGGCCGGCTTCTTCGGCGTCGCGCCCGGCACCGGCGAGCACACCAACGCCAACGCGATGAAGACGCTGTGGGGCAACTCCGTCTTCACCAACGTGGCGCTCACCGACGACGGCGACATCTGGTGGGAGGGCATGACGGAGGAGACTCCCGCCCACCTCACCGACTGGAAGGGCAACGACTGGACGCCGGAGTCCGGTGTCCCGGCCGCGCACCCCAACGCCCGCTTCACCACCCCCGCCGCGCAGTGCCCGATCATCGCGCCCGAGTGGGAGGACCCCAAGGGTGTGCCGATCTCCGCGATCCTCTTCGGCGGCCGCCGCGCCACCGCCGTACCGCTGGTGACCGAGTCCTTCGACTGGAACCACGGTGTGTTCCTGGGCGCCAACGTGGCCTCCGAGAAGACCGCGGCCGCCGAGGGCAAGGTCGGCGAGCTGCGCCGCGACCCCTTCGCCATGCTGCCGTTCTGCGGCTACAACATGGGCGACTACATGGGCCACTGGGTCGACGTCGCCAAGGACAAGGACCAGTCGAAGCTCCCGAAGATCTACTACGTCAACTGGTTCCGCAAGAACGACGAGGGCAAGTTCGTCTGGCCCGGCTTCGGTGAGAACAGCCGTGTCCTGAAGTGGATCGTCGAGCGCCTCGACGGCAAGGCCGAGGGCGTCGAGACCCCGATCGGCGTGCTGCCGGCCAAGGGCGCGCTGGACACCAAGGGCCTCGAACTCTCCGAGTCCGACCTGGACTTCCTCCTCACCGTCGACAAGGAGGTCTGGCGCGAGGAGGCCGCCCTGGTCCCCGAGCACCTCAACACCTTCGGCGAGCACACCCCGAAGGAACTGTGGGACGAGTACCGGGCGCTGGTGCAGCGCCTGGGCTGAGCCCACGAAGAAAGACTCCGCGGCCGGTTTGGATGTGCCCTGACCAGCGATCGTCACGACCGGCCGCGGTGTGAGCAGACGAGACTCCGTACAACGGCGTGCGGGGTCCTGGGCCTGTCGTCGTGTTCCCGTCCGCCCCGATGGGAGCACCACGACAGGCCTTCGTCTTTTTCGGCCATCACCTCTGTGCGGACCGGGATTTCGCGGGACACTCGGGACATCCTGCAACGAACCCCGAAATGAGGTGAGCGGGGTGCGCACACCGGTCAGCGATCCCTTGAAGGTGGGGCCGTACCGCATCGTCGGACGGCTCGGGTCCGGCGGCATGGGCTGGGTGTATCTCGGGCGGTCGCCCGCCGGGCGCGAGGTGGCCGTGAAGGTGGTGCGGCCTGAACTGGCCGCGGAACCCGAGTTCCGGGAACGCTTCGCGCGCGAGGTCGCCGCCGCCCGGGTCGTCAGCGGCGCGTACACCGCGGCGGTGATCGACGCCGACACCGAGGCCGAACTGCCCTGGCTGGCCACCATGTACGTCCCCGGCCCCTCGCTCGCCGAGGCGGTCCGTACGGACGGGCCGCTGCCCGAGGACCAGGTGCGCCGGCTCGGCGCGTTCCTCGTCGAGGCGCTCCAGGCCGTGCACGCGGCGGGAGTCGTGCACCGCGACCTCAAGCCGTCCAATGTGCTCCTCGCCTCCGACGGGCCGCGCGTCATCGACTTCGGGATCTCCCGCGTCGACGGGGCGCCCGGCCTCACCAAGGTCGGACTCGTCGTCGGCACACCGCCGTTCATGTCGCCGGAGCAGATGAAGGGGGCCCGGGTCGGGCCGGAGAGCGATGTGTTCTCGCTCGGCGGAGTGCTGGTCCACGCGCTGTCCGGCCGCCCGCCGCACGGGACGGGGGACGCGGTGCGCTACCAGGTCGTCTTCGGTGACCCCGACCTCGACGGCGTACCGCCCGCCCTGCGTCCGCTGATCGCGCGCTGCCTCGCCAAACGGCCCGAGGAACGGCCCCGGCTGGCCGCACTGCTGACCGAACTGCTGGAGGAGGCCCCGCAGTCGCCCTCGTGGCCACCGCCCAAGGTGCGGCGGACCATCGAGATCCGGGTGGGCGAGCTGGCCGCGCGCCGGGCCTCCGGTACGAGCGTGTCCGTGCCCTCCTGTCTGATGCTGCACGCCCAGGCGCTGCTGGACGCCGGACTGACCGACGCGATGGTCGCCCGGGCGGTGGGCCGTGGCACCGTCTGAGTCCTCGATCGGACCGGCCCATGAAATCGGCACGCACTGGCGGCAGTTGGTACGGAACTGGGGTACCGGGCGGAATTTCCACGCCGTGACCGACACCGATTCCGTGTCCCTGCAATTCGATCTCGAGGAAACGGGGCGCACGCTCACGGTCCGATTCATGACCACCAAGCGGCTGCTCGTCGCCTTTGTCACCGACGGCAATTTCCTGCGCCATGACCAGCTGGCCGTCGCCGCGGCCGCGTCGAACGCGTGGAATACCGAACAACTGAATCCCATGCTCTCGGTGTGGGACGTACGGGGGCCGCGGCCGTGTCTCGCAGGGGTGTGCGATCTGCCGCTGACCTGCCGGGTCACCCAAGCGGACTTCGATGCTTTGGCCAGCGATTGGGTGGAACGGGCGCGGCAGATGTTCACCCGTTGCCATGAGGTGTTCCAGTTGTAGAAGGGAAACGCGGGAAAGCGTAAACCCCTTTCGGGAACAGGGCTGTTGGCTCCAATATGAGCGAGGGTCGTTTCGGGCCACGGGGGTGCCCATGAGGCGTTGGTCGTGTTTCACCGTGTTTCTCGGGCTGCTCACTGCCCTGCTTTCCGCCGCACCCGCGAACGCGGCCGACGCGTGCGAGGGGGCCTTCGCGGACCGGCTGGGATGCTGGACCCGGGAGATCAAAGAGCACGCCGTCACGGTGACCGTGGACCGGCGGCTGCCGTTCGACGGGACTCAACGGGGCCGGAGCACCGTCGCCGCCACCGTGCTGGGCAACCGCAACAACCTCGAAGTACAGGTGCCGGACGGGGTGACGACCGGCGAGGGCGGGACGGCGCTGCTCGTACTGGCGGGCCACCGGCTCGTCCACCCGAAGGCCCGCATCACCCGGCTGGCCCCGACGCAGGTCGCGGAACTGGAGAGCGTCGGTGCCTGCACCAAGGAGCCCGGGGATCTGTGCGATCTGGTCGGTCCCGGCCCCGGCAAGCAGGTGTCCGGCGCCGAGCTGATCAACGCGCAGGGCATCGTGGGCCTCCCCGAGTCCGCGTACTCCCTGGGCCCCTCCGAAAAGTCAGGCCTGGGCTACGAGGACTGGCTCCTGATCACCGTCGCCACTCTTCTCGTCCTCCTCCTCATCGCCTTCTACTTCGCCGTACGCCGCACCCGCACAGCCCCCGCCTCCGGTCCGGCGCCGGCCGCCCGTACCGCCGACGAACCCACCCGCGCCCTGCGCACCACCCCCGCCCGCCCCGGCCGGCACCGAGCCCCGAACGGCCCCACCCGCCCCGCCCTCGTCCGCACCGACCTGCACCCCCAGGGATACGTCGAACTCGACCGCGTCCTCTACCGGGCCCTGTGGGCCGAGCCCGGGCAGGTGCCGCCCTCGCCCGGTTCCCGTGTCGACGTCACCGACGGACCGGAGCCCGACTCCGGCGTCCTGTACGCCTTCCCGCCCGCCGCCGGGCGCCACGCCCACGCCCGTTGACGTACCGCTCCACCAGGAGACGCCCATGTCCAGCGAATACCCGCCCACGCTGCCGGCGGAGTACGCCGACATCGAGTTCGAGAACAACGCGCAGCGGCTGCCGCTGGTGCTGTGCCTCGACACGTCCAGCTCCATGGCGGGCCCACCGATCCAGACGCTCAACAACGCCCTCGTGGAGTGGACGCGTGAGCTGCACGACGACGTGGCCCTCAGCTACAGCGTCGAGGTCGCCGTCGTCACCTTCGGCGGACAGGGGGTCGCCGCCTGGCGCGGTCCGCAACCCCTCGCCCCCGGCGCCCCCGTGAGCCCCTTCGTGCCCGCCCACATGTTCCGCCCGCCGCAGCTCGGCGCCGCGGGCGTGACCCTGATGACGGAGGCCCTGGAGCTGTCGATGCACATCGTCGCCGCCCGCAAGGCCGAACTGCGCGCCTCCGGACTCCAGTACTACCGCCCGCAGATCTGCCTGGTCACCGACGGCATCCCCACCGACGCCACCGGCCGCCGCACCGACTCCTGGCACCGGCTGGTCCCCGTCCTCGCCGACGAACAGCAGGCCCGCCGCTTCAGGCTGTACGCGATCGGCGTCGGCGGCATCACCGACACCGGCGAGCAGGTCCTGCGGGCGTTCGCCCCGAAGTTCAACGCCACCATCCACGGCTTCCCGTTCCGCGAACTGCTCCAGATGATGTCCGCCAGCGCCAACGCCGAACAGAAGGGCGCCGGCGACGAGGTCTTCGAGAAGATCTTCAGCCAGTTCAAGACCCAGCGCCCCGCCTGGGAGAGCTGAGCGATGGGCAGGGCCGGCTGGCGGATCCACGGCATGAGCGTCGAGGGCTACCGGCACCGCAGGGACGGTCTGCCCTGCCAGGACGCCTGCGCCCACGTCGAGTCGGGGCCGGTCGCCGTGCTCGCCGTCGCGGACGGCGCCGGCAGCCGGCCGCGCTCCGACGAGGGTTCGCGGCTCGCGGTGGAGCTGGCCGCCGAGCACTTCGTACGACGGGCCGCCGCGGCCGTCGACAGCGCGCCCGGCGAGGCCGTGCACGACCTGCTCGCGGACGCCTTCCACGACGTCACCAAGGTGTTCCTGGACACCACGGGCACGGCGGCCGGTGACTTCGCGACCACCCTCACCGTCGTCGTCCTGGCCCCGGACTGGCTCGGCCATCTCACCGTCGGCGACGGCTTCGTCGTGCTGCGCGCCGGGGCCGAGGACGGCGAACCGCAGTTCCATCTGCTGCCGCAGGCCGCGGACGCCAGCGAGTACAGCAACGAGACGGTCTTCCTCACCTCGCCCGACGCGGCCCGCTGGATGCGCACCGACTGTGTGGCCGACCCGGGCATCGACGGCGTCCTGCTCTCCACCGACGGACTCGCCCAGGCCGCGCTCTCCCGCACCGGCGGCGGCACCCCCACCCCCAACGCCTCCTTCGCCGACGCCGTCTTCCGCTCCCTCGACGGCCCCGGACCGGTCTCCGACTCCGCGCACGACAACCTGGCCGCACTGCTCAGGTCCGACCGGCTGACCGCGCTCAACGCCGACGACAAGACACTCCTGCGGGCCGTGCGCAAGGCGCGCCCATGAGCGGCCGCGTCGTCCACCTGGACGGGAAACCGGTCGTGCTCGCCGAACAGCCCCTGAAGGGCGGCGGACAGGCGGCCGTCTTCCCCGTCGAGGGCGACCACGGAACCGTCGTCAAGCTCTACCGCGACCCGCCCGGCCCCGACCAGGAGCGCCGGCTGGCCCGCATGCTGACCATGTCCCCGCTCGCGGCCCGCCCCACCGACCGCTCCCAGCCGCCCGAACTGGCCTGGCCCACCGCGATGGCCCGCAGCCCCGAGGGCGCGTTCCTCGGCTACGCCATGCACCGCTTCGGCGAGCCCGAACACGTCCAGCTGGTCGGCCTGTTCACCCGCGCCCAGCGCCTCAGGCTCTTCCCGCAGGCGGACTGGCGGTTCCTGGTCGGCGTCTCCTGGAACCTCGCCTTCATGACCGCGCGCATGCACCACGACCACCTCGTCATCGGCGACTTCTCCAGCAGCAATGTCGTCGTCGACGCCAACGGCTTCGTCACCTTCCTCGACTGCGACTCCATCGCCTTCACCGACCCGGTGACCGGCGAGCCGTTCCCCTGCCTGATGCACACCACCGACTACTCGGCCCCGGAACGCCAGGCGGGCGGCCCCGCGACCCGCTCCAGCGACGACTTCGCGCTGGCGGTCCTCGTCTATCAGCTGTTGACGGCCGGCAACCACCCCTTCGGCGGCGTCCCGCACGAGAGCACCTCCGAGTCGACCGTCAAGGACAACATCGCCGCCAGCTGCTCCTACGTCGTGCGCCCCGAGCAGGTCGTCATCCCGCGCGGCACCATCGACCCGTCCGTCCTCCCGCCCGACCTGCTCACCCTGGCCCGCGCCGCCTTCGGCCCCGGCGTCCACGCCCCCGCCGCCCGCCCGCCGGCGGAGGCATGGCTGCGCGCCCTCGACAAGCAGCGCGCCCAGATACGGGTGTGCCAGGCGCGGCCGCTGCACGCGTACGGCGCCCATCTGCCGGACTGCCCGTGGTGCGTACGGGCCCTGAGCACCGGCCACGACGTGTTCAACGGCCCCCGGCCGGTACCGCTGCCGCCGCCTCCGCCGGTGCCGCAGGAGGTGCCGACGGGCCCCCGGTTCGGCCGGCTGAAGGTGGCGGCTCTGCTGATCCTGCTCGTGCTGGTCATCGCGATCGTGTCGACGATCGCCGGCTGAACTCAGTTCGCCCGGTCCTCCAGATACCGCGTGTGCGACTCCTGCCGTCGCGCCTCCGTCTCCCGCAGCGCCGAGGCCAGTCCCTCGGCCTCCTCCTGGAGGAGCGTGAGCTGCCGCTCCAGATGCCGTTCCGGCGCCTCCTGACCCGGCGCGAGACGCGTCCACCAGCGGGTGCGTACGAAGGTGTCGACGGCCTCGGGAACGTCCTGCCGTACCGCCCGGGAGAGCGTGTGCACGCCCTCCGGATCGTGCGCGAGCAGCTCGGTCGACCAGCCGGGATCGAGCAACGCGCCCAGCAGTTCGGTGAGTTCGGTCAGCCGGCCCGCCGCGGCGGGCGGCAGCTCGATCTCCGCCAGGTAGCTCCGCAGGGTCTCGAAGTCACCCCGCAGGGCGTCGAGTTGGGCCGAGGGGTCCGGGAAGTCCGGCAGCGGAGGCCGCTCCGGCGGGGCGATCAGCGCGCCCGCGCCGTACAGCCCCGCGACCACGACGGGCCAGTACGGACCCGCCACCCCCGCGAAGGTCAGGCCCAGCCCGGCGATCCCGCACACGCTGCCCGTGATGTTCTTCCGGGACTCTAGGTACTTACTGATAGCCACGGATCTCCTCGAAGGCGCCGTCCAGCGAGCCCTGCCGGGCGTCGAAGAGACGGCCGCCGGTCAGGTCGGCGATGTGCTCCAGTTCCTCGCGGTCGGAGTCGCCGAAGAGGATGGGGAAGACCGGGATCTGCTGCTGGGGGCCGCTGAGCCCGCGGTAGAAGTCGTCGAACTCCCCGGCGTCCGCCCCGGTGGTGTTCTCGCCGTCCGTCATCAGCACGATCGACGTGAACGCGTCCTTCTCGGTGCGCAGTTGCTCGTACGCCTTCTGCACCGAGGTGTAGATGGCGGTGTCGCCGTCGGCCTCCAGCCCCGCGGTGTCCTCGCGGATCCCGTCGAGCCCGGACCGTGGGTCGGCCGGGTCCACCACATGCGTCCGTACGCTCTTCACATCCGAGCCGAACGGCATCAGCGTGACCTCCTCGCGCTCCCGGAAGTCACCGGTGAGCCCGGTCAGGGCCGTCTTCAGCCGCTCCAGCCGGTCGCCCTCCATCGAGCCCGAGGTGTCCAGGACGTACACGGTCCGCGAGGGGCGGCGCAGTTCGTTCTCGTACGAGTCGAGCAGGCCGTCGGCGACGGAACGGCTGCCCGGGAAGGGCAGTTCACGCCGTCGGTCGGTGTCGAGGCCGGCCGCGGGGGTCACCGAGGGCACCACCGGGCGGCGGTGGGTGCGCTCGGTGATCTCGCGCTGGATCTCCGGGGTGCGCAGGGCCTCGGCCAGCCGGCGGACGTCCTCGCGGACCGTGGTGTCGGTGGCGGCGAGGGAGGAGAGCGGGTAGTCGGCGGTGACCACGCCGTCGCGGGGACGGATCACGGTGAGGCCCGGGATGCCCTTCAGGACGGACTCGTAGTTGAGCAGCGCGTCGACGTTCCCACGCCGGTCGTACGCCGCCGCCAGCCAGCCCGACGAACCCGACGTCAGCTTCTGCCCCTGGAAGAACTCCTTCAGCCGCGGGGTCGCCTTGGTGACGTCCGCGTCGGTGAGCGCCGACTGGGCGCCGGAGAGCGCCGAGGCGACGGCGACCAGCGTGGAGAAACCGGAGTTGGACCGGGACGGGTCGGTCATGCCGTACGTCAGCCCGCCGTCCTGGACGGCCTGTTCGACCTGGGCCCAGGTCACGTCGTCCGGCTTCCAGCCGAGGGCCTTCAGCGAGGTGCTCTTGATCCCGATCGCCACCGGGCTGGACATCACCGGAGTCTCGGAGACCACCTTCTTCGCCGCGTCGGGGCGCAGCCGCAGATAGTCGTTGGAGGACAGCCACAGGGCGTCGTACGTCCCGTCGGCCCTGCCCTTCGCGAGCAGGTCGATCGCGTCCAGGGTGCCCAGATAGACGGGGCGGACCTTGATGCCGGTGTCCTTCTCGACGCGTTCGAGGACCGGGGTCATGTCGCTGAGCTCGCTGGAGGCCAGGACGCGCAGGGTGCCGGGTTCGTAGGAGCCGGCGACGCCCGGCGTGCTGATGCCGTCCCCGCCGGGCGTCCCGGTCGAGGTGCACGCGGTGAGCAGGGCGAGGGCCGCGACGGCCAGTGCGAGGGGTCGTCTCATCCGAGGCCCCCTTCCAGCGCGCCCTGCGACCGGCTGCGCTCCAGGTACGCGGAGGCGTGCTGGAGTTCGGAGGTCAGGGACTCCACGGTGGACGCCATCACCTCGGTCGCCTGCACCTTGTAGGTGTCGATGGCGTCGAGCGTGCGGTAGATCTGCTGGAACGCCGTCCGCAGGGTCTCCGCGCCCACGGCCGGGTCGGCGGCGATGCGCTGGATCTCCCCGCTCTGGGTGGCGAGCATCTCCGCGTTGCCCCGGATGAGGTCCTCGGTCGTCCCACGCAGGGCGTTGACCTGCTCGATGACCTTTTTCTGGTTGTCGAGCGCGGACGCCAGCATCACGGAGATCCGCAGCGCCGACACCGTGGTCGTGGCCGCGCGGTCGACGCCCTTGATCAGCTCCTCGTTGTTGCGGCGTACGACGTCCATGGCGAGGTAGCCCTGGGCGCACACCGCGAGCTGGGTGAGCAGGTCCTGGTGCTTCTGCCGGACCGGGAAGAGCACGTCGGCGCGGAGCGAGTCGGCCTGCGTGGGGTCCTGTGACTCCACGCCGGTGATGTGCCGCTCGACGGCGGTGTCCAGGGCCTCGGTGAGGACGACGTACTCCTGGAGCTTGCCCATGCTCTCCCACAGCCGGACCCGCTCGGTCTGCAACGCGGCGTTGTCCCGGCGCAGTTCGTCCTGGCCGCCGCGCAGCGAGCCCACGATCTTGTTGAGGGTTCCCTGTGCGGAGGAGTACTTGGCGACGTAGTCGCGCACCTTGTTGCCGCCGGGCAGCCGGGACAGGAACTTCCGCCCCTTGGCGGCCGCCAGATCCCGCGGGTCCAGGTCCTCGACGACCCGCCGCAGTTCGACGAGCGAGCCGGCGACCTGCGACTGGGCGTCCCCGCCCTTGTCGGGCAGGCTGCGGATGGTCCGCTCCAGCATCCGGTTGGACTGTGAGGCGGCGGTCCGCATCTCGCCGGCGCCGAGCGCGGTGATCTCACCGACCTTGCCCGCGAACTCGGGCGAGCGGGCGTCGAGGGCGGCGAGCCCGGCGACATAGTCGGCGGCCTTCTGCGCCATGCCGGTACGGACGCTCTCGTCGACGGGGACGAGCCCGCCGGCCTTCTCCCGCGGCACCGGCGCCACTGCCTCGGGCGGGGTGAGCGTGAAGACGTCCTCCCCGCTGAGGGTGTGCTGCTGACTGCTGTTCTGGCTGGTGTTGCCGAAGTCGCTCATACGATCCCCCCGTTCATCCCCGCGCCCGTCGCGCCAGCTCGTGCAGCACCGTGGAGGTGGGCACGGGCGCCTGGCGGACGCCGGTCAGTTCCTGCTTGAGATAGGTGCCGGCCGAGGCGAACTCGGCGGCCGCGCCCTGCGGACGGAACCCGTGCCGGACCTCCAGCTTGCGCAACTGAGGGTCGGTGGACAGGAGTTCGGCGAGCGCCTGGCCGTTCTCGGTCAGCGGTACGACGGTGTGGTCGCTGTTGACCGTGGTGTCCGGGTAGAGGACGACCAGGTCGTCCGGCTGCTGTCCGTCCGCGAGGAGCGAGGCGACCTGCGACTCGTAGACGAGGACGAGCGGGTTGCCGGCCCCGCTGACGAAGTCCCGGAACGCCGCGTCCGTGCTGGTCTGCTGGGCGCCCTGGACGCTGATCAGCTTGCGCAGCAGGGGAGTCGCCTTCCCGACCTCGGCGTCGCTCGCGACGACCTTGCCGCCGTTGCCGACATAGGAGGCGGCGGCCAGATACAGGGCGCCGGAGTTGGAGGACTCCGGGTCGGTGCTGGCGAGGTAGAGCGTGCCGCTCAACTCACCGTACTTCGCGGCCCCCTTGAGCTGCTGCCAGGTGCGGTCCTCGCGGGCCGCGTCGAGATAGGCGGCCATCTTGAGCGTGCCGCGGTGCTCGGTGTCCAGCGTGACGAGCCCGTTGCCCGCGAGCACCTCGGCGGCGCTCTTGTGCGCCACGACGACGAGGGGCGAGTAGAAGGGGCGGGGGAGTGTCCCCGACACCTTGTACTTCGCCGCGAGTTCCACGGCCGGCGCCTGACTGGAGGGAAGGGCGAAGTCGTACCCCTTGAGGTCCAGCCCCTCCATGGCCCAGGACCCGGAGGTCTCGGCCTTCACGGTGAGCCCCTTGGCGGCCAGGGCCTTCACCACATCAGGATCGGCGAAGAACTCCGCCTTCTCCGATCCGATCACTCCTCGCACGGTCTTCGTTGCCGTGCTCTTGTCCCCGGTGTCCCGGCCCGCTGCGACGGCTACCGCCACTCCGCCGATCAGCAGAACCGCGAGGACGATTCCGATGATTCGTCTCACACAGGCAGACTGCTCGCGGAACCCAACATTCCCCGGCGCGGGGGGTGAACGGGGGGTGTCATACCCACTCCAGTACTGCAACGCCGCCAGGGGCGCGGGGAACTGCGCGATCAACCACCACGAACCGGCAGCCGCGAGACGACGCGAACCCCCGAGCTATGTGGCGCCCGGTCCGCGCGTCGCTGCGGGTGCACGCGGACCGGGGCCGTTCCTGGGATCAGCCGGCCGCGGTCAGTTCACGCGGCTCAGCCAGCGCAGCGGAATGCGCATCCATGCGCTCAGCGGCCAGAATCGCCGCCGCGGTGTCCGCCCGCGATGCCGCCACCACCAGCGCCCGCCCCGCCAGGGCATGCGCCCGCCGGTGCAGAGACGCGAGCCGCCTGTCGCCCCCGCCGGAGGCACGGGCCGGAGTGCTGCCGCTCCGCAACCGCGTCACCTGCTCGGCCAGCCGCTCCGCCGCCGCGTCGAGCTCGGCCGACGGCGCAGCCGAACGCAGTTCGTCCGTCACCGCCAGCAGTGCCGCCAGATGTCCCGCGAGCTGGAACTCCAGCTCCTCCTCGCGGGTCCGGTGCGGAAAGTCGGACGTGGTGTCGGCCATCGTGCTGTGGACCGACTTGGTGCGGATCGGTTCGTACATGGGATGGCCTCCTGTGCTGTCAGGAAGTCATCCTAGCTTAGATTCAGTCTAAAGTTGAGCGATGTGGCGGATCCCCTACGGCTGGCTGTAGCCGTCCAGGAAGTTGCCGATCCGTGTCACCGCGTCCCGCAGGTCACGGGCGGTGGGCAGCGTGACGACCCGGAAGTGATCGGGCTCGCTCCAGTTGAACCCGGTGCCCTGGACGACCATGATCTTCTCGCGCCGCAGCAGGTCGAGGACCATCTGCCGGTCGTCCTTGATCTTGAAGACCTTGGGATCGAGCCGGGGGAAGAGATACAGCGCGCCCTTGGGCTTCACGCAGCTCACACCCGGGATCTGGGTCAGCAGCTCGTACGCCACGTCCCGCTGCTCCCGCAGCCGTCCGCCCGGCAGCACCAGGTCGTTGATCGTCTGGCGCCCGCTGAGCGCGGCGACGACCCCGTGCTGTCCCGGCTGGTTCGCGCACAGGCGCATGTTCGCCAGGATGGTCAGGCCCTCGATATAGGACTCCGCGTGGGCGCGCGGCCCGGAGAGCGACATCCAGCCGGTGCGGTACCCGGCGACCCGGTACGCCTTCGACATGCCGTTGAAGGTGAGGGTCAGCAGGTCGGGGGCGACGGCCGCGGTCGGGATGTGCACGGCGTCGTCGTAGAGGATCTTGTCGTAGATCTCGTCGGAGCAGACCAGCAGATTGTGGCGGCGCGCGATGTCCGTCAGTCCCCGGACCATCGCCTCGTCGTAGACCGCGCCCGTCGGGTTGTTCGGGTTGATGATGACGATCGCCTTGGTGCGGTCGGTGATCTTGCGCTCGATGTCGGCGAGGTCCGGCATCCAGTCGGACTGCTCGTCGCAGCGGTAGTGGACGGCGGTGCCGCCGGACAGGGAGACGGCGGCGGTCCACAGCGGATAGTCGGGCGACGGTACGAGGACCTCGTCGCCGTCGTCCAGCAGGGCCTGCATCGCCATCACGATCAGCTCGGAGACGCCGTTGCCGATGAAGACGTGCTCGACGTCGGTCTCGATGCCGAGGGTCTGGTTGTGCATGACGACGGCGCGGCGCGCGGCGAGGAGGCCCTTCGCGTCGCCGTACCCATGGGCCGAGGACACGTTCCGGAGGATGTCCTCCAGGATCTCCGGCGGGCACTCGAAGCCGAAGGCGGCCGGGTTCCCGGTGTTCAGCTTGAGGATGCGGTGACCCGCCGCCTCAAGCCGCATGGCCTCCTCGAGAACCGGGCCCCGGATCTCGTAACAGACGTTGGCGAGCTTGGTCGACTGGATCACCTGCATGTCAGGGAGCTTACGGCGGGGTAACGCTCCGTGGGTCGTGTTTTCCGCCACGCGAGACGGTGCGGTTTGGGCGGTTATCGCCGCTAGCTGTCCCAGGGGCCCCTCCCATCCCTACAATCCGCGGCCATGTCGAGGCCGACGGAGCAGGAAAACGGGACGCTTGGCGCGAACGGAGCGCAGACGCCGCCGATGGTGTACCAACCGCAGAGCGGGGTGGCCCCGGCCTACGAGGAGTACGCGGATCCGGCGACGGCACACGGCTGGCAGAACGCGTACGACGAAACGACCGAGCTACCCCGCACGGAACCGGCCACCCCCGCCTCCGGCGGCCGAGCGGACCGACGCCGCGCCGCCCGCCGGGGGCGGGGCTTGGGTTTGCGGAGGGGCGTGGGTGCTCCGCGGTCGGGAGACGGGGACGCAACTGGCCAAGGGGGCCCCGGCACGGCCTCTGCCGGTGGTCTGGACGCACCTTCTGCGGGTGGTGCGGGTGTGCCCGGGGTGGGGAACGCGGGCCCTCTGGACGTGTCCTCCCCGGGTGGTGCGGGTGCGCCCGGGGAGGGAAATGCGGGTCCGTGGGGTCAAAGTGATCTGGGCGTGGCCTCTGGCGGGGGTCTGGACGCGCCCTCCCCTGGTGGCGCGGACGCGCTCCAGGCGGGGGTGTGGGCTCAGCGCGGGAGGGTGGACTGGGTCTGTCCGGTGCGGGTGGTTCGGATGCGTCGCGGGCCGGCCGTGCGGGGGCGCGGCGGGCCGGGCATCGGGGTGGGGCCCGTTCCGGTGGTCGTGGCGCCGCTGGTGGCGGTCGCCCGGACGCGCCACCGGCCCGCCAACCCCGCTCGCGTCGCCTGGTCGTGGCCGCCGGTGCGGTCGGGGTGGTGTCCGTGGCCGCCCTGATCGCGGGGCTGTCGTTCGCAGGCTCCGCCCCGGAGCCCTCGCAGGGTCGGGGGGAGAGCAAGCCCTCGGAGACGGCCGAGCCCGCGGACCCGGCGCCCTCGTCCCCCTCGGCGGTCCCCGGCGGGACGGACTCCGGAGAACCGGCGGCCGGTGCGAGCGCTTCGGCGTCGGCGCCCACCGGACCTGAGACGGGCACCCCGACGGCGAGCGCGAGCCCTTCCGCGCCCTCCTCCTCCTCCGCCGTCCCTTCGGCGACCTCCTCCACCTCCACCCCCGGCCCGGGTAATGGCAAGGGCCGCGGTCAGGGCAATACGAAGGCACCCAAGTAGGCTCCGCGCTGGGTAGGTTGACCCCGTCGAACGGGAGGCGGGGGCTCGGTCACCACGGTCGCGGCCCGACGAGGACGACGCGCGCCCTTACGCCGGATCGCTGGTGCTGTGGTCGACGACCATCCGGAGAGCAACCGCCAACACGCCGACCGTCTGGAGTCGCCGGGCGGGCAGGTGGTGTTCGCCGAGGACGCGCGGCAGGCGGAACTCGTCCTTGACGGCCCCACCCGTGGCGATCCGCTGATCTCCGACGTGGCGCGCGGCATGGACGGCGACGCCCGGTTCACGGCGCTTGAGCGCTGGCGCGCCAACGGCCGTGCGCTCGGCGCCGAGATCACCATGTCCAGCTCGGAGTTGTACCAGTACACCGACTCCGTACCGGCCCGACCGCCGAGTGCGCGTTCCCGCCAGGTCCCATGATCAGGCTTGACACAACTTCTTGCCCGATTGCCCACCCCTCTTCACAATGCGCATGACAAAATCACGGGCGGCCGGAAGATTTCCGGTCGTCCAAGTCGCAAGAGGGGACCCCCACATGAGAAAGCCTCTCGTCGCCGCACTCAGTGTCCTGGCGCTCGCCGGGATGGGTACGGCACCTGCGGTCGCCGCCGAACCCGCCGCGGGCGTCGGCAAGAGCGTGGACACGGACACGGTCACGTCGGTCGTGCACGACCTGGTCACGTCGACCACGTCGGCCCTCGACCAGGCCACGTCGCCGTCGCCCACGCTCCAGGCCGTGACGCTCGCGGGGACCGTCTCGCTCAGCAACTGTTCCGGTTCGGTCATCCGCTTCCCGAACTCCCTGGACACCGACCCGGCCCTGGTGCTCAGCAACGGCCACTGCCTGACGTCCGGCTTCCCGGCGCCCGGCGAGGTCATCACCAACCAGGCCTCCACCCGCACCTTCGGCCTGCTCAACTCCTCCGGCTCCCGGGTCGCGACGCTGCGCGCGAGCAAGCTCGCCTACGCGACGATGACCGACACGGACGTCTCGATCTACCAGCTCACCAGCACATACGCGACGATCAAGAGCTCGTACAACATCTCCCCGCTGACCGTCCAGGACACCCATCCGACCGCCGGCACCGCCATCACCGTGGCCTCCGGCTACTGGAAGACGCTCTACAACTGCAACATCGACGGGTTCGCCTACCGTCTGAAGGAGGGTGACTGGACCTGGAAGGACTCGGTCCGCTACACCTCCGCCTGCAACACCATCGGCGGCACCTCCGGTTCCCCGGTGATCGACCAGGCCACCGGCAAGGTCGTCGCGGTCAACAACACCGGCAACGAGGACGGCGAGTCCTGCACGGTCAACAACCCGTGCGAGGTCAGCGAGAACGGCACCGTCACCGTCCGCCAGGGCATCAACTACGCCCAGGAGATCTACAACATCCCGGCCTGCTTCACGACCCGCAACCAGCTCAACCTGAGCGCGAGCACATGCACGCTGCCTAAGCCGTAACGGTCCTTGGGGAGTTGAGGCGGGCGTTCCGTCACATGGGACTGTGACGGACCGCCTTGCCCGCTAGTACGTCCGTTCGCCGGCCGTCCTCGATCACGAACCGGCCGTCGATCAGGACGTGCGGGATGCCTGTCGGAAGGGTGCGCGGGTTGTCGTACGTCGCGCCCGCCGCCACCGTCTCCGGATCGAAGAGGACCAGGTCGGCCCGGTAGCCCTCACGCACCAGCCCACGGTCCGGCAGGCGCAGTCGTGCCGCCGGGCGGGCGGTCAGATGGGCGACGCACTCCTCCAGGGAGAGGACACCCAACTCCCTCACGTACCGGCCGAGATAGTGCGGGAAGGTGCCGTATGCGCGCGGGTGGGGCTTGGCACCTTGCAGGATTCCGTCCGAGCCGCCGGTGTGGACGGGATGGCGCATGATCGTGCGGACGTTCTCCTCGTGGCCGACGTGCTGGAGGATCGACGGGGCCAGCCGGTCGGCGAGGAGCAGGTGCCGGGCGGTGGCCCAACTGTCCAGGCGGCGGCCCACGTAGTGCGTCAGCGAGGGATCCGTGACCCCCGAGATCTCGATCGTGTCCCACTCCATCGGTACCCCGTGGCAGCCGTCCGAGCCGATGACCTCAAGGTGGTGGCGGATACGGTCAGCCGTCGCGTCGTCCGCGAGCCGCTTGAGGATCTCCTCCGGACCGCCCTCGCTCGCCCAACTCGGCAGCATGGCCACGAGAGTCGTGCAGCCCGGGGTGTAGGGGTACGTGTCGAGGCTGATGTCGGCACCCGACGCGAGCGCCTCGTCCAGCATCGTGACCAGTTCCGGCGCCCGGCCCTTGTTCACCCCGAAGTTCATGGTGGCGTGGGCGAGATGCAGGGCGCAGCCCGCCTCCCGGGTCAGGGCGACCATCTCCTCGTACGCCTCCAGCGCCCCCGCCCCGTAGGAGCGGTGGTGCGGGCAGTAGTAGCCGCCGTACCGCGCCACCACCCGGCACAGCTCGGTGAGTTCGGCGTCCTTGGCGTACATGCCCGGCGTGTAGGTGAGCCCCGACGACATGCCGACGGCGCCCTGTTCCATGCCCTCGGCGACCAACTGCCGCATCCGGTCGAGCTCTTGGGGCGTCGCCTCCCGGTCCTCCCAGCCGACGGCCAGCATGCGGACGGTGCCCTGGGGGATCAGATAGGCCGCGTTGACGGCGATGCCCCGGCCTTCGAAACCGAAGTCCAGCCGGTCCAGATACTCGCCCACCGACCGCCAGTCGAAGTCGATGTCGTCGCCGTACCCGTTCCAGCCGGTGATGGCGCGGCGGACCTCGGCGAGGGTGCGGTCGTCGACGGGGGCGTACGACAGCCCGTCCTGGCCCAGGACTTCGAGCGTGACCCCCTGCGCGGCCTTGGCGCTGTGGTCGGGGTCGCGCAGGAGGGCGAGGTCGCTGTGGGCGTGCATGTCGATGAAGCCGGGGGCCAGGACGAGCCCCTCCGCGTCCAACTCGCGGCGGGCCTTCGGGCGTTGACACCCGGCGTCGGCCGCTTCCTTGACGATCGAGACGATCCGGCCGGCGTCGATCACCACATCGGCGCGGTACGACGGCGCACCGCTGCCGTCCACGACGTCCGCGTCCCGGATGACGAGCTCTTCCATCAGCGACAGCCCCCTAGAAGTAGGTGCGGATGTAGTCGACGACCGTGCCGTCCGCCTCGGCCACCGGGATCAGCTGCCACTTGTCGAAGGACGTGCACGGATGGGACAGCCCCAGACCGACCCAGTCACCGACCTCCAGATCGGCCTCGGGCCCGGTGCGCAGCCAGGCGTGCTGGTCGGACAGGCCGGTCACCTCGACGCCGTCCGCCGGGCGCTCGACCCCGTCCCGCCGTACGACCTGGGCGAACGGCAGATGGAGGTCGTAGGCCGCGTCGCGCTTGCCCGCGTTGGCGAAGGCCTGCTCGGGGGAGGGCCGGGAGACGACCTGCGCCCACAGCCGGAACGCCGGCTCCAGGGCGCCCTCCTCCGGGACCCGGTTGAAGGGGGTGATCTCGCGGTAGTGGCCGTCGTCGTGCGACACGTAGGCGCCGGATCGGAGCAACTTCAGTACGGGAAGGGAGAGTTCGGGGATCTCGGCGAACACGTCGGCGACGGCGTCGAACCAGGCGCTGCCGCCCGCGCTGACGACGACCTCGTCCGTCTCTCCGAACCGTCCGTCCTTGTCGAACGCGACCGCGAGGGACACGAGCCGCCGCAGCCAGGCGTGCACGCGCTCGGGGTCGGCGTTCGGGACCTCCCCCTCGTACCCGGCGACACCGACGAGCCGCAGGGTCGGTACGGCGGCCACGGCGTCGGCGACGGCGGCACACTCGGCCTCCGTGCGGACGCCGGTACGGGCCCCGTCGCCCGCGGCGAGCTCGACGACCACGTCAAGGGGGCGGGTGGCGCCGCGCAGGGCCGCGTCCATGAGCTCGACGCCGCGTACGGAGTCGACGTAGCAGACGAGACGGAAGTCGGGGTCGGCGTCGAGCTCGGCGGAGATCCACCGGAGCGCGGCGGGGTCGACGAGTTCGTTGGCCAGGAAGACGCGCCGGGTGCCGAAGGCCCGGGCGACGCGGACCTGGTGCGGTACGGCGAGGGTGATGCCCCACGCCCCGTGCTCGATCTGCCGCTGGAACAGCTGGGGTGCCATGGAGGTCTTGCCGTGCGGGGCGAACGCGAGTCCGTGCCGTTCGGAGTAGGTCTCCATGAGCTCCAGGTTGTGCTGGAGCCGCTCGGCGGAGAGGGCGAGGACGGGGGTGGTGAAGCCGTCGGTGAAGAGATTGCGGCGCTGGGCGGCGAGCTCGCCGACGGTGAGGCCGTCGGCGTCCGGGGGGAGGCCCTTGAAGCGGTGGTCGACACGGTCCTCTGCGAGACGGGCGAGCGCGTCGGAGGGGCTGTCGGCTGTCATTGAGCCTCCCTGATCTGGCGCGTTGCACTTACTGCAACGTCCATTGCGTATATCGCTTACTGCTGTCTAACATCTCGGCCAACGCAGGGTCAATGGAGCCCCATGACCGAGACCGAGGAGCTACGACGATCGTGACCAACGCCCCCGACATCGTGGATGTCGTCGCGCTCGGCGAGTCCATGGTCACGTTCCTGCCCACCCGGCCCGGCCGTCTCGCCGATGTGCCCTCTTTCGAGCGGGGGATCGGGGGTGCGGAGTCGAACGTGGCCTGCGGGCTGGCTGCCGCGGGGCACTCCGTGCGGTGGGTGAGCCGGGTGGGGGCGGACGGCTTCGGTGACCATCTGGTGTCGACGATCGCTTCGTACGGCGTCGACGTGTCGGCCGTACGTCGTGATCCGGCGCGGCCGACGGGGGTGTACTTCCGTACGGCGGGGGAGCGGGGGACGGATGCGCACGAGGTCGCCTACTACCGGGCGGGGTCGGCGGCGTCGGCGATGTCGGCGGAGAACGTGGACCTGGAGGCGGTGCGGGCGGGGCGGGTGCTGCATCTGACGGGGATCACGGCGGCGCTGTCCGAGGGGTGCGTGGAGCTGTTGCGCGAGCTTCTGGCCGCCGGGCCGGATCGTCCCCTCATCTCCTTCGACGTGAACCACCGGCCCGATCTGTGGAGGGATGCGGAGGGGGCTGAGGTGGTGCTGGAACTGGCGCGCCGGGCGGATGTGGTGTTCGTGGGGGAGGACGAGGCGGAGGAGGCGTGGAGGGTGACGGGCGGTCCTTCGGCGATCCGGGAACTGCTGCCCGAGCCGGGCGTGCTGGTGGTGAAGCAGGGGGTTGAGGGGGCTACAGCATGTGTGTCGGCTGCGGCCCGGTGGGGGCTGGTCGCGCCCCGCGGCGGAGCCGCATATCGATACAGCCCCGCGCCCCTTGGGCCGGTCGCCGGCCCGGAGTCGGAAGCCGCGGCATCCTCGCCCACCCGGAGCACCTTTGTTCCCTCCCTCGACGTCGACGTCATCGCCACCACCGGCGCCGGTGACGCCTTCGCCGCCGGGTTCCTTTCCGCCGCCCTCCGGGGGCTCCCCGTGAAGTCCGCCCTCCGTCACGCGCACCTCCACGCCGCCGCCACCCTCACCACCCCCGGCGACCTCGCAGCACCCCCCGCTCGCGACACCGCCGACCGTCTGGCCGCCGTGGACGACGGCACCTGGGAGACACTTCGACTCGGCCCCGGCTGGACACAAGCCGTGCAGGCCCCGGAGGAGGTACGTATTCCATGAGCCAGACCGTCGACCGCGCGCTCAGCATCCTGCCGCTGCTCGCCGAAGGTCCCGCAGACCTGGGACAGGTCGCCGACCGCCTCGGCGTCCACAAGTCCACCGCGCTCCGCCTCCTGCGCACGCTCCACGAACACGGCATGGTCTACCGCCAGTCCGACCAGCGCTACCGCCTGGGCGCCCGCCTCATCGCGCTGGCCCAGGAGGCGATGGAGAACCTGGACATCCGCGAGATCGCCCACCCCCACCTCGTACGCCTCAACGAGCAGTGCGGCCACACCGTCCACCTCGCCGTGTACGAGGAAGCCGAGGTCCTCTACATCGACAAGGTCGAGAGCCGCTACCCGGTCCGGATGTACTCCCGGATCGGCAAGCCCGTCGCCATCACCGTCGCCGCCGTGGCCAAGCTGCTCCTCGCCGACCTCCACGAGTCCGAGCGCCGCGCCCTCGCGGACAAGTTCGAGTACCCCATGTACACGTCCCGTTCGACCCCCAACGCACCCGCCTTCCTCAAGGAGTTGGAGCGCGTGCGCGAACAGGGCTGGGCCACCGACCTCGGTGGCCACGAGGAGTCCATCAACTGCGTCGCCGCACCGATCCGCGGCGCCGACGGCAGGGTCGTGGCCGCGATGTCGGTCTCCGCCCCGAACGTCGTCGTCACCGCCGACGAACTCCTCACCCTCCTCCCGCTGGTCCGCCGTGTCGCGGACACGATCAGCGGCGAGTACTCCGGAAGAACGCCAGCGAAGGATCCCGTATGACGGACAAGATCGCCCTCACCCCCAAGACCCACACCACCCCGCCCGCGAAGTTCTCGCACGGTGTCAGGAAGGGGAACATCCTTCAGGTGGCCGGGCAGGTCGGGTTCCTCCCGGCCGAGGAGGGCAAGCCGCCCACGCCCGCCGGACCCACCCTGCGCGAGCAGACCCTCCAGACCCTCGCCAACGTCAAGGCGATCCTGGAGGAGGGCGGCGCGAGCTGGGACGACGTGATGATGATCCGCGTCTACCTCACGGACGTCGACCACTTCGCCGAGATGAACGGCATCTACAACACCTACTTCGAGGAGCAGGGCCTCACCGCGCCCCCGGCCGCCCGCACGACGGTCTACGTCGGCCTCCCCGCCGGACTCCTCATCGAGATCGACGCGCTCGCCGTACTCGGCTGACGCCCCCTCAACTCCCGCACGCCGTAACCGGGACGGCACCTCCAGGGGTGCCGTGCCGCGATCCCCCCTGCCCGAAAGCAGTATGTGCTTACGTAGAGGACCCCCATGTCCCAACCGCTCGCCGCGACCACCGAAACGCCCCCGCACACAGGTGGTCTGCTCCTTCTCATCGACGGCACCGCAGGTCTGCTCACCGTCGCCGCCATCGGCATCGCGCTCCTCCTCTTCCTGATCATCAAGGTCAGACTCCAGCCCTTCGTCGCCCTCCTCGCCGTCTCCATAGCCGTCGGCCTCCTCGCGGGCCTCTCGGTCACCGAGCTCTTCGGCACGGTCCAGCGCTCCGACGCCGTCTCCACCATCGAGTCCGGCATGGGCGGCATCCTCGGCCATGTCGCGATCATCATCGGCCTGGGCACGATGCTCGGCGCGATCCTCGAAGTCAGCGGCGGCGCCGAGGTGTTGGCGTCCCGCCTCCTCAACCTCTTCGGTGAGAAGAGGGCACCGCTCGCCATGGGCCTCACCGGCCTCATCTTCGGCATCCCGGTCTTCTTCGACGTGGGCATCTTCGTCCTCGCCCCGATCGTGTACGCGGCGGCGAAGCGCAGCGGCAAGTCGATCCTGCTCTACTGCCTCCCCCTGCTCGCGGGTCTGTCGATGACCCACGCCTTCCTGCCCCCGCACCCCGGCCCGGTGGCCGCCGCCGGACTGCTCCACGTGGACCTCGGCTGGGTCATCCTGATGGGCGTGGTCTGCGGCATCCCGGCGGTGCTGGCCGCCTGGGCGTTCTCCGCGTGGATCGGCCGGCGCATCTTCGTGGCCGTACCGCAGGACATGGTGGAAGCGGCCGCGGAGGCCAGGCTCGCGGTCGTCAACGAGCAGCGTGAGCAGGGCGTGGAGCCCCGCGAGGACCCGGTCCCGCTGGGCACGGTCCTCGGCATCATCGGCACCCCGCTGGTCCTGATCCTCGCCGCCACCTTCTCCTCGATCGCCCTGGACCCCTCCACGGGCCGCTCGGTGATCGAGTTCTTCGGCAGCCCGTTCGTGGCCCTCACGATCGCCCTGCTCCTCGCGTACTACCTCCTCGGCCTCCGGCGCGGCTGGTCCCGCAAGTCCCTGGAGACCGTCTCGACGGCCTCCCTCAAGCCGGTCGGCAACATCCTGCTCGTCGTGGGCGCGGGCGGGGTCTTCGGCGCGATCCTCAAGGCGAGCGGCGTGGCCCAGGCGCTCTCGGACACCTTCAACGACGTGGGCCTCCCGGTGATCGTCCTGTCGTACCTGATCTCGGTGGTCCTGCGGGTCGCCCAGGGCTCGGCGACGGTGGCGATCGTGACGACGGCCGGCATCGTGGCGCCCCTGCTCTCGGAGGGCGACCACTCCCAGGCCTTCGTGGCCCTGGTCATCATGGCCATCTCGGCGGGCTCGATCTTCGCCTCGCACGTGAACGACGGCGGCTTCTGGATGGTCGCCAAGTACTTCGGCATCAGCGAGCGGGACACGCTGAAGACCTGGACGGTCCTGGAGACGGTCCTGTCGGTGGTCGGCTTCGTGATGGCGGCCGTGCTGAGCCTGGTCGTCTAGCCAGGCGAGACCGATCGGCGGATCTGCCGATCGGTCTCGCCCCGACCCCCTCGGGTTTGGGCCCCGGCGTCCCATGGCACAGCTTCGTCCGCCATACTTCCCGCTGTGGAGCAGCGCATAGGTTCGAGCAGCAAGCCCCTGGAAGGTGCCGGGTTCGACCCGGCCTTCATCCCCGGGCTGACCTCACCCGTGTCCGGCGAGCCCGAGGACGCCGAGGAGCCCCGTGCGGAGGAGGACGCCCTCGCGAAGAAGGAGGACGCCACCGACATCGAGGAGGAACCCACTCCCGACGAGCCGGAGGCGGACGCCGACGCGGTCGACGGGCCGGTCTTCGAGGCGTCCGACCGGCGCGCGAAGATCGTCGCCGACGCGAAGGGCGTACGCCTGAGCCTCGACGAGGAGCGGTGCGAGTTCCGCTGGGACGAGATCGGGGCGGTCGAGACCGAGACCCCGCGCTTCGGCAAGCGGTACACGGTCACCGTGCACACGCCGGACCGGCGCTGGTACCCGATCGAGGTCGAGGCCACGTCGCGGGCGCGGTTCCAGGAGTGGGACGAGCAGCTGGACGCCGTCCTCGACGCCTACTTCGAGGACGGCGACGCCGCTACCGACGAAACCGAGGACGACTAGTCCTGCCCAGGGGCGCGGGGCTGTATCGACCTGCGGCTCCGCCGCGCGGGCGCGACCAGCCATCACCGGCCGCCCCCGCACCCCGCCAACCTGTCCACTCCTAACCGCAGTACTGCGCCTCCTTGCCGATGGACCGGTACATACAGTCGGCGTTCTCCAGCAGCTGGAGCACCGCGTCCCGGTTGCGCGCGGTCTCCCGCACGATCACCTCGTCGGGCGGGTAGAAGCCGCCCCCGGCGCTCGACGACGGGTACATCTCGAAGGTGTACCCGAAGATCTTCTGGCTGCCCCACAGCCAGTCGTCGATCGATCCGTCGGTGATGTACAGGTCGCTGGACTGCTCGGGTGTGTAGCCGTTGCTCGCGGCCATCTTCCCGCCGACCGTGGCGAAGGCGTTGCGGTCGTCGGCCGTCATGCCGGTGGCCGTGTCCGCGGTCGTGTACCCGTAGGGCCACAGCACCAGTTCGCTGTACGTGTGGAAGTCGATGCCGGCCTTGATCTGCTGCACGCCGCCGACGACCCGGCTGCGGACGAAGTTGGCGACGACCTTGACCTCGGGCGCCGACTCGGCCGCCGTGCCGCGGTAGGTCTCCGAGGACGTCGACCCGGACGAGCCGCCGCAGCAGCCGAACCGGTAGGCCCAGTTGCGGTTGAGGTCGGTACCGACGTACGAGGAACCGGAGTTGGGCTGCCGGTTCTTGCGCCACGAGCGGTAGGAGCCGGTCGCCACGTCGTACTCGCCGCCGTCGGGGTTGAGGTCCGGGATGATCCAGATCTCGCGGCTGTTGACCATGTTGGTCACGCGGGAGTCGCTGCCGTAGTCCGAGGTCAGCTCGTTGAGCAGGTACAGCGCCATCTCGACGGTGAGGTGCTCACGGGCGTGCTGGTGGTGGGTGAACAGCACCTCGGGCTCGGACTCGTCGGTCGCCACGTTGTCGCTGATCTTGATGGCGACGATGTTCCGGCCCTGGTACGAGGTGCCGATCACGCGCGTGCTCGCGATGGAGGAGTTGGCGGAGACGACCGAGTTGATCTCGCTCGTCATCTCCGCGTAGTTGTGGTACCTCGAGTCGGCCGAGGGGAAGTCGAGGATCCCGACCTCGCCGTCCGCGGCGGAGGACCGGTCGGGGACCGCGCCGAGCGCCGTGATGTCGTAGCCCTGCGCGCGCAGCTTCTTGATCTGGTCGGCCCGGCCGGAGATCACGACACCGTGGTCGTCCACCTCGTCGATGGCCACGCCGGCCTGCTGGAGGGCCGAGCGTTCCTTGACCGTGGCGTGGGTGTGGACCTCGTACTGGCGGATGTCGTCCGCCGAAGGGGCCGCCTTGGTGGTGCTGTCGGCGCTCGCGCCCGGGGAGAGGGGTGCCGCGAGCGCGAGGGCGACCAGGACGGCGAAGGCGGCGGTACGTCTTTTGCCGAGGGCGCCTGAGCCTCGTATGCGAAGTCGCATGAAGTCTCCTAGTTTCTCCAGGGATTCCGGGGTCTCCGGGCCTGAAGCAAGTGGGGATACAGGTGACTCACAGGTGCGGGTGCGGCGCTCATCGTGCGCCTATGGCATGAGCAGGTCAAGAGTCAATAAAGGCGCGATGGCCGGAACCCGGCGTCCTGGCCCGATCCCGAACTGGTGTCCTTAGGTAGTGAATCGGGTATTCCTCCCCGTGTGCGGCGCGGCTGCGGCGGACATCCTGCTTCCATGCTGCGACTCTCCGGGGGCCGCCTCCCGGACCCCGATCCTCGGTACGCCCCGTACCCCCAACCCCCCTTGGGGGCGGGCCATCTGAGCGCCGAGTACGCCCCCCGTCCCGCAGCCGTCCGAGAGGCCCGCGCCACGGTCCGCCGGCAGCTGGAGGGGTGGGGCCTCGCGGACCAGGAGGACCTGGTGGACACGGCCGAGCTGCTCGTCAGCGAGCTGGCCACCAACGCCCTCCTGCACTCGGCCAGCAGCTTCCGACTCACCCTGTTCGCCTCGCACGGCATGCTGCGCTGCGAGGTCGCCGATGTCGGCCGCCGTACCCCTCAGGTGCTCCAGGCGGGCACCGCGGAGAGCGGCCGAGGGATGTTCCTGGTGGATGCGCTTGCCCGGCGCTGGGGCTGCCATCAGGACGGGCCGGGCAAGACCGTGTGGTTCGAGCTCGGCACGTGCGGGTCCGACGACTGTGGTCGGCGACAGTCGTTCTGACCCGAGAGTTCCGGATACGTCAACTCAACTCCCCCCGGAACCACAGCCCGGGCCCCGGTGCGCTTGCCCAGCCGCCGGGGCCCGACCCTTTCCCCCGAGTACGCGCATCGGGTGAAGATCCACGCAGGCCCTCTTGCCGGGCGGCCGGCTTTGGGCTTTCTTGACCTGCATGGCGGACACCACGGGCAACCCCACGGACACCCAGGCATCATCCGGCAACCCCCAACCCCGCAAGTCCAGTTGGAAGTACATCGGCCCCGGCATCGTCGTCGCGGCCACCGGCGTCGGCGCCGGAGACCTGGTCGCGACGCTCATCGCGGGCAGCAACTTCGGCTACACGCTCCTGTGGGCCGCCGTCATCGGCTGCCTCGTCAAGATCTCCCTCGCCGAGGCCGCCGGCCGCTGGCATCTGTCCACCGGACGCACCCTCTTCGACGGCTGGGCGAGCCTGGGCCGCTGGACCTCCTGGTTCTTCGTCGCCTACGTGGTGATCTGGGGCTTCGTGTACGGCGCCGCCGCGATGTCGTCCAGCGCGCTCCCGCTCCAGGCCCTCTTCCCGGACGTGATGGACCTCAAGTGGTGGGCCGTCGCCTGCGGTCTGACCGGTCTCGTCTTCGTCTGGTTCAACAAGTACGAGGTCTTCGAGAAGGTCATGACGGTCCTGGTGGGCGTCATGTTCGTGGTCACGGTCTACCTGGCCATCCGGGTCACCCCGAACCTGGGGGACGCCTTCGCGGGCCTGCTGCCCGTCCTCCCCGACGAGAAGGACTCCATCCTCAACACCCTCGGCCTCATCGGTGGCGTCGGCGGCACCATCACCCTCGCCGCGTACGGCTACTGGGTCAACGCCAAGGGCTGGACCAACACCGGCTGGATGAAGGTCATGCGGCTCGACAACCGCGTCGCCTACGCCACCACCGGCATCTTCGTCATCTCCATGCTGTTCGTCGGCGCCGAGATGCTGCACTCGGCCAACATCGCCATCGCCAGCGGCGACAAGGGGCTCATCCAGCTCAGCGACATCCTGGAGGACAAGTACGGCTCGGCGACCGCCAAGTTCTTCCTGATCGGCTTCTTCGCCACCTCGTACACCTCCCTCATCGGCGTCTGGCACGGCGTGAGCCTGATGTTCGCCGACTTCGTCGCCCGCTTCCGCGGCACGGGCGAGAGCGCGGGAACGGGCGAGGAGGTCGCCTCCGGCGCGCGCGAACGCTCCTGGCCCTTCCGCGCGTACCTGCTGTGGCTGACCTTCCCGCCCATCGTCCTGCTCTTCCAGGGCCAGCCCTTCCGCCTGATCATCCTCTACGGCGTCCTGGGCGCGGCCTTCCTCCCCTTCCTGGCCGGCACCCTGATCTGGCTCCTCAACTCCTCGCGCACCCCGGCCGAATGGCGCAACGGCCTGGTCAGCAACGGCATGCTGGTGATCGCCGGGCTGCTGTTCCTGGTGCTGTGCGTGAAGCAGATCTGGGATCAGCCCTGGTCGGAGTTCTTCTGACCGGTCAGCGCCTCTTCCCGGCTCGGCCCCCACTTCGAGCTGAGCGCGATCTTCTTGAGCTGCTCCATCGTCAGGGCGGGCTTGTCACGGCTCGGCGCGTCGTGCGGCCCGCCCGCGTTGAGGGCGCTGATCACGACCCGCAGCCCGTTGATCCGCACCGTGTCGACGGTCCACCTGACCGCGCCCGAGACGTCCTTGTCACCGGCGTCCTCGCGGGTGATCAGCACCGTGCCGTCGCCGACCTCCTCGGAGCCCTCGAAGATGCTCTCGCCGAGAAGGTCCCCCATGTTCGGCTGCACGTTGATCTCGACGAGGCTCTTGCCCTTGCCGTCGTCGACGACGACATAGCCCCACCCGGACTCGTCACCGCCCCTGGAGACCACCTTGACGTCGTCGGGCATGAGATAGGCGAGGTCCTTGCGGATGTCGCCGCTGGGAGCGGACGTCTCCTCCGGCCTGGCCAGCGAGGACTTGTCCTCCTTGGGAATGGCGTCGACCGCCTTCAGCCACGCCGGCGCGGTCACCAGCTTCTTCAGCTCCGCGGCGTCCAGCGGCGGGTTCTCCCGGGTGACCGGCGAGCCCTTCTCGGCCTCGGCGTTCCACTCGGCCACCGAGACATGCTCGCCCCTCGGAGTGACCAGTTCGGCGGTCCACAGCTTGGTGGGCTCCCGCTTGTCGGGATACTCGTACCCCTGGAGGATCTTCAGCACCGAGCCGTTCTCCAGCCGGCTGGTCGTGCAACTGTCGTACGGCGTGAACGTCTTGTCCGGGCACTCGGTCAACTGCCGGGCGTTCTCGCTGCCCGCCTCGACCCGTTCGAGGCTCACGGAGACGACCGAACCCCCGTCCCCGTCGTCCCACACGAGCCACGCGTACGGCGAGTCCGCCGTACCGCGACCGGTCTCCTGGCTGAACTTGCCGTACCCGAGCTGCTCCTTGAGCGTGCTGATCAGCTCCTGGCTGGAGACGGGCGGCACGGTCGGCGAGGCGCTCGGCGTCGACGCCACCGAGGACGGGTCCGGGTCGGTACCGCCGCCGGGCAGGAGCAGCGCCCCGCCCACCCCGACGAGCGCGAGGGAGGCGGCGCCGCCCACGACGGCGGCCCGGCGCCGCAGCCGCAGCCGCCGGCCACGGGCGAGCCCCGCAGTGGTGAGTGCGTGCGAGTCGGCGTCGAACTGCCCGCCGACATCGCGCAGTTCGGCGACGATGCGGTCCTCGAAGGGATCACTGTGCTGTTGAGCGGGCATGGCTAACCACCGTTTCCCCGAGGTGTGAAGGATGAGAAGTCAGAGGTGTGGGTGAGGTGAGGCGAGGTCATGGGGACGGGCGGGCCCGTCAGAAGCGCGCGTACTCGCCGAGGTCCTCGCCCAGCAGCTCCCGCAGCCGGCCGAGGGCGCGGGTACAGCGGGTGCGGACCGCGGCGGAACTGGCGTGCATCGCGTCGGCGGTCTCCTCGATCGAGCGGTCCTCCCAGTAGCGCAGCACGACCACCGCCCGGTCCTTGGCGGGCAGCCGGGCCAGCGCCTGGAGCAGCGTGAGGCGCAGCGGGACGTCGCCCTGGTCGGCGTAGGCCTGCTCCGGGAACTCGGCGGTGGCGCGCTCCTTGCTGCTGCGGCGCCGCTGGTGGGCGAGGAACGCCCGGGTGAGGACGGTCTGCGCGTACCCGGCGGGGTTGCCGACCCGGGCCACCCGGTGCCAGCTGATGTACAGCCGGCCCAGGGTCTCCTGCACCAGATCCTCGGCGAGATGCGTGTCCCCGGCGGTGAGCAGGCACGCGGAGCGGTACAAATGCCCCGCGCGTGCCGCCGCGAACTCCGCGTACTGGTCCGCAAGGACCTGTCTCATGTGTTCCCCCTGCTCGTGGGTGCGCCTGCTTCGCGCTCTCACTTCATTGATGCGGTGGAGCCCCGGAAATGTTTCACACCGGATGCAGGGGATCTCGCGGGGGCGTTCAGTTCGACCCTCGAAACGGCAGGCACGCCACCCCGGGGGACCCGAGATACAGGACAAGCCCCAACGGCAAGTCCCCCATGCTCGCGGTCGTCCACGTCTACGAATGCGTGGCCAAGCCGCGGGAACCCATGGGGGGAGTGGTTCGCGGGGCCGGCGGCGGTGTTGAGGTACTACCGGCCGATGGGGTGAGCGTGGGAGCGGCGTGCTCACCCCCACGCTCGGTCACGTCCGTTACGGCAGCGCGTGCACGTGCGGCCCCACCGCGTTCGACCACGCGTTGCCCGCCGTCGCGTCCCAGTTGGTGGACCAGGTCATCGCGCCGCGCAGGTCGGGATACGTCCTGGACGGCTTGAAGGAGCCGCAGTTCGTGCCCTTGGTCAGGCAGTCCAGCGCGTTGTTCACGATCGTCGGGGACACGTACCCGCTGCCCGCGCCCCTCGTCGAGGCCGGGAGGCCCAGGCCCACCTGGGACGGGGCGAGGCCGCCCTCCAGCTGGATGCAGGCGAGGGCGGTCAGGAAGTCGACCGAGCCCTGTGAGTACACCTTGCCGTCGCAGCCGAGCATCGAACCGCTGTTGTAGTACTGCATGTTGACGACGGTGAGGATGTCCTTCACGTTCAGCGCGGTCTGGAAGTAAGCGTTCGACGTCGACTGCATGTCGATCGTCTGCGGGGCCATCGTGATGACGAGGGACGAGCCCGCCTTTGCGGAAAGCGACCGCAGCGCCTGGGTCATGTACGTCGCGTTGAGGCCGTTCTCCAGGTCGATGTCCACGCCGTCGAAGCCGTACGTCTGCATCAGCGAGTACACCGAGTTCGCGAAGTTCGTCGCCGACGCCGAGTCGTTCACGGAAACCGTGCCCCGCTCACCGCCCACCGAGACGATGACCTTCTTCCCGGCCGCCTTCTTCGCCGCGATGTCCGCCTTGAACTGGTCGACGGTGTAACCGCCGAGCCCCGCCGAGTCGAGGGTGAAGGTCACCGCGCCCGGAGTCGTGGTCGCGTCCGCGAAGGCCACCGCGATGATGTCGTACTGGGACTGGACGTCGGAGAGCTTCTGGACGGCGGCCCCGTTGTTGAAGTTCTGCCAGTAGCCGGTGACGGCGTGCTTGGGCAGTGCCGGACCGGTCGGGGTCGCCGTCGTCGTCCCCGTGACCGCCGCCGACTTCGGGGACTCGCCCGCGGAGTTGGTCGCGGTGACCTGGAAGGAGTACGACGTGGACGCCGCGAGCCCGGTCACGGTCGCCGACGTGCCGGTCACCGCCGTCACCTTCGTACCACCGCGGTAGACGTTGTACCCGGTCGCGCCGGACACCGTGTTCCAGGACAGGGACACCGACGAGGACGACGTACCGGAGACCGCGAGGCCGCCCGGCGCCCCCGGGATCGTCGGTGCCGGGTCGGTGCCACCGCCGCCGTCGGGGCCGTACACCGAGACGTCGTCCGCGTAGTACGCGGCCTGTCCGTACCAGCCGTGCGTGTAGACCGTCACCGAGGTCGTCGAGGCCCCGGTGGTGAAGGTCGTCGACAGCTGCTTCCAGGACGAGGAGTCGGGCGTCCACGTCGACACGTCCGTCGTACCGGTGCCGGTCACCCCGAGGTAGGAGTACCCGCCCTGCACCCACGCGCTCAGCGAGTACGTCGACCCGGGCTTCACCGCCACCGTCTGCGTGCACTTCGCGTTGTCCTGCCCGGCCGGCGTCGCCTTCAGCGCGGCCGCGCCGCCGTGCACCGGCGAGGAGACGGTCGCCCCGCTGCCCGCCGTACAGGTCCAGTTCGTCAGGCCGGACTCGAAGCCGGCGTTCTTGGCGTTGTTGACATCCGCGGCGGAGGCCTGGCCTGTGCCGGACACACCGAGGGCGAGGGCTGCGAGAACCGCTGCCGACCAGAAGCGAGCAGAGCGTCGTCTGAGTATGGCCATGACAAGCAGGCTGGTCCAGACCAATCGTGTCCGTCAATAGGTCCAGACCATCTTTGCGGCTTTCACGGGTTCTCCACGGGGCATCGGCGTATGCAATCCGCCCTGATTTGGGGAACCTTGCGCAAAAACAGTTGCCATCAGCTGAAGAAACGCTGTTCTCCGGTCACATGGGCGTGGCTAGAGTGCTGACGTAGTCACGCAGTGAAGTCGACTGGGTGTGCCGGAGTAACGCCGGTCGGGCCGGCGGGGCATGGGAACGGGGAGCTGCGCGTGCCAACTGCCATTGCCGTGACCGGTGCCGACATGGCGCTGCCGCCGCAGGACGAGCGGACCGTGCCCGCGACCGTCCTGGCGGACCTCGACAAGGAACCGCTGGAGCGCTCGCTGGCGGTCCTCCAGTCGCTCGTCGACCAGCACGGCCATGTGATCGTCGTCTGCTCCAAGGCGATACCCAAGGCGGTCGAGCGACGCCTGCACACCGTACGGTCCCTCCTGGAGAGCGACCGCATCGCCCTGTTCCGCCCCGATCTGCCACCTCTCGGACTGGCCGTCCTGGCCCGCCAGTTGAGGCAGCTCGCCTCCTGCGACCTCAGCCCCGGCGTGCTCGCCTCCGCGGGCCGGCTGCTCACCCACTACATCCATGCCGGGGCGGTCCTCGGCTCCGTCACCAAACTCGACCGCGTTCCCGTGGACCTCAAGGCGCATGCCAAGTCATGGGTGCCGGGAAGTCAGTTCGGTGTGATCGCCCACCCCGAACCGCAACTGGTCCGCATCGGCCCCGAAGCCGCCCTGAAGGGCCCCGAGTTCGCCACCGCCATGCTGGTCGCCAAGGGACAGCTCCAGTCCGACTGGGTCACCGGCACCCTCGCCCCGTCCTGGAACGCGCAGGGCCTGCGCGAGGCTCCGCTGCCCGCCGAGTCGCCGTCGTGGTGGGGCACCCCGAAAGTGATCGAGTTCTGCTCGTTCCTGCCCGATCTCTCGGTCCTGTACCAACTGGTCGCCTCGGTCCGCCAGGGCGCCTGCCACTGGTGCGGCATCGATGTGATCGGCGACCGCTGTGTGTTCTGTTCCGCCACGTCACCGCTCACCGAGAACCAGCAGAACCAACTCACCGCCGGGTGAGCCCTGTCGACCGATATCCCCCAATGAGGTTGTCCGGTTCATGAACTCCCGTCAGCGCCGCGGCGTCATACTCCTGATCCTGTCGGCCGTCTGCGCCCTCGCGGCCTTCGCCGGCGTCCTGTCCGTCATCAACGACGCAGAGTCCAAGGTCGGCCCCGAGGTCGCCGCCTACCGGCTCAAGACGAACGTGGAGCCCTACAAACCGCTGAGCGCGGCCCAGTTCGAGAAGATCGAGATGCCCGAGCGGTGGCTGTCCGACAACGCGGTCCGCGATCTGCGCGAGATCGACGGCAAGATCGCGGTCACCGCCCTCAAGAAGGGCTCCCTGCTGCAGAGCGACATGATCGTGGCACAGCCGGCTCTGCAGCCCGGGCAGCAAGAGGTCGCCATCATGATCGACGCGGCGACCGGTGTGGCCGGCAAGATCACGCCGAACTCCACCGTCAACGTGTACGCCACCTTCGAGGGTGAGCGGGAGGGTGCTCCCGACCAGTCCAAGATCATCGTAACCAACGCCAAGGTCCTCGACGTAGGCGACCTCACCCCGCTCCAGCCCGACGCCGACGACCGCACCCGCGAGGCCACCGAGGCCGTCCCCATCACCTTCGCGCTCTCCGCCATCGACGCCCAGCGCATCACGTACGCCGAGTCCTTCGCCAAGCGCGTCCGGCTCGCACTGGTCGCGCCGGGCGAGACCGGCACCGTCCCCGAGCAGGACCGCACGTACGAACTCGCGAAGGACAAGTGAGAGCCGTATGCCCACGAGGATCCTGCCGGCGGTAGGCGACGCGGACGCGGTCCGCTCCATCACCACCCTGCTCAGCCAGCTCCCGGACGCCGAACCGGTGGCCCCGGTCGTCGACTCCACCCAGCTCGTCGACACCCTCGCGCGCCTGGCCGCCGAGTCCTTCGACGAACTGCCCGAGGTCGTGGTCGTCCACGAACGCATCGGCCCGGTCCCGGCGTTGGAGCTGATCCGCGAGGTCGCCCTGCGCTTCCCCGCGGTCGGCGTCATCCTCGTCACCTCCGACGCCAGCCCCGGCCTCTTCCAGGCCGCCATGGACTACGGGGCACGCGGACTGGTGGCGCTGCCCGTGAGCTACGAGGAACTCGCCAGCCGCGTCCAGGCGGTCGCCCAGTGGTCGGTGGGCGTACGGCGTCATCTGGGCGGCACCGTCGACGTGTTCACCGGCGTCGGCGGCACGGTCGTCACGGTCAGCGGCGCGAAAGGCGGAGTGGGCACGACCCTCACCTCCATCCAACTCGCCCTCGCCGCCCAGGCGTCCGGCCGCAGCACCGCCCTGGTCGACCTCGACCTCCAGACCGGGGACATCGCCTCCTTCCTGGACGTCCAGTTCCGCCGCTCGGTGGCCGACCTCGCCACCATCACCGACATCTCGCCCCGCGTGCTGGCCGACGCCGTCTTCCGCCACGACACCGGGCTCGCCCTGCTGCTCGCCCCCGGCGAGGGCGAACGCGGCGAGGAGGTCACCGACCGGGCCGTCCGCCAGATCGTCAGCGCCCTGCGCTCGCGCTACGAGGTCGTCGTCATCGACTGCGGCGCCCAGATCGGCGGCGCCGGCGCGGCGGCCGTCGAGATGACCGACACGGCCCTGCTCGTCACCACCCCCGACGTCATCGCGGTACGCGGCGCCAAACGGACCGTCCGCATGTGGGACCGGCTCCAGATCCGCAAGGCCGAGGAGACCACGGTGGTCGTCAACCGGCACACACGCGGCACCGAGATCCAGCCCTCGCTGGTCCGCAAGATCACCGGCACACCGGTCGCGGGGGTGGCGATCCCCGCCAACTTCAAGGAACTGCAATCGGTCGTGGACGCCGGACGCGTCCACGAGCTCGACCACAAGAGCGTCGTGAAGCAGGCGCTGTGGGCGCTCGCGGGGGAGCTGGGCCTGGTCAAGCCGGCCGAGGGAGCGCACAAGGGCGGCCGGTCCAGGGGCGACCGGGCCGCGGTGGGCTTCCGCCGACGCAGGGAGCTGGGGCCGTGAGGCGGCTCGGGGACATCAGAAGGCGGGACTCCGGTCAGGTCACCATCGAGTTCCTGGGCATGACCCCGCTGATCATCATCACGTTGGTGCTGCTGTGGCAGTTCGTGCTGGTGGGGTACACGTTCACGCTGGCGGGGAATGCTGCGGACGAGGCGGTACGGGCGGGGACGGCGGCGAGTCCGGGGGAGCGGCAGGGCGCGTGCGAGGCGGCAGGCCTGGAGAAGCTGCCGGACGCGTGGAACGGCACCGTGGAGTGCGGCACCGGCGGCGGCTATGTCACCGCCGACGTCGAACTCCAGGTCCCCGTCCTCTTCCCGGGCGCGATCGGGTTCCCGTTCACGGTCGAGGGCCACGCGGGAGCGGTGGAGGAGGAGACGGACTGAGATGTCGTACGACGGGAAAGTCCGCGACCGCCGACGTGCCGATCTCGGCCAGGTCGCCATCGAATACCTCGGGTTCATCCCGATCCTGATCCTCGTCGCCATGGCCGGCGTACAGATCGGGCTCATCGCCTACACGGCACAGCAGGCGGGTACGGCGGCCCGGGCGGGCGCGCGGGCGGCCTCGCTGGAGAAGAGCGCCCAGCAGGGCTGTACGACCGCGGTCAGCGACTGGCTGTCGGTCACCTGCTCCGCCGCGCAGGGCGGCGACGAGGTCACCGTCACCGCCACGGTCCAGATCCCCTCGATCGTCCCGGGCTGGGACTTCGACCCCGCGCAGAAGACCGCCACCATGCCGCTCGACCACTGAACGAGGTACCCCATGAGTCTCCGGGCCCGCATCAGCACCCCCGAGGAGAACGGCAGCCGGGGCGAGGACGGCCACCTGGTCGCCTCGTACCGCGCCAAGCTCCTGGAGGAGATCGACCTCGCGGAGATGAGCTCGCTGGCGGCCGCCGAGCGCAGGGCCCGTCTGGAGCGGGTGCTCGGGCACATCATCAGCCGCGAGGGCCCCGTGCTGTCGACGGTCGAGCGCTCGCAGCTGATCCGCAGGGTCGTGGACGAGGCGCTGGGCCTCGGCATCCTGGAGCCGCTCCTGGAGGACGCGTCCATCACCGAGATCATGGTGAACGGCCCGGACGCGATCTTCGTCGAACGCGGCGGCCGGGTCGAGCAGTTGCCGCTCCGCTTCCCCTCCCACGACCAGCTGATGCAGACCATCGAGCGGATCGTCTCGACGGTCAACCGGCGTGTGGACGAGTCGAACCCCATGGTCGACGCCCGCCTCCCGTCCGGCGAGCGCGTGAACGTCATCATCCCGCCCCTGTCGCTGACGGGCGCGACCCTGACGATCCGCCGCTTCCCGCGCTCCTTCACCCTCCAGGAGATGATCGGCCTCGGCTCGCTGGACGAGCACATGCTCTACCTCCTCGCGGGCCTGGTGCAGGCGAAGTTCAACATCATCGTGTCGGGCGCCACGGGCACCGGGAAGACGACCCTGCTCAACGCCCTGTCGGGGCTGATCCCGGAGCGCGAGCGCATCATCACCATCGAGGACTCCGCGGAACTCCAGCTCCAGCAGTCGCATGTGATCCGCCTGGAGTCCCGCCCGCCGAACGTCGAGGGCAAGGGCCAGATCACCATCCGCGACCTGGTCCGCAACTCGCTGCGGATGCGCCCGGACCGGATCGTCGTCGGTGAGGTCCGCGGCGGCGAGTCCCTGGACATGCTCCAGGCGATGTCGACGGGCCACGACGGTTCACTGGCGACCGTCCACGCGAACAGCACGGAGGACGCCCTGATGCGGCTGAAGACCCTGGCGTCCATGTCCGAGGTCGGCGTCCCCTTCGAGGCGCTGCACGACCAGATCAACAGCGCGCTCGACGTGATCATCCAGCTGACCCGGTTCCCCGACGGAGCCCGCCGCATCACGGAGATCGCCCTCCTCGACAGCTACGGCGCCGAGCCCTACCGCCTGGCGACGGCGGCCCGCTTCCACGCCCAGCCCATGGCGGCGGACGGCCGCGTCTACGGCACCTTCGAGTACTTCCCGCTCCCACGCCGTACCGCGGACCGCCTCTACATGGCGAGCCAGCCGATCCCCCAGGCCTTCGGCGTGGCCCAGTCCGCGCTCGAACTGACGACCCGAGAAGCCAGGTAGGTACCGCCCGATGGAACTCGACTCGCTGATCACGCTCACGACGGGCATCGCCCTGCTGACCTGCGTCCTCGCCGTCGTGGGCCTGCACGCGTACGCCATGGGCAAGGCCCAGCGCCAGGCCCTGGTCGACCGCCTCTCGGCCACGGGCCAGATATCGGCGGGCGGCCGTCGGCGCCGCTTCCCGACCCTGGACCGCCGGCTGCGCCGCACCAAGCTCGGCCGGAAACTGGAGCTGAGGCTGGCGGCGACCGGCCTGGACGTCACCCCGGGCGAGTTCTTCGTCTACATGATGGCCACGGTGGCCGGCCTGTTCCTGATCGGCCAGGCGGCCCTGGCCCCCTTCTTCGGCCCCCTCGCCGGTCTGCTCGGCATCTGGGTGGCCGTGCAGTTCCTGAACTGGCAGCGCCAGAAGCGCATCGAGAAGTTCATCAACCAACTCCCGGAACTCTCCCGGATCCTGGCCAACGCCACCCAGGCGGGCCTGGCCCTGCGCACCGCGATCGGCATGGCGGCGGAGGAACTGGAGGCACCGGCCGGTGAGGAACTGGGCAAGGTGGCCAACCAGCTGGCGCTGGGCGCCTCCCTGGACGACGCGCTGGGGGAGATGGCGGATCGGCTGCCGTCGCGCGAACTGGTCGTCCTGGTCACGACGTTGGTGCTCTCCAACCGGGCGGGCGGCCAAGTGGTGGGCGCGCTGCGCAACTTGACGGAGACGCTGGAGGAGCGCAAGGAGACGCGACGGGAGGTCCGTACGCAACTGGCACAGGTCAACATGACGTCGTACGCCGTCCCGGTCCTCGGAGTGGGCTCCCTCTTCCTGATGAACGGCGTGAAGGACGGCGCCCTGGACCGTATGACGGGCTCCCCGGCCGGTCAGGCGGCCGTGATCGTCGCCTTCGCGCTCTACGCGGTGGGGTTCGTCCTGATCCGCCGACTGTCCCGTATCGACGTCTGAGGGGGCGTACGCAGATGGCACTTCTTCTCGCCCTGCTGATGGGCCTCGGGGTCTGGGGGATCTTCGCCGGGATCCGTATGTACCGGGCGGACGCGAAACTCCCCGGCGACCTCGTCCTCGCCCTGGAGGTCGGCGCGACGCGCACCGGCGCGGTGGACTCGCTGATCGACCGGCTCGGGATGCGCTACGCACCCGCCGTGCTGCGCCTGATGGGCCCCAAGCAGGTGGCGAAGTACCGCCGCAGGATCGACCTGGCCGGCAACCCCGGCGGCCTGACCATCGACCGCTACGCGGCCCGCCGCGCGGTCTACGGCTTCCTGGGCGGCTTCGGCGGCCTGGTCTTCGTGATGCGCGGACAGTTCCTCGTGGCCCTGCTGCTGTTCGCCTTCGGGGCGTTCTGGACGGAGGTCGGCATCTGGTCGGCGATCCGGATCCGCAAGGACGTCATCGAGCGGACCCTGCCGGACTTCCTCGACGTCCTCGCGGTCGTGGTCAGCGCGGGCCTGGGCTTCCGGCAGGCGCTGGACCGGGTGGCGACGAAGTACGAGGGCCCCTGGGCCGACGAACTCCGCATCACCCTGCGCCAGATGGACCTCGGCATGAGCCGCCGCCAGGCCTTCCAGGAACTGCGCCGCCGCAACGACTCCGAACAGGTGGCCATGTTCGTCACCGCGCTCCAGCAGGGCGAGGAACTGGGCGCCCCGATCGTCGACACCCTCGTCGCCCTCGCCAAGGACATGCGCCGCACCGACGCCCAGAACGCCCGCCGCAAGGCCGCCCGCGCGGTCCCCAAGGCCACGATGATGATCACCACGTTCATGGTCCCGGCCACGATGATCCTCCTGGGCGCGGGCCTGCTGCTGGGCTCGGGGACGGACTTCGGCTCGATCACGGGTGACTAGGGGGCGGTGAGGAGGATGTCGATGACCGGGGAACGGCCTGTCGCCACGCACGAAGGGTGGGCCGCCGACGGTGGAGGCGCCCCACAGGGGCCACCCGCACCCGACGACGAAAGTAGTACGGGTGGCGCACCCGCACAGGCCGACGCACCCGCCATCCCCCTCCAGCTCCAGGTGAACGCCCTACAAGCCCTGGCCCGCCAAGTCTTCGGCTTCCGCCTGGCCATGATCGCCCTCGCCGCCCCCTCCGCCCTCCTCAACGCCAACCCGGGCCTGGGCGCCCGCCTCGTAGGCGCCGCAGTCGTCGTCACTTTCATGGGCTCCTACGTCCTCTTCAGGGACTGGGAACGCTTCGGCCCCCTCCTCCTGCGCCACCCCACCCTCCTCGCCGCGGACACCCTCTTCGGCTCCCTGCTCCTCATCTCCGCGGGCCCCGACACCACCCTCGCCTACGTCAGCGTCTGCACCCCCCTCCTCGCCGGCATCGTCTACGGCTGGCGAGGCGCCGCGATCTTCGCGAGCCTCCAGTCCCTGATCTTCCTGTTGGTCTACGCGACGACACAGAACCCGGCGACCACCGTCGCCGAACGCCTCCTCCTCCCCGGCCTCTGCGTCATCGCCGGCGCCGTCGGCTCGGCCCTGCGCAACCTCATGTTCCGCTTCGGCGCCGCCACCCAGGCCCTGACCGAGGTCCAGGCCCGCCTGGCCGTCACGGAGGCGATCGCCGAGGAACGGGCCCGCCTGGCACGGGAGATGCACGACTCGGTGGCCAAGACCCTCTACGGCGTGGCCCTAGCGGCGGACGGCCTGGCAGGCTCGGCCGACCGCATGAACCCCACGCTGGTCAAGGAACAGGCGGAGCTGGTGGCCCGCTCGGCCCGCCGGGCAGCGGCCGAATCCCGCGAACTCCTGGCGGACCTGCGCCGGGAGACGGACCCCGACCACGCCACCGACGTACTGACGGAACTGGCGGCCCGCACAAGGGACTTCGGCACCCGCACAAACCTCGCGGCCACCTACCACCCCACAGGCGGGAAGGAGGTGCCGACCATCCCGCCGGCCGTGGCCCGCCAACTCCTCACCATCGCCACGGAAGCACTGGAGAACGCCCACCGCCACGCGTCCCCGACCCGCGTGGACGTGAGCGCGGGAGTCCACGGCGGCCTCCTGTGCGTGAGCGTCTACGACGACGGCCGGGGCCTGCCCCCCGGCACCACCCTCGAACAACTCCGCAGGACAGGCCACTTCGGCCTGGTGGGCATGGTCGAACGAGCCGCCTCCGTCGGCGCCCGCATCCGCATCGGCCGCGGCACCCACCCCAAGGGCACGGAGGTCCGCCTGGAACTCCCGCTGGCAGCACACGTATGACGCCGCACGCCGCACAAGTCCCCCACGCCACGCGAGACGACGAGAGGAGGCCGCAGATGCCGGACCAGACGACTCCCCATCCCCACCCCGGCGCGAAGCAGCCACCGCCCCACGACCCGTTCGAAGACTTCCCGCCCCCCGCACCACCGACCGCCCTGCGGGTCGTGGTGGCGGACGACAACCCCGTCGTCCGAGCGGGCCTCACCGCCCTCCTCTCCGGCCGCGAGGACATCACGGTCGTCGCGGAGGCCGCGGACGGCCGCCAGGCCTACGAGGAGGCCTTGGCCCACCACCCCGACGTGATCCTCCTCGACGTCCGCATGCCCGGCGTCGACGGCCTCTCGGCCCTCCCGCACCTGGTCCGGATCGCCCCGGTGGTGATGCTCACCTACAGCAGGGAGTCGGAGATCGTCCACGAGGCCCTGCGCCGGGGCGCCGGCGGCTACCTCGTCCACGGCGAGTTCACCGCGGACCAACTGGTCGACGCCGTGCGGAACATCAAGAACGGCCGCGCCCACTTCACGCCGACAGCGGCGGACGCGCTGGTGGCCAGGCTGCGGCAGACCAAAGAAGACAGTGCGACTGCACACGATTACACCCGGCACCAACCCAAGCCCCCACTGATTTCTGCGAAACACCTTTCGCAACTGCAACCAGTTGTGGCACAGTCTGACAAGTCACGGTTCCAACTGAGCGCAAGGGAGGCGGAGATCATGGACCACATCGCGTCCGGCATGACCAACCAACAGATCGCCGCCACCTGCTTCATCAGCGAGAAGACCGTCAAGAACCACATCAACCGCATCTTCGCCAAACTCCACAGCACCAGCCGCGCCGAGGCGGCCGCGAAGTGGCTAGGGGTGACCTGAGATGAGGACTGGGGGGAAGGGAAAACGGAATTGGGCCCACAGTTGGGCCCAGGGACCCTCCGCGAAGCCATGCGCCACCTCATACGTTGCCCCCACCACGGACAACGGAGGGCAACGCCATGCGGAACTGGAACGACGAGGGACAGACCGCGGTCGAGTACCTGGGGATCATTGCGGTGGTTGTGGCGATCGTGTTGGCGATTACGGGGACGGATATCGGTCAACAGATCTACGACGCCATCGTGGAGAAGATCGACGAAGTCATCGGCTGATCAGGCGGTCCCCGTACGGCGACGCAGGGCAGGCCTTCCCCATCTACATCACGGTGGTGGCGGGCCTGCTCTTTCTTGCGTTCGCCTATCTTGCGGTCGGCCAGGCCGCGGCAAACCGGAACGGCGCCCAGACGGCAGCGGACGCGGCAGCGCTCGCGGCTGCCCAGGACACCCGGGACCAACTCGCGGGCAAGTGGGTGGAGGTCGTACTCGACCCGACGAAATGGCAGGACGTCTTCGACGGCAACGTGCCAGGTCTGACTCCCTCGTGCGGCCGGGCTTATGAGCTGGCGGCGCAGAACGACGCGCATGTAGAGGTTTGTCAGCTGACGGGACTCCTGGCGTACGACGTCGAAGTGGAGACGGACGAACCGGTGGGGGACTCCATCGTCCCCGGCACGGAGAACAAGTATGCGAGGGCGTCCGCCCGGGCAGTGATCGAACCTCTCTGCACGTTCGATCTCCCTGGCGCGGGTACCGGGGGCAACGTATTGCCCCAACTCACCTGCAAGGACAGGGACTGGGACTTGGACCCGGCCGATCTCACCGTCCTGCCGGAGCCCGAGGACCTCTTCGAAGTTCATCTGGCCGACTGACAAGCGAACGACAAGGGATGAAGGAAGCGGAGTCATGAGCATTCGGTTCACTACGAAGGCCCGCAGGGGGATGGTCGCACTGACTGTTGCGGCTGGACTGGCCGTCGGCGTGGCCGGCTGCGGCGGTGGGGGCGACGACGACAAGAAGCCGGAGGCGTCGGCGTCGGCTTCCAAGGACACCGGGTCCAATCCGAGTGCGCAGGAGGGGACGGACGAGCCCCTCGCCGAGCTCAAGGGCGAGGACGGGCTGATCCTCGAAATCACCTCTGCCCAGAGGGACTCGGGCGGGTTCGTCACCGTGAGCGGTGAGATGAAGAACGACGGTGCCGAGGCAGCACGTGTCTCCGTGCGGACATCGGGCGACGAGACCGAGATCATCAGGCACGGGACGTCGCTGGGTGGAGCAACCCTCGTGGACTCCGCGAGCAAGAAGCGCTACTACGTGCTGCGTGATACCGACGGGCGCCCGCTGACCACGACGGGTATGCCGCGGATCAAGGCCGGCGATTCCATCCCCGTCTTCATGCAGTTCCCCGCACCGCCCGCCGACACGGGCGAGGTCACCTTCCAGCTGCCCACCTTCGCAGCCGCCACCATCACGATCTCCGGGTGAGGCCCCGATGACCCTCACCCCACCCCGCCTCGCCCTGACCCTCACCGCCGCGTCGGTCATGCTCGCCACGAACCTCTTCGTCGCGACGACGGCCGAGGCCGACGAGACGCCGAGCGTTCCCCCCGGGACCGAGGCCACCGCCGCGGCCCCCGTGAAGGTGGACGCCAACGACCCCGACCTGAAGCTCCCCGAGGGCGCGACCCTGGCCGAACCCAAGGTCCTGGACATCAAGCAGGTCGTGGAGGACCAGTCCGGCGAGGAACGCCGGGAGGACACCAACGCCGACGTCAAGTTCGCCCTCCAGGCGGAGGTCCTGTTCGGCAAGGACAGCGCGAAGCTCAGCGGCGAGTCGAAGGCTCGTATCGCGGCGATCGCGGACGAGATCAAGAAGCAGAACGCGACGAAGATCCGCGTCTTCGGCTTCACGGACAACCTGGGCACCTCCGCCCACGGCGATGTGCTGTCGAAGCAGCGGGCCAACGCCGTACAGGACGTCCTGGAATCAGAGCTGAACGACGCGAACATCACGTACGAGGTGCGTGGATACGGCGAGCAGTACCCGATCTCCGACAACTCGACGGAGGCCGGCAGGAAGAAGAACCGACGGGTCGAGGTCTCTTTCCCGCGTACGGACAGCTGAACGGCGAGGCGCCGGGGAGGAGAGCTCCCCGGCGCCGGAAGAACGGCCGATCGTCGTTCGGTCAGCCGAACATGCCGGGCTGGTAGTCACCGGCGGGCTGCTGGATGATGACGTTGAAGCGGTTGTACATGTTGATGAGGGCGATGGTGGCGATCAGCGCGGCCAACTGCTCCTCGTCGTAGTACTTCTGGGCGTTCGCCCAGACCTCGTCGCTGACACCGCCGGCCCCGTCGGCGATACGGGTGCCCTCCTCGGCCAGCTCCAGCGCGGCGCGCTCGGCGTCGGTGAACACCTTGGCCTCACGCCAGGCGGCGACGAGGTGGAGACGCTCGTGGGTCTCGCCGGCGGCGACCGCGTCCTTGGTGTGCATGTCGGTGCAGAACCCGCAGCCGTTGATCTGGCTGGCGCGGAGCTTGACGAGCTCCGCCGTCGAGTGCGGCAGAGTCGAGTCCGCGACCGCCTTGCCCGCCGAGTTGACGTACCGGATGACCTTGCCGGCGAGCGGGTTACCGAAGAGGTTGAGGCGGGCTTCCATGGTGAGCTCCTGTGGCGTTGGTGTCGATGCCTACACCCCCTAGACGGAACGACCCCACCGAGATGTGACACCCCCTGAATGTGACGCGCGTCTCCTGGGGCGTCGGGGTGCTCCCTCAGGTTTGATCTGCCGGGGGAGAGGGGGGTCCCCACGTGGATGATCAAGTGTCGGAGGGGGCGGCGACGGTGTTCGACGCGCTGGGAACTGGTTACGAGCAGGCCGTCGAGGGCCTGGCCGGGCAGCGGGCAGCGGGCGGCGCTGCGGTGCTGACGGCGCGGCTGCCGCGGGGCGCAAGGGGCGCAGGTCCCGGGGCCCGGTTCGAGCTGGCCGACGCACGCACGTACGAGGCACCGCCGTACGCCTTCGACGCGGTGTGCGCGTTCTTCCTGCTCCTCATCACGTCCCAGGTGACTACAGCGACGTGGAGCTGACATGGATGGGCCACCGGGCGACGGTCAGCAGCCTGGCGGCGAACGAGTACAAGCACCGCCTACGAGCCCAGGGCCTGGAGATCCTCTTCACGGAAACCCTCTTCCGCTACGCCCACCGCCCGAAGCACGCCCCAGGTGAGCGCGGCCACGGCTGAACCCGGGACCGGCGCCGTCAGTCACCCCTCGGGGGACACGGTCACCCGTACTCCCGGCCGCAGCCCCCACCCCGCCATGGCTCCGGCCTCCGCCTCCAGCACATGCCTCGAACGCAGCCGGGGCGCCCCCAGCCGGCCGGGCCTCATGGTGCGTACGGCGGTGACGACGAGGTGGCGGTCGAGGTAGGCGACATCGATGGGCATGCGCATACGAAAGGTGTGCACCCCGCTGGCAGGCGACAGCAGGATCGCCCCGTCCACGGAATCCCGCCCCAACAACCCTTTGGTACGGGCGCGATAGGACGCGGCGATCTCCAACGGAACGGAAACACCGGCCGGTTCCCCGTGGACGACCAACGTCCCCCGCCCATCCCGCAACCGCCCCATGCCCGAACCACCCCCATCGCTCACCACGCACACCCGGCTAGCCACTCCCGCAAACGGTACGTACCGGCAGGCGCCCGGTGGCGGCCTTTGCGAGTTCATAACTGGAACCACCCGCTCACCACGCGTTATCCAACCGTTACGGCTCAAGTAGGGTCACGCAAGGCCGATTTGGCCCCATATACCCCGCCCCTTGACAACCGTAACCCTGGTGTCGCCGCTGCCCCCTGGATAGCGTTGCTTCGCTCAAGAGAAGCCTCGCCTCACCGGGAGCCGACCGTGAACCGCCGCCCCACGCTGCTCGCAGCGCTAGCCCTGACCGCCACCGCGGCCCTGACGCTGTCCGCGTGCGGAAGCGACGACAGCTCCAAGGACAAGGACAACGACAAGATCGCGGGAGCCGACACCGGCAAGACATCACAGTCCCCCAGCCCGAGCGCTTCGGCCTCCGAGGGCCGCCCGAAGATCACTTTCCCTTCCGACGCCAAGAACGTCTTCGAGTACGAGAAGACCGGCAATGCCGCGAAGGATGCCGCTCTCGCCGACAGCACGCTGAGCACCAACTCCGTCGACGAAGCGATTTTCGAGAAGAGTACAGGTACGAAGGCGCTCGGCTTCTACAACGCTGACAAGGCTTTGAGCGCGTACATCACATACGTGCAGAAGTACATCGGCGATGACGAGACGTGGGTCGGTGAGACCCGGTACTTCAACTACAAGGTGACCCTCTCAGGGGGCAGCAAGGCCTACGTCACCTACTGCTCGGATGAAAGCAAGTCCTACATCAAGGACAGGAAGACCGGAAAGGTCGACAGGTCACCGGCGACGGCAAATGCATACGTGCTGTACAACACCAGCCTCACCAAGAACGCCGACGGTGTCTGGCAGACCACTGACATTGTGTCGAACAGGGGGAACAAGGCGTGCCAGCCCTAAGGCATTTGGCGAGGACTGCCACGGTTCTCGCACTCACGTGCGCAACCACATTCGTTTCGCACACGGCCTTTGCCGAGCGCGATGGTAACGGCAATGCGAACGAGGCGGACAAGCCCAGCGGTGCGAATCTCGATGGCGACACCCTTTCCGTGACTGCCGGCGGCGTTGTCTTCGACCGTTCGAAGAACGGCAGCGGCGGCTCGACGGGCGCGCTGAAGGCGACCACCTCCTGGACGCCCCCTGCCTGCTGGTACGCCCCGAAGTACACCCCGGAGCAGCTCCAGAAGTACATGGAGCCGATCTGGGAGGCGGGATCGACAGGCGCCGAATGGGATGCCGAGCAGCGGAAGAAGTACAACGCCAACGACGAAGAGAAGGCGTTCAACAAGGACAAGACGGGCAAGGGCTATTGGTGGGACTCGTACGTCGACAAGAGCTACCCACCGGGCTGGGACGCCTGTGACGACGGCCCCTTCTGGGTCGACACCGGCGACGCCCCGCCCGCCGACATGGAGAACGCCGTCACCCCGGAGATCCTCGCCGAACTCGCCTACAACGAGATCCGCGTCCCCGGCACCAAGGTGACCCTGGCCCCCGCGAACGCGACCAAGGTCAACCTCCCGACCTGGTCCTGGCTCGACGGCGCCGAGTTCAAGCCGGTCTCCGTCACCGCCTCCGTCCCCATCATCGGCATCGACGCGACCGCGACCGCCGAACCGGTCTCACTCAAGATCGAACCCGGCACCTCGGACGCCGTGACCTACCCGGCCTCCGGCGTCTGCGAGATCAACAACGGCCGCATCGGCGAGCCTTACGCCAAGGGCAAGGCCGACGAAACACCACCCTGCGGAGTGAAGTACCTGCGCTCCTCCGGCGACGACACCTACCCCCTCAGGGCAACGGTCACCTGGAAGATCGAGTGGACCAGCACCAACGGCCCCGGCGGCGACCTGCCCGACGGCAGCTTCGGTGCCACACAGGACGTCGTCGTACAGGAGATCCAGGCCGTCAACCGCTGAGCAGCGGGGACGGTCCGATGTGAGGTGCCTGCCCTCATGGAAGCGCAGGCACCTCGGCTCTGGTTCACAAGTGGAACGACTAGAGTCACCCCCCTGCGAGATCGGTTGAGGCGGGGAGAGGGCACGGGTGTGGCTGATCGGCTGGCTGTTGATGACACGGAGCTTGCGCACTTCATGAAGTCGCTTAAGAAGTCGAGCGACTCGTTGAAAGGACTGCGTAAGGCGCTGAGCGACGCGACGGTCAGCGGTCTCGGCACGGACGATCTGGACTCAGCGTGCGAGAGCTTCCAGGAGGACTGGAAGTACGGCACTGAGCAGATCGGTGAGCAGACCGAGGACCTCGCAAAGATTATTGGCCAGTGCAAAGAAGGCTTCAACGAGGTCGACAAGGCGCTGGAGGCAGCTCTGCGAGAGGCGAAGGAAGGCAAGGGCAAGGGGGGAGGTTCGAAGTGACCTACACCCCCGGCCTCGAGCAGTCGGGCGGGTTCCTCGACCCGCAGGCTCGTGCGGACCTCGGCAAGCCTCAGGGTCTCAAGTCGCGCCCGGGCGTCTCGAACCCCAACTACCCACACTTGGGCTTCAATCCCACACCGGGCAGTACGGATACCGTCCGTGAGCTCTACAAGAAGCTTGCGAACTGCGCCAAGGTCCTGGAGCAGTCTCATGAGCTGGTGACCAAGCTGATGGAGGGCAGCTATTGGGAGGGCGATGCCGCTGTCGCGTTCCGGGAACAGCTCGACGGCGGCCCCTTGCCACTCAACCTCAAGAACGCCGCGCACTCCATTCGTAAAGCGGCTCGGCAACTGAACCGTTGGGAAGGCGAACTCGAAGACTTCCAGCGTCGCGCCAAGAAGCTGGACGACGAGGCGAAGGATGCGCAGGCCTCCTTGGACGCGGCGAAAGGTCGTGCGACCAAGGCGGAGAACGACCCGGACTTGGACAAGAAGGGGTCCCGCCAAGACGACGCGAAGACGGCACTGACCAACGCCAACGGTGACGTGGACGCGGCCCAGGCCGAACTCGAGAAGATCATCGGCAAGGCGAAGAAGCTGGCCGAGGAGCATGAGGAGAAGGCCAGGTACCGGGCAGGAAAGATTGTCGACGCGACAGAGAAGCTGGCACCGCACGAGCCGGGATTCTTCGACAAGGCGCTGGACTGGATCACCGACAACCTGCCGGACATTCTCAGCTGGACGGCGGCCGTTGTCGGCATCGTGGCACTCTTCGTAGCCACGGGCGGCGCGGCCGCGGCTGTCTTGCTGCTTGCTGCGGCCGCCCTCAGCGCAGGAGCCATCGCGTCCAAGCTGATGATGAAACCGGAGATCTGGGCATCGCTCAAAGACGGCTTCACCAAGGGTGAGCTCGACGCCGATTTCTGGAGCAACATGGTGGGCTTGACGGCCGACGTGCTGGGCACATTGCCAGGGATCGGCGCTGTGGCAAAGGGGCTGCCGGTTGCTCTTCGCGGTGTTGGGGCGGGAGGCGAAGCGCTCACGCTCGGCCAGCGGCTGGCCGCCGGAGGCGGAAAGACGATGGAGGCCGCCAAGGAGCTGACAAATCTGAGGAACCCGTTCACGGAATGGGCGATTCTCAAGGCCCCTCGACTGGCCCCCACCATCCGAGTCGCCGAAGCCAGTGCCCCTTGGGCCGGGTTGGCCACGGCAACGTACGGGTTGTCCGCCAGCCTCGTCGACTCCTTGGAGAACGACACTGCCGGAAAGGTCGCGACCTCCGTCGACGGTACGTTCCTTGGACCGGTCGATGTCGGCGAGTCCGTGGACTTGGTCCGCCGTATCTTCCAGTAGCAGGATCAGCGTCGTCCTCGCTCAGCCTCCCGTCGGATAGGAAAGCAGCCCCCATGCGCCCCTCGGACCACCCCACCGCCTGGGACCATCAACCCACCCGCTCCGCATGGGCGAAGCACATGACCATGAACGTTCTCGGGCAGCTCGGATGGACCGTCGCCTACCCGGGCTTGTTCTATGTCATGGTGGTGTACACATCACAGGCATTCGTCTTTGTGTTCCTTCCTTTCATCCTGTACTCCTTCTACCGGTTCGTCATCCAGCTCACTTATTTCCCGTGGGCTTACCGAATGCGCCGCGTTCTTCGGGAGTATCCATGGCAGCTGCTCGAAGCGGTACCCAGCGGGCTTGGTAAACATCCGGATGCCCAGGAAGACGGAATGTGGTTCGAACTCCGTAACCCGGCCGACTTCGATCAGAAGATCCCCCTGGTATTCATCAAACACCATCGCTCTCACTGGTGGCTGAAGCGCCTGGAAGGTCCTCGCACCAAGCCGCATCGGCGGGCGCAGATCGAACCCCTCTGGTTCGCGGGTGACCCCCGATTTCTCGCCGTCGTTGCTGCGCCTGGTCGAGGCGGCACGGAGCCCAAGCGGCTTCACCTGCTCTATCAACGCTCTGTCTTCGACAGCCGCAGCGTTCCTGAGAACTGGGCAGCGAACACTAGCGATGTCGATCGGGCCCGACGTGCCGGAGCCGTGCACCTCGACGGCACATCCCAGACTCACGCATAACGAAGGGCACGCGGCCCCCAGACCATGACGACGCAAGAACCCAACCTGGTCATCGATCCAAGCGCTACAGAACCTGGAGACGGCATCTGGTTCGCGCTGCCCGCAGGTTTCACGGCGCTTTCTCTTGCTGCTCTTGTCGCGTCCCCGGAAACCGCCGCGTCCGAGCGGTTTCACAAGGCGATGGAACCAGTCCTCGACACAGCGCCCGACGACGAATCCCGCCAGCAGTTCGTCACCACTTTGGCCGCAGCTGAGCAAATGTTCCGGAAGTTGACCGATGAAGGCACGGTTCACTGTTCTGTAGGCGTGCACAACGACGACACGGAAAACAGTGTCGGCGGTGCGCTGCTCTCCATGTTCACCATCACCTGGGTGGACACGTCCTGGGCGCCACGAGCAGTCACTGCCGCGAGGGCCATCACCGAGGCCGAAGGCCACGCTCACATCGAATACGCCGAACTGGCCTGCGGTCCGGCCTCGTTCAGCGAAACGCTCCGCACTCCGACCGTCGAGTCCGGCCTTCCACGGAATCCGCTCCTCCAGATCCATGCCCACCTTCCGCACCCGGACGGCACCAGCCTGGCGCTTCTCACCCTGAGCACGGCTTCTGTCGCCCGGCGCGAGGAATACCGGACGATTCTGCGCACGATGGCGGAGACGGTCAGTTTCGAGGACCCCTTCGCCTCTGGAACGGGCGAACAGAAGGCAGGACGAGACGGACAGCGTCGATGACTGGCTTTCTCCCAGCTTCGTAAGCCGTTGCAGGTCAGTCGCCGTCAAAGGTGCCCGGGGGCACCGATGTCGCTCGCGATCCTGTAAAGAAGTTGCCTGCGCTTGCGTCCCTCGGTAGGAAGACCCCCATGACCGGACTCGGCGCTGTGTTCCGTCCCCAACTGCCCCCCGAGCGACTGCGTGACATCGTTCGTCTCGCTGATGAATCGGGTCTCGAAGAGCTCTGGCTCTGGGAGGACTGCTTTCGTGAGGGAGGTATCTCCACGGCCGCCGCGGCTCTTGCCTGGAGCGAGCGGGTGCGGGTCGGTGTCGGGCTTCTTCCGGTGCCGTTGCGGAATGTCGCCATCACCGCGATGGAGGTTGCCTCGTTGCACCGGATGTTTCCGGGGCGGGCGGTCGTCGGGGTCGGGCATGGTGTGCAGGACTGGATGGGGCAGGTCGGGGCGCGGGTCGAGTCGCCGGTGACTTTGCTGCGGGAGTACCTCGGTGCGCTGCGGGCGCTGTTGCGGGGGGAGAGGGTGAGCGTCGAGGGGCGATACGTCCGTCTCGATGACGTGGCGCTCGACTGGCCGCCGGCCGAGGCGGTGCCCGTGTTCGCGGGGGCCACCGGGCCCCGTTCGCTGCGGCTGGCGGGGGAGGCCGCCGATGGGACCGTCCTCACCGCGGGCACCCCGGCCGACGGCGTACGACGGGCTCGGCGGCTCGTCGATGAGGGGCGGGAGTCGGCTGGGCGGGCCGATGCGCACCGGATCGTCGTCTACCTCCTCACCGCCACCGGCGTCGACGCCGCCGCCCGGCTCCAAACCGAGCTGGCCGACGAGGGGCTCGCCGACGTTCCCGACCTCGGTGTCGCCGGAGACGCGGGTGCCGTCGCCAAGGCCGTACAGAGGCTTGCGGAGGCCGGGGCCGACACGGTGATCCTGCAACCGACGGGGGACGAGCCCGACCCGGAGGGCTTCGTGCGGTTCGTCGCCGAGGAAGTCCGGCCGCTGGTGTCCTGACGGGACGGACGCGAGCGGGGGCGCCTTGCGGTGGTCCGCCCATGAAAATCAGCGGCGTTCCCCGGCCCCGCCCTGCGACGATCCCCTCATGCCGACCGACCACCCCCACCGCAGCTACGAAGCCCTCGTCGCCGAAGGCGCGTCCGTGCCCACCGAAGGCTGGGACTTCTCCTGGTTCGAGGGGCGGGCCAGCGAGGCGCGGCCCTCGTGGGGGTACGCCGTGGCCAAGGCCGAGCGGCTCTCCCGGGCCACCGCGGCGCTGGACATCCAGACCGGGGGAGGGGAGGTCCTGGACTTCGCCCTCAGCAAGGCGGCAAAGGCGAAGGCGAAGGCGGCAACAGCGGCGGAGGGCTCCTCCGTGCCCCGTCTCGTCGTCGCCACCGAAGGCTGGCCGCCCAACGTGGCCAAGGCCACCGCACTGCTCCGCCCCCACGGCGTCGCCGTCGTCGCCTCGCCCGAGGACGCCCCGCTGCCCTTCGCGGACGCGGCCTTCGACCTCGTCACCAGCCGGCACCCCGTCGCCCCCAACTGGCCGGAGATCGCGCGCGTGCTCCAGCCGGGCGGCACCTACTTCGCCCAGCACGTAGGCCCGCGCAGTGTCTTCGAGCTCGTCGAGCACTTCCTCGGCCCGCTCCCCGCCGAGCAGAGCGCGGTCCGCCACCCCGACCGTGAACGCGCCGGCGCCGAGGCCGCCGGGCTCGAGATCGTCGACCTGCGTGCGGAGCGGCTGCGCATCGAGTTCCACGACATCGGAGCCGTCGTCCACTTCCTGCGCAAGGTCGTGTGGATGGTGCCGGGCTTCACCGTCGAGACGTATCAGCCCCAACTCCGCGCCCTGCACGAGCGGATCGAGTCCGAGGGCCCGTTCGTCGCCCACAGCACCCGCCACCTCATCGACGCCCGCAAACCAAAGTAGGCCTAAATCATCCAAAATAGGCTCGAATAGACCCAAATAGGACAAAAAAATCCCAAGCAAGCCCAAATGCGCCCAAGCGATCCATCACGCATGAGGCCCCACCGTCACCTCCCCCACCACCAACTCCGCCTCCGCCTCCAGCACTTCACCCACCCGCTCCACCCGTTCCCCCAACTCCCGCAGCTGCCGCGCGGTAAGCCGTCGCAGCGGCTCCACCGTGACCGTCGTACGACGCCCCCGGCGCCGCTGATGCCACACCCCCGCCACCACACCGTCGACGAGCAGCAGCGGAAAGTTGCCGGCCTGGCCGCCCGCCAGCGCCCGCTGGTACGCGGCACCGGGGAACAGCAGCTCACGCGGCTGGGCGGCGATGCCGTACGAGTCGAAGTACGGCAGCAGCCGCACCCCCCGCACCCCCCGCACCCCCCGCACCCGATCGCGACCCCCGGCCCCGGCCCCGGTCCCGCCCCCGCCCCCGGGGAACTCCGTGTCCCCCGCCACCACCCACGCCACCGTCCCCTCGAAGTCGACCTCCTCGATCTCCCCCGCCTGAGCCATCCGCCCGAACAGCGCGCTCGACCAACCGCCGGGCGCCGCCAGCCACTTGGCGAACCACGCCGGGGTCGCGGGCCCGTAGGCGCGCAGATAGCGGCGTACGAGAGTCCGCACGGCGTCGTCCGCCGGCAGCGGGTCGAAGTGCGGTGGGCGGGTGTATGTCACCTTGCGGCCCCGGTTGGGGCCGAAGCACAGCGCGCCGGCCCAGCCCGCCCGGTGCAGCACCTGCCGCCAGCGCGGCCACAGGGTCTGGAAGGCGGGCATCACCAGGTCACCGGCCCAGGCGCCGGTGCGCGCGACGACCTCCTCGCCGAGTTCGTCCACGGTCAGGCACACCCCGTCCAGGGCGTCCCCGATCGCCGCCACGATCTGCTCGGCCTGCTCCTCGCTGACCCGTACGTCGGGTGTGAAGACCGACCCGGTCGGGACGGCCGGCAACGCGGCGCACCAGAGGGGGAGTTCGGCCGTGGGAAGCAGATGGACGGTCCCGCGCGGGCCGTGTGTCTTCACCAGTGACCGGTCCTGCCACAGCGCCTCGCGCACATCCGCCCGCGTCGTCCCCTCGGTCCGCACCCCCACCGACAACTCGGCCGCGGACAGCACCTGCGCATGCGCCCCGAGCATCGTGGCGACCACGTCGGCGGCCGGGACGCCCGGCTTCGCGGAAGTGGCCAAGAACTGCCGTTCGAGTCGGCGCGCGCTCGCCTCGGTCCATGTGATCCTCACCGTCATGTGTCGACGCTAGGACGGAACGAGGTCAGCCGGTGTCCTCTTCAGGGCCCCGGTAGGGATGTGCGATCGCCAGTAGGCATCACCATTGCGCAAATCGGGCAATCATCGCATCAGTGCCCCATCCCCCCTTCGCATCCATGGGATTCACGAGGTTTCCACATCGTTATCACCGTCAGCTCGCTTCTTACCTTGATCTCACGTAAGTTCAGACCAAGGTAATTCGCGCGAGCAAAGCTGCGCGGGGTGGCGCCGCGCAGCGGAGGGGGCTGCGCGGTGCCCTGCCTTCACGGCTCACCGGCGTCAATCGGGGGCTTGTGGCCGGGTCACCCACGTGGGGGATGCGAGAACAACTCGCCGAGTACTCCGCAAGCCGCCCCAAATCCTCCGGATCTCCGCGGAACCCACCCGATTGCCCTGGGAATCCGCCGTGATTCGGCCACGAATCCTCCATGAACGCGGCCTTTCCCGGCCATCGGGCCGTCGCCACACGACTCCGGAGAGTAGTTGTGGCACGCCGATGCACGCAGCATCACTTACGAAGGGTTATGGTGGAAACCCCCCCTCGGGCCGGTCCGTCTCCCCCCCCACGGACCGGCCCGTTTTTTTGTGCGCCGAGGTGCCCCTGGACCGCCTCGGCGGGACCGCCCGCTCGACCCGTGCTCAAGTCCCCCTCCACCGCAGCGGTAGGCTTCCGCCCGCGGGGACCGCCGTACGGAGGGGCTGACAAGAACGTGAACCTGCGCGACAAGCTGCGCGGCCTGCTGGTCAGGCTCTACGCACGCCGGGTGGAAGGCCACCTGGACCACGCTCAGGTGCCGGGGCACATCGGCGTCATCATGGACGGCAACCGCCGCTGGGCGAAGGCCGCCGGCTCCAGCACCGTCCACGGCCACCGTGCGGGCGCCGAGAAGATCGAGGAGTTCCTCGGCTGGTGCTCCGAGACCGACGTCAAGGTCGTCACCCTCTGGCTGCTGTCGACGGACAACTTCGACCGGCCCCAGGACGAACTCGGCCCGCTGCTCGGCATCATCGAGGACGTCGTACGCACCCTCGCCGCGGACGGCCGCTGGCGGGTGCACCACGTCGGCACCCCCGACCTGCTGCCCTCCCCGATGCAGATGGCGCTCAAGGAGGCGGCGGAGTCGACCGCGCACGTCGACGGGATACTCGTCAACCTCGCCATCGGCTACGGCGGTCGCCAGGAGATCGTCGACGCCATGCGGTCGATGATGCTCGACGCCGCCGACAAGGGCACCTCGCTGGAGGACCTCGCCGAGTCCGTCACCATCGACGCGATCGGCCGACACCTCTACACCGGCGACCAGCCTCACCCCGACCTCGTGATCCGCACCAGCGGCGAGCAGCGGCTGTCCGGATTCATGCTGTGGCAGACGGCCCACTCCGAGTACTACTTCTGTGACGTCTTCTGGCCGGCCTTCCGCAAGGTCGACTTCCTGCGCGCCCTGCGTGACTACGCGGCGCGCCACCGCCGTTACGGCGGCTGATCGGCGCGGCGCCGACCACCCCCTCTGGGGCGGAAGTAACAAGGAGTTCACCAGCGCGCCGTCATATGCGCTGGCATGGCACCGCATGTTCGAGGGCATAAGCCAAGCAGGTCGACACCCGAACCACGGGTGTCGGATCTCAGCGGACGGCGCCGGAGCCGTTCGCCCGGGAGGCCCTTTGCACCAGCTCTACCGTGCGGTCACAGCACGGAAGAAGCAGTGGAGGGCCGGTTTTCGGCCCGCGCATCGCGGCCGTCGACCGGTCCAGCTCCACTCCGTCGCTCCCCGACCTCATCCGAGGGGGTACGTCCTTCCGTGGTGACCAGCACAAAGCGCCGTATGCCAGACCGGCGCACCTATGTTCTCGACACCAGCGTTCTGCTGGCCGACCCGAACGCCCTGAACCGCTTCGACGAGCACGAGGTCGTGCTCCCCATCGTCGTGGTGACGGAACTGGAGGCCAAGCGGCACCATCCCGAGCTCGGTTACTTCGCCCGGCAGGCACTGCGGCTGCTCGACGAGTTCCGGGTGCGGTTCGGCCGACTCGACGCCCCCATCCCGATCGGGGATCTCGGCGGAACCGTCCGTGTCGAGCTCAATCACTCGGACCCCAGCGTGCTGCCCAGCGGCTACCGCCTGGGGGACAACGACTCCCGCATCCTCGCGGTCGCCCGCAATCTGCAGGCCGAGGGATTCGACGTCACCGTCGTCTCGAAGGACCTCCCGCTCAGGATCAAGGCCTCCTCGGTCGGTCTCCTCGCCGAGGAGTACCGCGCCGAGCTCGCCATCACGGGCTCCTCCGGCTGGACCGGAATGTCCGAACTGACCCTTCCGGGCGAACAGGTGGACATCCTCTTCGAGGAGGGCCACGTCTACGTCCCCGACGCCGCGGACCTGCCCGTGCACACGGGTCTGACGATCCAGTCCGAGCGCGGCAAGGCGCTGGGGCGGGTCAGCCCGGAGGGCAACATCCGCCTGGTGCGCGGTGACCGGGAGGCGTTCGGCATCAAGGGGCGCAGCGCGGAGCAGCGCATCGCGCTGGACATCCTGCTCGACCCGGACATCGGGATCGTGTCGATGGGCGGCCGCGCCGGCACCGGCAAGTCGGCGCTCGCGCTGTGCGCGGGTCTGGAGGCGGTCCTGGAGCGCCGCCAGCACCAGAAGGTCATGGTCTTCCGTCCGCTGTACGCGGTCGGCGGCCAGGAGCTGGGTTATCTGCCGGGCTCCGAGTCCGAGAAGATGAGCCCCTGGGCGCAGGCGGTCTTCGACACCCTGTCCGCGGTCGCCAGCCGCGAGGTCATCGAAGAGGTCACCGCGCGCGGGATGCTCGAGGTCCTGCCCCTCACCCACATCCGCGGACGCTCGCTGCACGACGCGTTCGTGATCGTGGACGAGGCGCAGTCGCTGGAACGGAATGTGCTTCTCACCGTTCTGTCCCGCATTGGTGCCAATTCGCGGGTGGTTCTCACCCATGACGTGGCCCAGCGGGACAATCTGAGGGTGGGGCGCTACGACGGTGTCGTCGCCGTCGTGGAGAAGCTGAAGGGACATCCGCTCTTCGCCCACGTCACGCTGACGCGGTCCGAGAGGTCCCAGATCGCCGCCCTTGTGACCGAAATGCTGGAGGACGGGCAGATCTGACCCTGTCGTCCAACTTCACCAGGGTTACGCAGTAGTTGGCGCCGTTCGGAAAGGCAGTGAGCCTAGCCGGGCGGCGCCTCCGCGTGTGCGGGTTTCCTGAAATCCCCTGGGGCAAACGAGGTGTGAGCTTTCACACGCAACTCAGAATTGCCACTCGACGTCCGGTTACGGCAGAGTCTCACTCCTGTCAGGCCCCGCATACGACACACCTGTACCCCCAGCGGTACGGCACCACAGCAACACCAGCTTCAACTCCATAGTCGACGTCGTATGCCGCCCGAGCACCATGCGGCGCCTCCCTCACGGGAGTTGCCCACCGGGCCCGAACCTCCCGTGACCCAGCAGTTGGGAGGTCAGCGTCAGGGGCAAGATTGCGTCCGCCAGGGTCACCGAAGCGGGCGATGCTGGAAGGAAACCGTGTGAGTCCGATTTCGGTCCGGGGATTCGCAGTGGCCTCTGCCACCGCGGTCACCGCTGTCGGAAGCGTCGTCGGCGTTGCCTCGGGCAGCACCGCGCAGACGAACGACGCCGAGGCGGCAGTAGCCGATTCGACGCTCCTCGCGGACATACCCGCGGGCCAGCAGGCCCAGGTGCAGACCGCGTCCTTGACGCAGCAGGCCAATGTCCAGGCCATCGCCGCCGACGCGAGTGCCAAGAAGGACGCCGAGGAATCGGCTCGCAAGGCTGCTGCCAAGTCGGCTGTCGAGAAGAAGGAAGCCGCCGAGAAGGCGGCGCAGGAAGCCAAGGAGCGCGCCGAGGCCAAGGCCGCCGCCTCCCGTGACGCCTCCAGCTTCCCGGTCCAGAGCTCGTACACCACCGCGCAGATCCAGGCGATGGCGCGCCAGATGGTGCCGAGCGGTCAGTGGACCTGCTTCAGCAACATCGTGGACCACGAGTCCAGCTGGAACTACACGGCGGTCAACGCCTCCTCCGGCGCCTACGGTCTCTTCCAGGCTCTGCCCGGCTCCAAGATGTCCTCCGTCGGTGACGACTGGCGGACCAACCCGGCCACCCAGATCAAGTGGGGCCTCAACTACATGGACAGCCGCTACGGCAGCCCGTGCGAGGCCTGGTCCTTCTGGCAGGCCAACCACTGGTACTAGAGCCGCCCGGCCCCGGCCGCCGCTCAACCCCGCGCAGCCCCTCACCGTCCTACGGTGAGGGGCTTTCGCCCTGTTGTACGGTCTGACGGACGACTCACAGGCTCCAGGGGGGAGTGGTGGGGAACGACGGGGGAAAGGGACGGAAACGGATCATGTCGCGAGTGCCTGAGTGGCTCGGTCGGCTCGGCCACGGACTGACCGAGATGGGCGACCGGCTGGACGAGCGCCGAGCGGAGGCGGAGCGCGAGGACCAGGAGGCGGCCTCGCCTCCCGAGGAGCCCCCGCCGCCCACCGACGAAGCACCCCCCGCCGCGGCTCCCCGCCCCGACCCCGCGCAGGCGGTCCCCTGGGGCATGCGCGTCGCCGCCGAGGCCGGCTGGCGACTGCTGGTCCTGGCGGGCACGGTCTGGGTCCTCATGCGGATCATCAGCGCCGTACAACTCGTCGTCCTCGCCTTCGTGGCCGCCCTGCTGATCACCGCGCTGCTCCAGCCGACGGTGTCGTGGCTGCGGCGCTACGGCGTGCCGCGCGGCCTCGCGACCGCGCTCACCGCGATTCTCGGCTTCGTCGTGATGGGCCTGATCGGGTGGTTCGTGACCTGGCAGGTCATGGAGAACATCGACAACGTCTCCGACCAGGTCCAGGACGGCATCGACGAGTTGCGGAACTGGCTGCTCAACAGCCCGTTCCATGTCACGGACAAGCAGATCAACGACATCGCCGAGAACCTGCGGGAGGCGGTCGGCGCGAACACGGACCAGATCACGTCGGCGGGCCTGGAAGGTGTGACGGTCGTCGTCGAGGCGCTGACGGGCATCCTGCTCGCGGCCTTCTCGACGCTCTTCCTGCTCTACGACGGCAAGCGCATCTGGGAGTGGACGCTGAAGCTGGTGCCGGCGGCGGCGCGGCCGGGCGTCGCGGGTGCGGGTCCGCGCGCGTGGCGCACGCTGACGGCCTATGTGCGCGGCACGGTGATAGTGGCTCTGATCGACGCCATCTTCATCGGCCTGGGCATCTACTTCCTGGGTGTCCCGATGGCCGTTCCGCTGGCGGTCTTCATCTTCCTGTTCGCGTTCATCCCGCTGGTCGGCGCGGTCGTCTCGGGCGCGCTGGCGGTGGTCGTCGCGCTGGTGACCCAGGGTGTGTTCACGGCGGTCATGTCCCTGGCGGTCGTGCTGGCCGTGCAGCAGATCGAGGGCCACATCCTCCAGCCGTTCATCCTGGGCCGCGCGGTCCGGGTCCACCCGCTGGCCGTGGTCCTGTCGGTCGCCGCGGGCGGCATGGTCGCGGGGATCGGCGGTGCGGTGGTCGCGGTGCCGTTGGTCGCGGTGACCAACACCGTGGTCGGCTATCTGCGGTCGTACTCCCTGGAACAGGCCCTGAAGCAGTCGCCTCGGCCGAGGGGCGCCACAGCGGTGGGCGTCGCCCCCGTGACCCCTCCGGCGGACGACCCCGGCCCCACGGAGGGCCCCACCCACCAGGGGTGAGCGGGGGACGGAGCCCGCCCTGTCCGGCGCCGTCTCCGCACCGGAGGAGACTCGAGACGTCCCGCGGTTCGGAGACAGTCGTCTGGGAATCGTTCAAATGAGCCCCGAACAAAGCGAATTGAACGCCTCCGCGCTTCAATTTCCGACAGCTGGGAGCAGCTCGGAATAACCCGGCCGAAATATGCCTCGCGGCTGATACACATACCCCCCTGAGTGCTACGCGCCAGGCGTATGTGCGAAATGCCAGGGGGAGTGATGTCGGGCCTTCACGACCCCCTCGACCTCGACCAGGTCGGTCATGACCTGCTGGCGCACGCCCTGACGCTGTGCGGGCGCGAGGAGTTCACCGGGGAACTGAGAGTGGCCGGAGCTCCCGGCGGCACCCTCCATCTGCGCAACGGGCTCGTCGTGGGCGCGGAGAGTCCCGGCGCCCCCGGCCCCGAGGCACTGCTGCTGCGCTCGGGCCGGGTCAGCGGGGAGGAATGGGCCGCGCTGGTACGGGAGTCGGGCGGCGCGCGCTGGCCGGCCGCTGGACTGATCGCGCGTGGTCATGCCGGGGCCGCCCAGCTCAAGGTCGTGTGTGTGATGGCGCTGCACGACGCGGTCTTCGCCGTCCTCGCCGGCCGGGTGCACGGCTGTGAACGTGTCGCCGAGACCGAGCCGTTCGCCACGGTCGCCGTCGGCGAGATGTCGAACCGGCTGCTCCGGGAGGCCACCCGGAGGCTCACCGCCCTGGCCGCGCTGTCCCACCCCGTGCACCCCGAGCGGGAGCGACCGCGTCCGGTCCCGGGCGGGGACGCCGGCCCGCTCACCGTGCTCCAGCGCGAGCTGTTCAGCCACGCCGACGGCCGCAGCACCGCCCGCGACCTGGCCTTCCGCACCGGGCGCGGTGTCTACACCGTCACCGTCGAGATGGCCCGGATGCTCGGTGAGGGGCTCCTGGAGTGCGCGGCGGCACCCACCCCGATTCCGGTCCGCCCGATCCCCGACGGCCAGGGCGTGCGCCAGCGCGACCCGTCGCCGCCCGCCGCCCCGCCGCTCGTCCCCGGCACCCTGCCCCGCCGTAAACCCGGCGGATTCTTCCGGACGCGAAACGGAGCCCCCAAATGAGCCCCCGAATTGACCCCCGGCCAAGCCCCCGAATGAAAAAGCCGATCAGATCCGAACAGAAATTGGGGAGTTGAATACATGGATCACGAAGCACTGGCACTGGAAATGCGTGGACTGCGGGAACAGGTGACCGGCATCACCGACACCGCGGTCGCCGCCGCCGACGGGCTGCTCATCGCGGCGGACACCGCCGACTCCATCGACCCGGAGGGCCTCGCCGCCCTCGCCGCGGCCGGCCTCGGTCTCGCCCGCCGTACCGCCCAGGCGACCGCCCGGGGCACCCTGCGCCAGACCGTGACCTACGGCAGTCACGGCTGCGCCGCGTTCTACGCGGTCGGTGACACCGCCCTGATGGTCGTCCTCGGTGACGAGGGCATGGACGTGGACCGACTGCACCGGGCGACCCAGCCCGCTCTCGACCGTATCGGCTCGATCCTCACGCACAAGGCAGCGGAAGGAGTCTGAAGGGATGGCGACGAAGCGTATGACCCCCGGTTTCTCCGACCAGGTGATGGGCCTGGTCAAGTCACTGCGTACCGATGCCCCCGACTGTGTCGCCTCGGGCGTCGTCGACATGTCCACCGGCATGCTGCTGTCCTACGAGACGGTCGAGAACCATCCGCCGGAGGTCCTCGACCTGCTGGCGGGTGCCACGCTCGACCTCTTCCAGGGCCGCACGGTCGTGATGATCGAGGACGTCTTCAAGGAACGCCGTGGCATCAGCAGCGACAACCACTTCTTCCAGGAGATCCTGGTCAACAGCGAGAACCTCACCCACCTGTTCGTGCGGCTGATGGAGCAGCAGGACGTGGTGGCCGTGGTCGTCTGCCGCAAGTCGGTCAACGTGGGCATGCTGTTCGCCCAAGTACGGCGGGTGGTCAAGGAGTACAGCCTCTGAGCACACGGAAAGGGCCCCTCCGTCACCCGGAGGGGCCCCACCGTCGTACCGGCTACTCCGTCCGCAGCCCGTCCGGCCGCATCAGCCTGAGCAGCGGCGGCAGGCTGAGCACCGTCACCACCAGGACGACCGCGGCGCCGGCGCCCGTCATCGACAGCACGCTCGTCCAGTCCACCGACACCGGGGTGTCCGTCATCTTCAGCAGGACCGTGCCCAGTGTCAGGCCGACCGTCGACGCCAGCACCAGACCGAGGCCGACCGGGATCGCCGTCTGCCACAGCACCGACAGACTCAGCGTGGAGCGCTTGGTGCCGAAGGCGATCAGGGCGGACAGCAGCTTCTTGCGTTCGCGCAGCTGCTCCAGCTGGGAGACGAGCAGGCTCGCGCCGATCAGCATCAGGACGCAGGTGGCGCCGACGAACAGGCCACCGCGGATGGAGGCGTAGTTCTCGTCGCGCAGGGAGGACGTGAACTGGATGGGCTCCTGGTACGGATCGATGGCCGCCGTCGTGTTGCGGATGTACTCGATGGCGTCCGGCACCGCGTTGTCGAGCCCCAGATACAGCTCGGGGGTGAGCAGCGGGGCGGCTCCCGAGGGCAGCGCCGACGGGGTGAGCAGCACGCCCGCGCGCCCGACGCGGTCCGAGATCTCGGTGCCCTGGACGACCTTGAAGTCCTTCGGGACGGTCCAGGCGACCGGCTTCGTCTTCTCGCTGTCGTCGGAGTCGTCGAACCAGAGCTCGTTGCCGCTCTTGATCATTTTTCCGGTGTCCTGGGCGTAGTCGCCGTCCTTCATGACGAAGACGTCGCCGTCACGGCAGGAGGGGAGCTTCGCGACCTCGCGCAGGGACGCGCAGGTGCCGACGGACACGGGGGCGAAGTTCTGGGGGTCGACGCGGCTGTTTCCGAGGTAGCCGTCGGAAAGGTCGTAGACATGCTCGACGCCCCGGGTCGCCGCGAACTTCTCCTCGGCCTCGGCGATCGGACTTCCCGCGGCCAGCTGTACGGCTATCTGCGCACCGCTGACAGGCTCCTCCTTGCGCTCCGTGTACTGGCTGTCGACGCCGGCGAACAGCATCTGCAGGGCGATCGCGCCGGCCACCGCCACCGCGATGCCGTTGACCATGCGGGCCGCCGTGCCGCTGCTCACCTGGAGCCTGCGGACCGCCAGTTGCCAGGCCACCGGGCCCGCTCCGAGCCGGGAGACGACCGCCTCGACGACCCAGGGCAGCAGCGCGGTCACCCCGACCAGCAGCAGCATGACGCCGCCGACGGTGAGGTACTGGTTGAAGTTCCCGCGGTCGTTCCCCTGGCCGATCATCGGGTAGAGCATCGCGAGCCCGCCGAGCGGCAGCAGCAGCCGCCACCACAGCCGGCGCCGCGAGGGCTTCGCCGTGCGCACCACGCCCAGCGGCTCGATGACGACCCCGCGCAGCGCCAGCTGGGTGACCAGCACGGCGGCCGCGGGCACCGCGACGGCGACCAGCAGGGCCAGCAGGGGCGAGGGGTTGAGATAGCTCGGGAAGAAGCTGTAGTCGAAGACCTCTACGGAGCCCGCGATCTGACGCCCGATCATGAAGAAGCCGGCGCCCAGGACCAGGCCCACCATGGCCCCGGCCATCGCCTCGCCCGCCGCGACCCGCCGGGTCATCCGCGCGTCGGAGCCCACCAGCCTCAGGGCCGCGAGCCGCCGGTCGCGCCGCTCGCCGCCGAACCGCACGGCCGCCGCGATGAAGACGGCGACGGGCGTCAGCAGCACCGCGAAGACGACGAGGATCAGCAGGAGCAGGATGGGATCCAGCGGTTCCTTGTCCTGTTCCGGGGCCCCGAACTGCTTGATGCGGTCCACCATGCCGCCGTTGATCTTGGGCGCGAGCCCCTCGGCACCGCGGTAGAAGGCGAGTTCGGCCGAGCCGATCAGTCCGCTCTCCCCGATGGTCCCGACGATCCGGTCCGGCAGCCGCTCCCGCAGCACCTTCCCGTCGTCGGACTCCAGGAGCTTCTTCAGCGCGGGGGAGACCACCATCTCGCCCGCCGCGGGGAAGGCGGAAACCCCCGGTGGCAGCGGCGCCTTGGGCCCCTCGGGCTCCAACTGCCGTCCCCGCACGCTCTTGTCGTGGTACGTCGTGGTGACGTATCCGACGATCAGGGTGTCGTCGGCCTTCTTGATCCGGGTCGCGCTGAACGACATGTCGGTCCGCGCGGCCTCCCGGCTGTCCCGTGCCGCCATCGCGTTCGGTATGGCGGTCGTCAACAGCAGCAGCGCCACTCCGAGCCCCACCCCGACGGCCGTCAGCGCGACCCGGATCCAGCCTTCGCGTCCCCCCGCGAACGCGAATCTGACCCCCATCCCCAGGTCCCGCGTCCACTGCCTCATACGACCCGCTCCATGTCCCGCGACTTGCCGTCCCGTACGACGATCTCGCGGTCGGAGTAGGCCGCCACCCGCGCCTCGTGCGTGACCAGCACGACGGCCGCGTTGGTCGACCGGGCCGCGTCCGTGAGCAGCTCCATCACGCGCTCGCCGTTGAGCGAGTCGAGCGCGCCGGTGGGCTCGTCGGCGAACAGCACGCGCGGGCTGGTGACCAACGCCCGTGCCACGGCGACCCGTTGCCCCTGACCACCGGAGACCTCACCGGGCCGCTTCTTCTTGAGGTCGTCGACCTCCAGCCGCTCCATCCACGTCAGGGCGGTCTTCTCGGCCTCCTTGCGGGAGGTGCCGTTCAGCCGCAGCGGCAGGGCGACGTTCTCCACACAGGTCAACTCGGGGACGAGCTGGCCGAACTGGAACACGAACCCGAACTCGGAGCGCCGCAGCTCGCTGCGCTGGGCGTCGTTCATCGTCGCCATCTCGCGCCCGCCGTACATGATCGAGCCCGAGTCGGGTGTCACGATCCCGGCGAGACAGTGCAGCAGCGTGGACTTGCCGGACCCGGAGGGGCCCATCACGGCGACGACCTCGCCGGGGTGGATGGAGAACTCGGCGCCGTCGAGCGCCATGGTCGGGCCGTACGCCTTGCGCAGGGCGTCGGCGACGAGGAGAGAACCTGCGGGAGTCACTGGGCCACCACCTGGGCGAGCTTGTCGAGACGCGCGGCGGTCAGCTCCAGCCAGCGCAGATCTGCTTCGAGATGGAACAGGGCGTGGTCGCAGATGAGCTGGTCCGCGAGGTCGCCCTTCCGCTTCCGGTCGGTGAGGATCCGCATCATCCGCAGATGCTCGGAGCGCTGGGTGTCGAGGATGTCGGCCGCGTCGCGGTGGGTCAGCAGCGCCAGGACGACCTTCGTGTACAGCGTCGACTGAAGGTACGGCTCGGGCTTCTCCGGCGTGGCCAGCCAGCGCTGTACGTCGGTGATGCCGGCCTCGGTGATCGCGTACCGCTTGCGCTCGGGGCCGCCGCCGGCCTCGATGCCGTCGACCTCGACGAGCCCGTTCTTCAGCAGACGGGACATCGTCGAGTAGACCTGGCCGTAGTGCAGGGGCCGGTCGTGACCGAACTTCTCGTCGAAGGCCCGCTTCAGGTCGTAGCCGTGGCGGGGCCCGGACTCCAGGAGTCCCAAAAGGGTGTGACCGATGGACATGGGGAGGACTGTACATGCGGTGTATACCCCGCATGTATACGTCGAGTGTGTAGAGGGCGCGCACAGGCGCCGAACCGCAGGTGAGGGCCGATTGTCACGGTTCTGCTACACGGACCTCAGGCCTCCGGATCCACCGGCGGCCGCCCCCGGCGCGGGATCGGCCGGGCCTCGCCCGGCAGCCGCCCCGCGTCCGCCAGGGCCTTGCGCAGCAGGAACTCGATCTGCGCGTTCGCCGACCGCAGCTCGTCCCCGGCCCACCGCGCCAGCGCCTCGTACACCGACGGGTCCAGCCGCAGCAGCACCTGCTTGCGCTGCTGCGGCCGCCGCTTCGGCGCGGACTCCTCCGTCACTGGTAGAGGGTTCCCGTGTTCAGGACGGGCTGCGCCGCCCGGTCCCCGCACAGCACCACCATCAGGTTCGACACCATCGCCGCCTTCCGCTCGTCGTCCAGCTCCACGATGTCCTGCTCGCTGATCCGGGCCAGCGCCGCCTCGACCATCCCGACCGCGCCGTCCACGATCTGCCGTCGCGCCGCGACGATCGCCCCGGCCTGCTGGCGCTGGAGCATCGCCGAGGCGATCTCGGGAGCGTAGGCGAGGTGGGTGAAGCGGGACTCGATGATCTCGACGCCGGCCGCCTCCACGCGCGCGTGCAGTTCGAGGGCGAGCTTCTCGGTGATCTCCTCGGCGTTGCCGCGCAGGGAGAGGCCGCCCTCGTCATGGGCGTCGTAGGGGTACTCGATGGCGATGTGCCGGACGGCCGCCTCGGTCTGCGTCGACACGAACTCGATGTAGTCGTCCACCTCGAAGGTGGCCTGCGCGGTGTCCTCGACGCGCCACACCACGACCGCGGCGAGCTCGATCGGGTTGCCGTAGGCGTCGTTGACCTTCAGGACGGCCGTCTCGTGGTTGCGCACCCGGGTGGAGATCTTGGTGCGCGAGGTCAGCGGGTTCACCCAGCGCAGTCCGTCCTGCCGGATCGTCCCCCGGTAGCGCCCGAAGAGCTGCACGACCCGCGCCTCGCCCGGCGCCACCATGTTCAGCCCGCACATGGCGAGGAAGGCGGCGAGAGCGACCAGGATCCCGCCGACGATGAGCGCTGCCTTGGCGCCGTCCGCCGAGACCGCCGTAGCGCCCGCAATCATTCCGGCGCCCGCGAACAGCCCCAGCAGCCCGAGGAGCAGGGCGAGGCCGCCGCCGATGCTGTGCGCGGCGAACTCCCGCACGCGCGGGGCGGGCATGTCGGGTACGTCGACGGTGGTGGCGTCGTGTGTGGTCATGGGTGGCCCCCCGTTCTTGGTACGCCATGGTGTGGCGTATCGCTGATCTATCTAAGTGATATCACTTTTTCCCGCGAGGGCAACCCTTTACACCCTTCGCACGTCGGTTCCATAGGAGCGGGTGCTGATTGTCACGTCCGCAAAAGACCGGATCGGGCGCCCTTTGTCACATCTCCCGGTGTTAGCTTTCTGAGCTGACCTGAGCGGCGAACCTGTGTGACACCTGCGCACACACGAGCGAAGCGGAGCGGAACGGACCCATGGGACGAGCGGAAGAAAGACGAGCGCGGCAGCGCGGCGGTCGCCGCGCCGCGCCCAAGGGCCGTTCGTCGAGGGCGGCCGTCAGCCGCAGCGGCGGCAGCGAGAAGAGCGTCATACGCCGGCTCTTCACCTGGAAGAAGATCCTCGGCACGTTCCTCGGCTTCTGCCTGCTCGGCATCGGCGCCTTCATCGTCCTCTACATGATGGTCCAGGTCCCCGAGGGCAACGCGCAGGCCGAGCTCCAGAGCAACACCATCAAGTACAGCAACGGCGACGTCCTGGTCCGGGACGGCGAGGTGAACCGCGAGACCGTGGACCTCGCCAAGATCCCCAAGAAGGTCCAGCTCACCTTCGTGGCCGCCGAGAACAAGTCCTTCTACCAGGACTCCGGCGTCGACCTGAAGGGCACCGCCCGCGGTCTGCTCAACACGCTGTCCGGCAAGGGCAAGCAGGGTGGTTCGACGATCACCCAGCAGTACGTCAAGAACTACTACCTCACCCAGGACCAGACGGTCACCCGCAAGCTCAGGGAACTGGTGATCTCGCTCAAGGTGGACCGCCAGAAGTCCAAGGACGAGATCCTGGCGGGCTACATCAACACCAGCTACTACGGCCGTACCGCCTACGGCATCCAGGCCGCCGCGCAGGCCTACTACCAGGTCGACGCCGACAAGCTCTCCGTCGAGCAGGGCGCCTACCTCGCCGCGCTGCTCCAGGCCCCGAGCCAGTACGACTGGGCGGTCGCCTCGGACACCAGCAAGAAGCTCGTCACGCAGCGCTGGAACTACGTCCTGGACAACATGGTCGAGGAAGGCTGGCTGGACGCGTCGAAGCGCGCGGACATGAAGTTCCCGACCCCCAAGGAGCCCAAGGCCGAGGCCGGTCTTGAGGGGCAGAAGGGCTACTTCGTCAAGCTCGCCAAGCAGCAGCTCGTCGCGCAGTTGATGAGCACGGACGGCCTCACCGAGGACGAGGCGCTGGCCCAGTACGACAGGGGTGGTTGGACCATCACCCTGAACATCGACAAGAAGAAGCAGGCTCAGCTGGAGAAGGCCGTCAAGACCCAGCTGACCGACAAGCTGGATCCGGACAAGCGGACGGTCGACAAGAACATCCAGGCGGGTGCCGTCTCCGTCGACCCCAAGACGGGCAAGATCGTCGCTCTCTACGGCGGTTCGGACTACATCAAGCACTCCTACAACAACGCCAACCGCGTGGACTACCAGCCCGCGTCGACGTTCAAGCCGGTCATCCTGGCCGCCGCCCTGGAGGACGGCGCCGTGACCCAGGACGACAAGAAGATCACCGCGAGCACGGTCTACGACGGCACCAGCAAGCGTCCCGTCGAGGGCAGCGACATCGCCTTCGCCCCGGAGAACGAGGACGACCGGGACTACGGCGACGTCACCGTCCAGACGGCGATGAACAAGTCCATCAACTCCGTCTTCGCGCAGCTGGGCGTGGACGTCGGCATGGACAAGGTCCTCAAGACGGCCGCCGACCTCGGCATGGACACCGCCGACCTCAAGGCGCTGCCCGCCTACACGCTCGGCACCATGGGCGCGAGCCCGATCCAGATGGCCGGCGTCTACGCCACCCTCGACAACCACGGCAAGAAGGTCACCCCGACCATCATCAAGTCGGCCGAGCGCAACGGCGACGCGGTCGAGATGCCCGACCCGATCGGCGAGCAGGTCATCAGCCGCGAGACCGCCGACACGGTGACCTCGGTGCTGACCGGCGTGGTCGACGACGGTACGGCCAAGACGTCCGTCCGTGACAACCCCAAGCGCGACGGCCAGGAGGTCGCGGGCAAGACGGGTACGTCCGACGACAACAAATCCGCCTGGTTCACCGGTTACACGCCGGACCTGGTCACCTCGGTCGGCCTGTTCGGCGAGAACCACAAGAAGCCGGGACAGGTCGAGATGTACGGCGCGGGCGGCGAGGATCGCGTCAACGGCGGTGGCTTCCCGGCGCAGATCTGGGCGGCGTACATGTTCGGCGTGACGTCCACGTCCGCCGAGTTCGACCTGGACACCGACCAGGGGGCGGCGGTCGAGCCGACGTGGACGCCGACTCAGACGCCGACGCAGACGCCCACGCAGACCCCGACGCAGACGCCCACGCAGACGCCGACGCAGACCCCGACGCAGACGCCGACGCAGACGCCGACGCAGACCCCGACCCAGACGCCGACGCCGACACCCACCCAGACGCCGACGACGAAGCCACCGACGGACGGCATCCCGGAGGATCCGGTGGACCCGGGGGACGATCAATAGCGCAGAACGAAGGGCGCCCGGCATCCGCCGGGCGCCCTTCGTGTTCTGTTCTCAGCTGCGGGGTTTCTGTTCTCAGCTGCGGTTCAACTCGAACCAGACCACCTTGCCGGTGCTCAGCCGGGTCGCTCCCCACCGCCGCGCCAGCTTGTTGACGAGATACAGCCCCCGACCGCCCTCGTCGGTGGCCCGGGCCTGCCGCAGCCGCGGCAACTGAGGCACGTCGTCGCCGACTTCGCACCGCAGTACATCGGTCCGCAGCAACCGCAACGTCACCGGCCGCGAGGCGTACCGCACGGCATTCGTCACGACCTCGCTGACCAACAGCTCCACCGAGTCGGACATGTCCTCAAGTCCCCAGCGGGACAAGGCGCGTCGGGCCAGCCGCCGGGCACGCCCGGGCGCCGCGTCCTCCGGTTCCAGGAACCAGTACGCCACATCACTGGGCGCGATCCCCTCGAAGCGGGCGGCGAGCAGCGCGATGTCGTCGTCCCGGTCACCCGGTCCGAGCATGTCGAGCACCTCGTCGCACAGAGCCTCCAGCGGCGGCGGATGATCCGGCCCGGTCAACTGCGCGGTCGCGGCGAGCTTCTCGCGCAGCTGCTCTATGCCGCTCCACACGTCCCGAAGGCGCGATTCGACCAGCCCGTCGGTGTAGAGGAGCAGCGTCGCCCCGGCCGGGGCATCGAGCTCTACGGCCTCGAAATCGACGCCGCCGACGCCGATCGGCGCGCCCGGGGGCACCCGCAGCACCTCCGCGCGGCCGCCCAGGTGGAGCAGGACGGGCGGCGGATGGCCGGCGTTGGCGATCGTGATGCGATGCGACACCGGGTCGTAGACGGCGTAGAGGCAGGTCGCCATGCGATCCGTGCCGAGCCTCTGGGCCTGTTCGTCGAGGTGGTGCAGCACCTCCTGCGGCGGCAGGTCGAGACCGGCCAGGGTCTGGGCGGTGGTCCGCAGCTGGCCCATGATCGCGGCCGAGGTCATGGAGTGGCCCATGACGTCGCCGACGACCAGCGCGACCCGGCTCCCCGGCAGGGGGATCGCGTCGTACCAGTCGCCGCCGACCCGCGCGGTCTCGGCGGCCGGCAGATAGCGCGAGGCCAGCCGGACCCCGGTCGGGCGCGGGAGGGTCTCCGGCAGCATGGTGCGCTGGAGCTCGTCGGCGATGTACGCCTCGCGGCCGTACAGCACCGCCTTGTCGATGCCGAGCGCGCTGTGCGTGGCGAGCTGGGCGGCGACCAGGAGGTCGTCCGGCTCGAAGGCGATGCGTTCCGGGCGGCGCAGGAACAGCGCGGCGCCGATGACCCGGCGCCGGCCGCGCAGCGGGGCGAGGATGGCGCGCCGGCCGCCGGGGACGATCAACTCGCCGCCCTCGCCGAGGAGTTCCGGCAGCGCGGCGCGGGCCGCGGGAGAGTCCGTGAAGACGGGTCGTACGCCCCGCAGCACCTCGGCGAGCGCGCCGCCGGTGCGCACCTCGCACAGCTCGGCGGTGACGGCCGACAGCTCGGTCAGCTCGGTCGGCTCCGGCTGGGGCGCGGGCACGGCGAAACCGCCCTCGGTGTCCCGCTCCTCCGGTATCCGGTCGGTGCGGCGCAGCCGCAGCACCAGCGGGCCGGTGGGCCGCTCGTCGCCGACCGGCAGCGGGTCGCGCAGATAGACCAGGATCGCGTCCGAGAAGGTCGGCACGGTCGCCCGGCACAGCCCCATCACGATCTCGTCCAGGTCGATGCCGCGGGCGATCCGCCGGGTCGCGGCGCCCACGAACCGCAGCCGGTCGCCGTCCCGCCGCATCGGCGTGGGCCGGCCGAGCGCCTGCCCCTGTCCGGTACGCCGCTCAGGGCCGTCGGACGCGGCCTCCGACGGGGCCGTTACGGCCTCGGGCACCGGTCGCGGACGGTGGGTGTCCGGCTCGGCGGCCGCCGTGGGCTGGGAGTGCTCGGGGTCGCCGCCGGGCACCGGTGTCGTGATGTCGGACCCGGGGGGCGGCGTCTCGCCCGCCCGGGCCTGTGCCGGTAAGGCGCTGTGCGGGGGCGTGGAGGCACGCAGGAGCGCCCCGCGAGGGTCCGCGGGGTCGGCGCCCGGCTGGGGGCGCTCGAAGGAGGTGGGCTGCTCCGTCACGCGTGTCGAATCCGTCCGTCGGTGGCTGCGCGCCGCGCGCTCAGCTCGTCCCGCCGAAATGCCGATACCCGGTATACGTGCCCCAGGAACGGAATTCCCGCGTGGTCAGAGGATGTTCCTGTGCCACCGGCGGAGCGTCTGGCCTCCGAACCGGTGTTGCCCTCGTACCCCTCGCTCACGTCCTGCCGCCCCTCGGTGACGAATGGTCAAGCTCGATGCACGCTCCGGTAGTTGCCGCCGCGCGCTTGCGGAGGACGATCCTACGTTTGTTGCCCGGGGGCGCATCAAGGGTCTCATGAGGACATGTGCGCGGGCGTGCGGTCCCAGTCTTCCGGCAGCAACGGTACCGACCAGGACGGATCCGGTCGCCAGCGCTGCCAGCCGTCCGAGTACGGCGGGCCCCAGGAGCGGATGACCTCCACCGCCGAGCGCCCGGCCTGCCGCACCTGTTCGGCCTGTGCCGCGTCCATCAGACCGTCGCGCTGGGCCTGCGCGAACTCGTCCTCGTCGCGCCAGTGCCAACTGCGGTCCGGGTGCACGGAGATGTCCAGGAAGTGATCCTCGGAGTCGACCCCGCCGTCCCAACGGGCCAGCGGTTCCTCCAGGTTCACGTACCAGTTCTTGAACAGCCAGCCCGGCTCCCAGAACAGCCACACCGACCACGGCTCGCCCGGCCGCGCCAGCTTCAGCACACCGGTGCCGAACCAGCGGTCGCGCTGCACGGTACGAGGCTTGGTGTACCGGGTCTCCAGCGGCTCCGCGTGCACCGAGGTGCCGTCCGAGAGCACGGGCTTCACACACTCGGTGCCGGGGGCCATCCACACGGCCAGCAGGTCGTGATCGTCCCGGACGACGGTCACAGGGCGTGCGATATGGAAGCGCGCGGCGCCGTTCTCCCGGTAGCGCCACAGGATCTGACTCCCGGGCTCCCAGAAGGACGTCGACCTGCCCGCTTCCACCGCTCTCACCGCTCCACCGTCTGCCATGAACAGATATTAGGTGCCATGGGCATACGACGCTGCGGCGCGCGTCACGGTTCGCGCGCGGGGGCGGCAATGGTTACGGACGCGTCATACGCAGGACATCCAGCGCTTCGTCGAGTTGTTCGACGGTGAGGTCGCCGCGCTCGATGTACCCGCCCTCCACGACGACCTGACGGATGGTCTTCCGCTCCGCGAGAGCCTTCTTGGCGACCTTGGCGGCCTCCTCGTACCCGATGTACTTGTTCAGCGGGGTGACCACGGAGGGTGACGACTCGGCGTACTCGCGGGCGCGCTCGCGGTGCGCGACGATCCCGTCGACGGTCCGGTCGGCGAGGAGCCGGGAGACGTTGGCGAGGAGCCGGATCGACTCCAGTACGTTCTTCGCGATGACCGGCAGCATGACGTTCAGCTCGAAGTTGCCGGCGGCTCCGGCGGTGGCGACGGTGGCGTCGTTGCCGACGACCTGGGCCGCGACCATGAGCACGGCCTCCGGGATCACCGGGTTGACCTTGCCGGGCATGATCGACGACCCCGGCTGGAGATCGGGCAGGGAGATCTCGGCGAGCCCGGTGCGCGGCCCCGAGGCCATCCACCGCAGATCATTGGCGATCTTCGTCAGCCCGACCGCGATGGTCCGCAGCTGCCCGCTCGTCTCCACGATCCCGTCCCGGGCCCCCTGCGCCTCGAAGTGGTCGCGCGCCTCGGTCAGCGGCAGCCCCGTGGCGCGGGCGACCTCCTCGATGACGGCGGCGGAGAAGCCGGGCGGGGTGTTGATGCCGGTACCGACGGCGGTACCGCCCAGCGGCAGCTCGGCGAGCCGGGGGAGGGACGCGTGGAGCCGCTCGACGCCGTACCGCACCTGGGCCGCGTACCCGCCGAACTCCTGCCCCAGGGTCACGGGCGTGGCGTCCATGAGATGGGTCCGCCCGGACTTCACGACATCGGCGAACTCCTCGGACTTGGCCTCCAGGGAGGTGGCGAGGTGTTCGAGCGCGGGAATGAGATCCCGGGTGACGGCGGCGGTGGCGGCGATGTGGATGGAGGACGGGAAGACGTCGTTGGAGGACTGGGAGGCGTTGACGTGATCGTTGGGATGAACGTCCCGCCCCAGCCGCTCGGTCGCCAGCGTGGCGATGACCTCGTTGGTGTTCATGTTGGACGAGGTCCCGGACCCGGTCTGGAAGACATCGATGGGGAAGTGCGCGTCCCACCGCCCCTCGGCCACCTCACCGGCCGCGTCCTGAACGGCCCCGGCGATGTCCTTGTCGAGCACCCCCAGCTCGGCGTTGACCTTCGCGGCGGCACCCTTGATCCGTGCGAGCGCCTCGATATGGGCGCGCTCGATCCGCTGCCCGGAGATGGGGAAGTTCTCCACGGCCCGCTGCGTCTGGGCGCGCCACTTGGCGTCGGCCGGGACGCGTACTTCGCCCATGGAGTCGTGCTCGATGCGGTAGTCGCTCATACCGGGTACAGCGAACGGGGACGCCGCGATGTTCCGGGACTTGGGCCGAACGGAGACACCCGGTGTTTCGGGGACGAGGGTGTGCCGTCCCGATACCCCACCCGCCCGCAGCTTTCAGCCCGTCCGGCGTTTGAGGACGAGGCCGTTCAGGCCGATGGGGGTCCAGGGGGCGGAGCCCCCTGGGTGCGGGGTCGAAGGGGCGGCAGCTCCTGGAGGATGGGACGGGTAGGGGCGGCGGGGGCGAGAAACAGTCCGGCCGCCCCGAGGGGGTTACGCCAGTCCAGGCCCGCGGACCGGGATCGACGTGAACGTCGGTGCCGGGGCCGGGTCCTGGAAGAAGTCGTTGCCCTTGTCGTCCACCACGATGAACGCCGGGAAGTCCTCGACCTCGATCTTCCAGACCGCCTCCATGCCGAGCTCCTCGTACTCGACGACCTCGACCTTCTTGATGCAGTCCTGGGCGAGCCGGGCGGCGGGGCCGCCGATGGAGCCGAGGTAGAAGCCGCCGTGTGCGTCGCAGGCCTTGGTGACCTGGGCGGACCGGTTGCCCTTCGCCAGCATCACCTTGGAGCCGCCCGCCGCCTGGAACTGCTCGACGTAGGAGTCCATGCGGCCGGCCGTCGTCGGGCCGAAGGAGCCGGAGGCGTAGCCCTCGGGGGTCTTGGCCGGACCGGCGTAGTACACCGGGTGGTCCTTGAGGTACTGCGGCATCTCCTCGCCCGCGTCGAGGCGTTCCTTGATCTTGGCGTGCGCGATGTCACGCGCCACGACCAGTGGACCGGAGAGCGACAGCCGGGTCTTCACCGGGTACTTCGTCAGCTCGGCGAGGATCGAGTCCATCGGCTGGTTCAGGTCGATACGCACGACGTCACCGGCCTCGTCGAGGTGCTCGTCCGTCGTCTCCGGCAGGAACCGCGCCGGGTCCGTCTCCAGCTGCTCCAGGAAGACACCCTCGGCGGTGATCTTCGCGACGGCCTGCCGGTCGGCCGAGCAGGAGACCGCGATCGCGACAGGGCAGGACGCCCCGTGCCGCGGCAACCGCACCACGCGCACGTCGTGGCAGAAGTACTTGCCACCGAACTGCGCGCCGATCCCGATCTTCTGCGTCAGCTCGAAGACCTTCTCCTCCAGCTCCTTGTCCCGGAAGCCGTGCCCCAGCTCCGAGCCCTCGGCCGGGATCTCGTCGAGGTAGTGCGCGGAGGCGTACTTCGCGGTCTTCAGCGCGTACTCGGCCGACGTACCGCCGACCACGATCGCCAGGTGGTACGGCGGACAGGCGGCCGTACCGAGCGAACGGATCTTCTCCTCCAGGAACTTCATCATGGAGGCCTCGTTCAGGACGGCCTTCGTCTCCTGGTAGAGGAAGGACTTGTTGGCCGAGCCACCGCCCTTGGCCATGAAGAGGAACTTGTACGCGCCGCCGTCGGTGGCGTACAGCTCGATCTGCGCGGGGAGGTTGGAGCCGGTGTTCTTCTCGTCCCACATGGTCAGCGGGGCCATCTGCGAGTAGCGCAGATTCAGGTTCAGGTACGCGTCGTAGATGCCCTTGGACAGGGCCTCCTCGTCGCCGCCGGACGTCAGCACGTTCTGCCCGCGCTTGCCCATGACGATCGCCGTGCCGGTGTCCTGGCACATCGGAAGGACGCCCGCCGCCGCGATGTTCGCGTTCTTCAGCAGGTCGAGCGCGACGAACTTGTCGTTGCTCGACGCCTCGGGGTCGTCGATGATCCGCCGCAGTTGCGCCAGGTGCGCGGGCCGCAGGTAGTGCTGGATGTCGTGGATCGCCTCTTCGGCGAGCTTGCGCAGCGCCTCCGGCTCGACCTTGAGGAACGTGCGCCCGTCGGCCTCGAAGGTGGAGACACCCTCGGAGGTCACCAGCCGGTAGGGGGTGGTGTCCTCTCCCATGGGGAGCAGATCGGTGTACGCGAACTCAGGCATCTCAGCCCATTCCTCACTCGGCAGACGGCGACCCGCCTCCGTTGGCGAGCCTCACCAGCGTAGAACCTGTCCAAGGCCGGAAGCTTGTGAGGTAAGGCTCAGTTGGTTGTCCACAGGCCTAGTCGCGATCTATCGCGTTTGGGTACGCTGCTGCCGTGGACCTTCAGAAGCAGACGCCGCCCGCTGCCACCACCGACCTGCGCGCCTCCGACGCCGACCGCGACCGCATCGCCGACATCCTGCGCGAGGCCCTGGCCGAGGGCCGTCTCAGCGCGGACGAGCACGCCGAGCGGGTCGAGGGCGCGCTGGCCGCCAAGACGGTCGGCGAACTGGACGCCTTCATCCGGGACCTGCCCGCCGCACACCAGCGGCGCACGACACCGCCCGCCGCGCCCAACCGCCCCACCGTCGGCGCCATCCCGATCGAGCCCGACGAGAACGTGGTGGCGGTGTTCAGCAGCGCCGTCCGCAAGGGCCGCTGGCGCGCTGGCCGCCGTATCCACGCGTACGCGATCTTCGGCAGCGTCGAGATAGACCTCAGCGAGGCCCTGTTCGAGTACCAGCAGGTCGTGATCAAGGCGATCTCGGTCTTCGGCAATGTCGAGGTCCGGGTCCCGGAGAACGTGTCGCTGCGCGGCACCGGCGGCGGAGTCCTGGGCAACTTCGAGGTGCACACCCTGGATTCGGACGACCCCGAGGCGCCCGTGGTCTACGTCGACGGGTGGGCCGTGCTCGGCAACATCGAGGGCAGGCCCAGGCGCGGCAGGCTCGTCGCGGACATTCTCGATCGGGTCCAGCACAAGGTCGACAAGAGTTTGCGCAAGCATCTGGATCGTTGACGGTTGTGAACCGGCCCGCGTGCGAAACGATCGGTTCCACTCACACCCCAGCACGGGACCACCCGGAATCCAGCGGTTCGGAACTCAGTGCATAGGCACGCGCACAGCGGGTAGGCCTTGCTGCATCGTCGCTCGCTCGCGAAGCCGTCGTCAGGAGTAGACCGTGCTGCAACCGCCGCATTCGTCCCTGCAGGTAGCTGCCGTTCCGGCTCAGCGGGTGCCAGTGCGAGACAGGGACCAAGACGCGCCTTGGCACACCGAGGCGGTGTGCCGGCGCGACGAGGCCGGCCTGTTCTTCGCCCCCTCGAAGGAACCCACCGCCGCCCGGCTCTCCCGCGAGGAGGCCGCGAAGCGGGTCTGTGCCCGCTGCCCGGTCATGGTCGAGTGCCGCGAACACGCACTCCTGCAACCCGAGCCCTACGGCGTCTGGGGCGGCCTCACCGCGGCGGAACGCCGCGTGGTCCTGGCCCGCCGCAGGCGCCGCGACATGGAACTGAAAAAGGCGGCAGGAGCCTCCCGCATAGCGCAGGCGGGCTGAAAGCCGCAGGACATGTGAAAGGGGCGCCCCCACCGCACCGGGGGCGCCCTTCACTTTTCAACCAGGGGGAGCTGGATGCCGCCAGGGGCGCGGGGAACTGCGCGACAAGCCACGAAGCACCCGCAGCCGCCAACGCTCCACAACCCCCGGGCTATTTGGCGCGATCAAAGTCAATCGCGCTGTAAGCCCGCAGCTTGCTCAACCGATGCTCGGAATCGATCCTCCGCACCGTCCCCGACTTCGACCGCATCACGATCGAGTCGGTCGTCGCGGTCTCCGACCGATACCGCACACCCCGCAGCAACTCACCGTCGGTGATCCCGGTGGCGACGAAGAACACGTTCTCGCCCGACACCAGGTCGTCGGTGGTCAGCACCCGGTCCAGATCGTGCCCCGCGTCGATCGCCCGCTGCCGCTCCTCCGCGTCCTTGGGCCACAACTTGCCCTGGATCGTGCCGCCGAGGCACTTCACGGCGCAGGCGGAGATGATCCCCTCCGGCGTACCGCCGATGCCCAGCAGCATGTCGACGCCGGTGCCCTCGCGCAGCGCGTAGATGGAACCCGCCACGTCACCGTCGGAGATCAGCTTGATGCGCGCACCCGCCTCCCGGATCTCCTTGATGATCCCCTCGTGCCGGGGCCGGTCGAGGATGACGACGGTCACGTCCTCCGGGGTGGACCGCTTCGCCTTCGCGACCCGCCGGATGTTCACGGACACGGGCGCGTCGATGTCGACGAAGTCCGCGGCCTCGGGGCCGGTGACCAGCTTGTCCATGTAGAACACGGCGGACGGGTCGAACATCGACCCGCGGTCCGCGGCGGCCAGCACGGCGATCGCGTTCGGCATGCCCTTGGCGGTGAGGGTCGTGCCGTCGATCGGGTCGACGGCGATGTCGCACTCGGGACCGGTCCCGTCTCCGACACGCTCCCCGTTGAAGAGCATCGGGGCCTCGTCCTTCTCCCCCTCCCCGATGACGACCACGCCGTTCATCGACACGGTGGAGACGAGGCTACGCATGGCGCGCACCGCGGCACCGTCGGCGCCGTTCTTGTCGCCGCGGCCGACCCAGCGGCCCGCGGCCATCGCCGCGGCTTCGGTCACCCGGACGAGTTCCAGGGCGAGGTTGCGGTCGGGGGCTTCGGAGGGCACTTCGAGTTCGGACGGCAGATGATGATGCTCGGTCATCGAGACGCACCTTTCTGATACGACGACGGCCGGATGAGGGTGATGGCGTCGACTCTATCGTTAGGCAGACAAAATGAGCAGGGGACCCCACGGATGAGCGGACCAGGGCACCTGCGACGATAGGGCTGTGGCAGGTTCGAACGGCAAGCAGAAGACGGTCCGGGACATGGTTCTCTCCCTGGGCCTGATCAGTCTCATGGCGGGGGTCATCTACCTCTTCATCCCGCACGACGACTCCCCGCAGGAGGTCAAGCGGGTCGACTACCGCGTCGAGCTGCTCACGGCCCGGCGCGCCGCGCCCTACCCGGTGCTGGCGCCCGCGGGTCTGCCCGACACCTGGAAGGCCACCTCCGTCCGGTACGACGGCGCGGACTCCGACGCCTGGCACCTCGGTTTCCACACCCCCGGCGACGGCTACGTCCAGATCGAGCAGTCGACCCATGAGCCGGCCGGCGAGTTCATCGACGAGGCCAGCCAGGGCGGCGAGAAGACGGACAAGACCGAGGAGATCGACGGCCGGACCTGGACGCGCTACACCGGCGGCCGCTACGACGCGCTCGTCCACCAGGCCGACGGCGCGACGACCGTCGTGGCCGGCACGGGGTCGCACGCCCGGCTGACGCAGATGGTGAAGGCGCTCACGTCGGAGTGAGCGCCCGGTGCGCGAGGCATCCGTACATGCGAGAAGGGCCCCCGGAACCGGGGGCCCTTCTCGCATGTCCGTCCGGGTCGCTCAGACCGTGGTGACGACCTCGTCGTAGGCGAGGCGCGGGGAGCGCGGGTGGGAGGCGTTGTCGCCCGGCTTGCCGATGTTGACGACCATCAGCGGGGTGTGGTCTCCGTCGAGGAACTCCTTGCGGACGCCCTCGAAGTCGACGCCGGTCATCGGGCCGGCGGCGAGACCGGCGGCGCGGACGCCGATGATGAAGTACGCGGCCTGGAGGGCGGCGTTCAGCGCGGCCGCGCTCTCACGGGCCGGGCGCTCGCTGAAGAAGAGGTCCTTGGCCTGCGGGAAGTGCGGGAGCAGCGTGGGCAGCTCCTCGTGGAACTCGTTGTCCGCGGAGAGGATCGCGACCAGCGGGGCGGTGGCCGTCTTGGGCTGGTTGCCCTCGGCCATGTGCCGCACGAGGCGCTCACGGGCCTCGGGGGAGCGGACCAGGGTGATGCGCAGCGGGGTCTGGTTGAAGGCGGTCGGGCCGAACTTGACCAGGTCGTAGATCGCCTGCACCTGCTCGTCGGTCACCGGCTCGTCGGTGAAGGCGTGGGCGGTGTGCGCCTCGCGGAAGAGCAGGTCCTGGGCGGTGGGGTCAAGGACGAGAGACATGGGTGAACCTTCTCGGGGACGTACGTCGGATCCGGGTTCCGGATCGGCTGACGTGGATGACTGTACGCGCCATAGGTTGAATGTTCAACAATAACCGGAGTGTGGTGACCCGCTTCACAGATCACCACGCCCCGCTACTCGGAGTCGGCCTCTTCCCCGGCCGACTCCTCCTCGGCGAGCGCCGCGTCCAGCCGCGCCCGCGCCCCCTCCAGCCACCGCCGGCACACCTTCGCCAGCTCCTCGCCCCGTTCCCACAGCGCGAGGGACTCCTCCAGCGTCGTACCGCCGGCCTCCAGCCGCCGTACGACGTCGATCAGCTCGTCCCGCGCCTGCTCGTACCCGAGCGCCTCATCCACCTTGCTGGTCATGCGCCCACCCTAAGCATCGACTCGGACACCGCTGTGTTCCCCCGGGGACGCCTCGTCCCGCCGCCGGGGCGGCCTCGTGCGGTCACTCGGCCCGGACCACCGTGAACTCGCCCTCGGCCACCCGCGCCCGCAGGCTCTCCTGAGCCGCCACCTCGTCCGGCGCCCGCACCACGTGCCCGTCGGCCTTCTGCAGCACCGCGTACCCCCGCTTCAGGGTCGCGGCGGGGGAGAGGGCCACCACGCGTGCGTGCGTGTGCGTGAGCTCGGAGTCGGCGCGGTCGAGGAGATGGCCGAGGGTGCGCCGCGACCGCTCCACGAGCGAGGCCACATGATCGGCACGCTCGTCGATCATCCGGTGCGGATCCTCTATCGACGGCCGGGCGAGCGCATGGGCGAGCCCGCGCTCCTCCCGCTCGATGAACCCCTCGACGCACCGCCGCGCCCGGTCGCGCAGCATCCGCACCCGTTCGTACTCCTCGCCCACATCCGGTACGACCTTCTTGGCGGCGTCGGTCGGGGTGGAGGCGCGCAGGTCGGCGACATGGTCGAGGAGCGGGTTGTCCGGTTCGTGCCCGATGGCGGAGACGACGGGGGTGCGACAGGCGGCGACGGTACGCACCAACTGCTCGTCGGAGAAGGGCAGCAGATCCTCCACGCTGCCCCCGCCCCGGGCCACGATGATCACGTCGACGTCGTCGTTCTCGTCGAGCTCCTTGACCGCCTGCACCACCTGCGGCACCGCGTGTACGCCCTGTACGGCGACATTGCGCACCTCGAAGCGGACGGCGGGCCAGCGGTGCCGGGCGTTCTCCAGCACGTCCCGCTCGGCGGCGGACGCCCGCCCGCACACCAGCCCGACGAGCTGCGGCAGAAACGGCAGCGGCTTCTTCCGCTCGGCCGCGAACAGGCCCTCGGCGGCGAGCGACTTCTTCAACTGCTCCAGCCGCGCGAGCAGTTCCCCGACCCCGACCGGCCTTATCTCGGCGGCCCGCAACGACAGCTGCCCCCGCGGCGCGTACCACTCCGGCTTGGCGAGCACGACGACCCGCGCACCCTCGCTCACCACATCGGCGACATCGTCGAACACCTGCCGAAAACAGGTCACGCTCACCGAGATGTCGTACGACGGGTCACGCAAGGTCAGAAACACGACCCCGGCACCGGGCCGCCGGGACAGCTGGGTGATCTGCCCCTCCACCCAGACGGCACCGAGCCGGTCGATCCATCCCCCGATCAGCCGGGAGACCTCACCGACGGGCAACGGCGTTTCCGCGGACGTGTTGAGAGCCATGCGCCGAGCGTAGTGGCCGGTAGTGACAACGCGGCCCAGGTCCGCCGGTCAGTGCGCGGTCTCCGCCCGCCCCCGCTGCCCCAGCAGGACCGCGAGTCCGATCACGAACCACACCGCCCCCACCAACTGCGCCGCCCCCGACGCCTCCACGATCACCGCGACGGTGATCGCCGCGCCGACGACCGGGACCAGCACATGTCGCCACCAGCTCACCGGCCCACCTCGCCGCCGTACCGCGAACCACCCCACCACGCTCGCGTGCAGCAACGTGAAGGCCGTCAGCGCGCCGATGTCCACGACCGACACCAGATGGTCCATCCCGTCGCCCCGCCGAGCCGCCCACACCGCCGCCACCAGCGTGATGACGGCCGCGCACAACAGCGCCACCCGCGGCACCCCCGCATCCGTCCTCGACAGCACCCGCGGCAACCGCCGGTCCCGCCCCATCGCGAACAGCAGCCGCCCCGCGGCCGCCTGCCCGGCCAGCGCCGCGAACGCCGCCCCGATCGCCTTGCTCACCGCCACCAGATCGTGCAGCCAGGTCCCGACGGACACGTCCACGGCGTCGTAGAAGGCGGACCCCTGCTTCCCCGGCTGGGCCGCCAGCTCCGCCGACGACATCGGCTCCAGCAGCGACACCAGATACGCCTGGGCCACGAACAGCACACCCGCCAGCGCCAGACAGAACAGCACCGCCCGCGCCACCTTCGCCGACCCGCCGGTGACCTCCTCCGCGAAGGAGGCGATCGCGTCGAAGCCGAGATACGACAGCACCGCGATCGACACCGCCCCGAGCACCGCCGACAGCGCGAACGCCCCCTGCGAGCCGTCCCCCGACAGCGGCGACAGCCACCCCCGCTCGGCACCGTCACGCGCGAGGACGACGATCGCGGAGACCACGAACACCAGCAGGACCACGATCTCCATCGCCAGCACCAGGAAACCGACCCGGGCCGCCGCCCGGACGCCCCACAGGTTCAGCAGCGTCGTCACGACCACCGCCAGCGCCGTCCACACCCACCGCGAGACCTCCGGGACCAGCGCGTTCATCGCGATGCCGGAGAAGAGATACGCGACCGCCGGGATGAGGAGGTAGTCCAGCATCGCCATCCACCCCGCGACGAACCCGGCCTCCTTACCGAGCGCCACGCGCGCGTAGGCGTACACGGAGCCCGCGCGCGGGACCACCCGCACCATCTGCGCGTAGCTGAACGCGGTGAACGCCATCGCGACCGTGGCGACGACATAGACCAGCGCCACCGCCCCGTGCGACTTGGCGTCGAGCGTGCCGAACACGCCGACGGGCGCCATGGGGGCGATGAAAAGCAGCCCGTAGACCACCAGATCCCGGAAGCCGAGGCTGCGCCGCAGGTCATGGCCCGGATCGGCGGTACGGGTCGTCGTCTGGGTCTCGGACATCCATGCCTCCGCCGGTGCTTCACCTGTTGTCTGCCGTCGCCGGTTCCCCGCCCTTCACACTTCCCGGCCAGTCTCGCCAACAACGCGATCTTCGACCCGTCCGGCGCGGCCTTACGATGGGACGCATGACTGCTTCGTCTGGCCGCCGTGTCCTGCTCGCCGCCCCCCGGGGCTACTGCGCGGGTGTGGACCGCGCCGTGATCGCCGTCGAGAAAGCCCTGGAGCAGTACGGCGCTCCGGTGTACGTCCGGCACGAGATCGTCCACAACAAGTACGTCGTGCAGACCCTGGAGAGGAAGGGCGCCGTCTTCGTCGAGCGGACGGAGGAGGTCCCCGAGGGGAACATCGTCATGTTCTCCGCGCACGGCGTCGCGCCCGTCGTCCACGAGGAGGCCGCGCGCGGCAGGCTCGCCACCATCGACGCGACCTGCCCGCTGGTCACCAAGGTCCACAAGGAAGCCGTCCGCTTCGCCAAGGAGGACTACGACATCCTCCTGATCGGGCACGAGGGCCACGAGGAGGTCATCGGCACCTCCGGCGAGGCCCCCGACCACATCACGATCGTCGACGGCCCCGAGGACGTCGCCAAGGTCGAGGTCCGCGACGAGTCGAAGATCGTCTGGCTCTCCCAGACCACGCTCTCCGTCGACGAGACCATGGAGACCGTCGACGCGCTGAAGGAGAAGTTCCCGCAGCTCATCTCCCCGCCCAGCGACGACATCTGCTACGCCACGCAGAACCGTCAGCTCGCGGTGAAGCAGATGGGCGCCGAGGCCGAGCTCGTCATCGTGGTCGGCTCCCGCAACTCCTCCAACTCCGTGCGGCTCGTCGAGGTCGCCAAGCTGGCCGGCGCCCGCGAGGCCTACCTCGTGGACTTCGCCAGCGAGATCGACGAGGCCTGGCTGGAGGGCGTTACCACGGTCGGCGTCACCTCCGGTGCCTCGGTGCCCGAGGTCCTCGTCGAGGAGGTCCTGGAGTACCTCTCCCAGCGCGGCTTCGGCGATGTCGAGCTCGTCAAGGCGGCCGAGGAGTCCATCACCTTCTCGCTGCCCAAGGAGCTCCGCCGCGATCTGCGCGAGGAGGCCGCGGCGCTGGTCGCGGAGCGTACGGGAGCCTCGAAGGAGTGACTGTCGGTCGCTCGTCGTAACGTAGGGCCATGCAGATCTTCGGTGTGGACATCGGCGGATCCGGGATCAAGGGCGCCCCGGTGGACCTGGCCAGAGGCGACCTCGCCCAGGAGCGCCACAAGGTGCTCACCCCGCATCCGGCGACGCCGGACGCGGTGGCGGACGGTGTGAAGGAGGTCATCGACCACTTCGGCTGGTCGGGGCCGGTCGGGCTGACCTTCCCCGGCGTGGTCACCGGCGGGGCCACGATCCGTACGGCGGCCAATGTCGACAAGGACTGGATCGACACGGACGCGCGCGCGTTGTTCAGCGAGCGGCTCGGCGGCCTGCCGGTGACGGTGGTCAACGACGCGGACGCGGCGGGCGTCGCCGAGATGGAGTTCGGCGCCGGTCACGGCCGCAGAGGCACCGTCGTCCTGCTGACCTTCGGCACCGGCATCGGCAGCGCCCTGTTCGTCAACGGCGTCCTGGTCCCCAACACCGAGCTGGGCCACCTGGAGCTGCACGGGCACGACGCGGAGACGCGCGCCTCCAGCAAGGCCAAGGAGGACGGCGAGCTGACGTGGGAGCACTGGGCGCGCCGCGTCCAGAAGTACCTCGCCCATGTCGAGATGCTCTTCTCGCCCGAGCTGTTCATCATCGGCGGCGGCGTGAGCCGCAAGTCCGAGAAGTTCCTGCACCACATCAAGGGCATCAAGGCGGAGATCGTCCCGGCGCAGCTCCAGAACAACGCGGGGATCGTGGGAGCGGCGATGCGGGCGGCGAAGGAGTAGCTCAGAAGGACCGGCGGTTCGCCTGCCGCCGCCGGTTCATCAGCCGGATCTTGCGTACGGTCACGATCAGACCGGTGAGGAGCGTCCCGCCGTACAGCCAGCCGGCCTCGGTGGCCAGGGCGGTCACCAGGCCCATCAGGCGGGTGCCGATCCCGTCCCCGCCCTGGGCGAGGGGCACGAGCCCCGCGGCGAAGGCGATCGGGACCACGATGGGTGCGGTGACCAGGTCGTTGCGCCGCATCCAGACGGCGGTCAGCACGCACACCGGCAGGAACAGCACGCCGTACGCCGTCAGCGACCCGAACGTCAGCGCGTCGAGGCAGCCGAGCATCAGCATCACCGCGATGCAGAACAGACCGCCGCCGAGCCCGGTGAGCCGGGGGTTGGGGAAGCGGCGCACCGCCTGCGCGACCGGGGGAGCGGGCCGTCGTACGACGGGTGGACGGCGCCCGCCGCGAGCCGCCTGCGGGGGCAGGGAAGGTGTCTCGCGTCGTGCTCGAATGTGCGGGGGTCGCGTCCTGTGTTGCTCCACTGGACCAACTTAGGACGGTTTATATGCAGAATCGCCCTTCAGACACGCCGATGGATCGACCTTGGCCAAGTGTTCGACGCCTCGAGGAGGGCGGGGCCCGGTACGCCGTAGACTGGTGGATCGGCCCCAGCCCTCAGTCCTCTCCTCTCACGTACGGGAAGTCGCAACGTGTCGCTCACGATCGGAATCGTCGGTCTGCCGAATGTCGGCAAGTCGACCCTGTTCAACGCCCTGACCAAGAACGACGTGCTCGCGGCCAACTACCCGTTCGCCACGATCGAGCCGAACGTCGGTGTCGTGGGCGTCCCGGACGCGCGTCTGACGAAGCTGGCCGAAATCTTCTCCTCGCAGCGGATCCTCCCGGCGACCGTCGACTTCGTCGACATCGCGGGCATCGTGCGCGGCGCCTCCGAGGGTGAGGGCCTGGGCAACAAGTTCCTCGCCAACATCCGTGAGTCCGACGCGATCTGCCAGGTCATCCGCGCCTTCAAGGACGAGAACGTCGTCCATGTCGACGGCAAGGTCTCGCCCAAGGACGACATCGAGACGATCAACACCGAGCTGATCCTCGCCGACCTCCAGACCATCGAGAAGGTCCTCCCGCGCCTCCAGAAGGAGTCGCGGATCAAGAAGGACATCGCGCCGAAGGTCAAGGCCGTCGAGGAGGCCAAGGAGATCCTGGAGAAGGGCGACACGCTGTTCTCCGCGGGCATCGTCCAGGGCTCGGGCAACGAGGAGCTCCTGCACGACCTGCACCTCCTGACCACCAAGCCCTTCCTCTACGTCTTCAACGTGGACGAGGACGAACTGGTCGACGAGACCTTCAAGGACGAGCAGCGCGCCCTGGTCGCCCCCGCCGAGGCGATCTTCCTCAACGCCAAGCTGGAGCAGGACCTCGCCGAGCTCGACGAGGACGACGCCATGGAGCTTCTGGAGTCGGTCGGCGCCGAGGAGCCGGGTCTGGCGACGCTGGCCCGCGTCGGCTTCAACACCCTCGGCCTCCAGACCTACCTCACGGCCGGCCCCAAGGAGTCCCGCGCCTGGACGATCAAGAAGGGCGCCACGGCCCCCGAGGCGGCCGGTGTCATCCACACCGACTTCCAGAAGGGCTTCATCAAGGCCGAGGTCATCTCCTTCGCCGACCTCGTCGAGACCGGTTCGGTCGCCGAGGCCCGCGCCAAGGGCAAGGCGCGCATGGAGGGCAAGGAGTACGTCATGCAGGACGGGGACGTCGTGGAGTTCCGCTTCAACGTCTGATCAGCCGTGACGGAAGGGGCCGGGCTCTGGTGAGCCCGGCCCCTTCCGCGTTCCCGTACGACTCCTAGTAGGACTCCGTTAGGTCGTTCTCGATCTTGGTGTCGTGTGTGCCCTGGCTGGTAGAGCTTGATGGCAGGTGGTGCAGATGCCGGTCCAGC